>JAKAFK010000101.1 GCA_021817985.1 Pseudomonadota bacterium | reverse complement strand
CATAGGCGACATAGCCCAGTAGCGCGATCAGACCGAGCATCAGCGAATACGCCGGGAGAAACACGCAGTTCCGGCGCAGCGTGTCGGGCCCGTTGGCGCTCAGCACCGCCGTGGTGGCGTGGGGGTAGAGCATGAGGGCAAGCGCGGACCCCAGCGCCAACGACGCGTAATAGGACATCATCCCCCAGTTGCCGTTGGAGGGGGCGGGCAACAGCACTTTGCCCGGCGGGATGGCCGCAAAGATGTGCCCGAACCCCCCCATCTTGAGCGGCACGACCACGATAAGCGCGATGACGGTGATATAGATGAGCAGGTCTTTAACCACGGCGATCATCGCGGGTGCCCGCAGGCCACTGGTATAGGTATAGGCCGCGAGGATGCCGAAGGCGATCAGCAGAGGAAGGTCGCCAATGAAGCCGTGAGTCGGGAAGCCGAGGCCCCCGATGACCACCTGGATCCCAACCAGCTGTAGAGCGATATAGGGCATCGTGGCGACGATGCCCGTCAGGGCGAGCGCCAGGGCCAGCCACGGGCTGTCGAAGCGACCGCGGATAAAGTCCGCCGCCGTGACGTAATTGTGCTCGCGCGCGACCACCCACAGGCGGGGGAGGACCGCAAACGCCAAGGGGTAGACCAGGATGGTGTAGGGCAGAGCGAAGAATCCCAGGGCACCCGCGCCAAAAATCAAGGCGGGCACCGCCACAAAGGTGTAGGCGGTATAGAGGTCACCACCGATGAGGAACCAGGTGATCCAGCTCCCAAAACGTCGGCCGCCCAAGCCCCATTCGTGCAGATGGTTAAGATCGCCGGCCCGCCAGCGCGCGGAAATAAAACCCAGGATGGTGATGAAGAGGAATAAACAGACGAAGACGACGGTGGCAGGCCAGTTCATCGCGCCTCCTCCTTGTTCCGGACGGCCCAGGTCTTATGGGCGATGCCGATGAACACGCCGCTCAAGGGCACCCACAGCATCTGCCACCAGTAGAAGAACGGCACGCCCCACAGGGTAGGGTCGAACCGGTTGAAGACGGGTGGGACCATGACGGCCACGCAGGGCACGGCCAGGAGCACGATCTGGAGCCATCCCAGCGGCCGGACGGAGGGGGTTGTCATCGGGCTGCTCCTCCTGCTCTGTTATCGTTGTGCTCGCATGCCACGGGTCGCCGCGAAGCGGTGCGCCGAATCCTGGACCGGCCGGCGACCTTGCAAGCTTCGTGCATTTTTGCCTATTGCGCTGAAAAGGTAAAGTTTTTTCCGCCAATCGTGCGCGCTGGCCACCCTACCACGGCCAGTAGGGCCGAGACGGCCCCAGGGAGGGGCAGGGTAGGCAGGGGAGCGCCTGCCTCACGCCAGATCCCCATGCTGAAAGTCGATGATCGCCTGCTCGATCTCGTGCTGGGAGTTCATCACGAACGGCCCATACTGCACCACGGGCTCGCGCAGGGGGCGCCCGCCGACAAGCAGCGCACGAGTGTCTTCCATGGCCTCGAGGATGAGGCCGTCCGTGTCCGGTTCGTTGGTGGCCACGGCCATCCGTCCGGCGGGGATCACCGTCCCTGCCATGCGCAGCTTTCCCGCATAGACATACACGAAGACGTTGTAGTCCGGCGCAAAACTCTGGTGAAAAACACCGTCTGCCGGAAGCGACAGGTCCAAGTACAAAGGGGCCGTGGCTTCGCGCGTCACCGCGCCGATGACGCCGTGCGTGATGCCCGCGATGACCGTGACCGCCACCTCGCCGTCGGTCGTGAAGCGCGGCAGCTCGTCGGCCGCGAAGTCGCGATACCACGGTGCGCAGAGCTTGTCGCGGGCCGGCAGATTAAGCCACAGCTGAAAGCCCCGCAGAAGACCGTCCTCCTGCTCCGGGATTTCCGAGTGGATGACCCCCTTGCCTGCCGTCATCCATTGCACGCCCCCGCTTTCCAGCAATCCCTCATGGCCCGCGCTGTCACGGTGGCGCATTCGCCCGACCGCCATGTAAGTGATGGTTTCGAACCCGCGATGCGGGTGATCGGGGAATCCCGCAGCATAGTCCTTCGGATCGCTGCTGCCGAATGCGTCGAGAAGAAGGAAAGGATCCAGGCGATGCTGGAGCGGTTGGGCGAAGATGCGCGTCAGGCGGACCCCGGCGCCTTCGAGAGTTTCTTCTCCCGCGACCAGACGTTCGACTGCGCGGGGCCGGTGAACCGTTTCGCCGGGAACAGGGCTGGTGTCCATAAGCATTCCTCAATAGGCAAGGCCCGGTCTGGCAGCCTCGCGCCTTCGACGGCGCCACGGCCCTAGATACTGTCCCCAGGGGGCTGGCTGGGGGACGCGCGCCACGGGAGAGCCCTTCGCAGCCTGCTGTCGGGGTCGCGTGTTCTCAATGCTTCTTGGATTGCGACGGAGCGAATGCCGAGAGATCAGAATCTTCGGAAAGAACGTCTAAGGAAGCATTCATGGCGACGGCCTCCTGGATAGGCTTTGCAGCAGGGAAAAGGGCCCAGTTCAGCACAACGCCATCCTCGACGCTTGCGGTGAGTGCAACGCCATGATGCTCGCAATGGCACTGCAAGACGCCGCTGGGATGGTGTCGTTTAAGCGTAGCACGAAATTTTCCCAAGCACTCTGCGCAAAGGCTTCGGATTGGAATCATCGCCCTTTTCTCGTCGAAGGATACGCCGGTTGGCACGCGCTGGGGGACGGTCTTTGCGTCTGCATGTTTCTACCCCGCTTATGATTTATTGTCCTGGAAGAAGCCTGCTGCTCCTTCTGCCTCCATTCGATTCAAGTATACACTTTGGACGAAGGGATCGGAACGGGTCGCCCGGCGTCGCGTACTGATGCCGGGTGGCGCTCTCCATTTACGACGGATCCTTCAGGAATTCCCTCCTGCGGCGCGGCGCCTTTCGGGTGCCGCCCAGGCATGGCAGGGCCCTGCCGGATGGGGAGGCAAAGGCTCGGTGCGCCATTGGCTGGCCTCGACGACCGACGCGAGCCGCAGCGGCGCGCTCGGGCACGCGACACTCAGCCGGAACCTCGAAGGAGGCACAAGGAGCGGCGTGAGGAATCTCTTCCGCGGATTCGCCAGGCGCGCGGCTCCGGCGTGCCCGATATTCTGGATGCCGTTTTCGTGCACGAGGGCCGCATCGATCCGGGATCGGCCGTCTTGCAACCGGTCTGGGCGGATTGGCGGAAATCAGGGCGCTAGGAACCGCCCATGGCGAGGAACGCGACGGCAGCGGGTGACCCGGTCGCTCGATCTGGACTCCTTTGCGAACGGGCTTAGCGCGGTTTTGGCACAGCAGCGTTGTTGGCGTCGGCGCCGTAAGGCTCATCGGTGTAGGGGGAGGGCACGAGGCCTGCGACGTGTCTTTCGATATCGCCCACATTGGGGCCGATGGGTACCGGAACGATGCGGTGGGCATCGACGGCGGCCAGCAGAGCGTTCCACGGGACCGGGTCCGGAACGAGGCCGGGGTGCGTCTTGCGGAAGTGTGACAGGGCGAGGACTGCCTGGGTCCGCACGTTTTCGCGCGACGGATAATCGGCCACGGGCGGTGCCGCACTGACGTAGAGGTGTCCATGTCTGCTGCCGATCAGAACCGGTTGGTTGATGATGCGCACGGGCGTTCCGATGGGCAGGCGCCGGAACAAGAAGGCGGCATCCTCGGGATACAGGTGCAGGCATCCGTGACTGACCTGCATGCCCACGCCCCATGGCCGATTGGTGCCGTGAATGAAGATTTCGGGGAAACCGGTCTGCATCGCCAGCATCCCCATGGGATTGTCAGGTCCGGGCGGGAAATAGCTCGGAAAGCGCGCGTCCCCTTCCCGGCGATGCTCCCGCTGGATATCCCGCGGGACGATCCATGATGGATTCTTGTACTTGGCGATGATGCGCGTGCGACCCAGCGGGGTCGGCCAGCCGGGGCGGGCGATGCCGATCGGAAAGGTGATGACACGGGCCCGTTTTCCAGGCCTTGGCGTGGGAAAGTAATACAGTCGGCGCTGGGGGACGTCGACGACAATGCCTGCCCAGGGTTTTGGGGGAAGGATGAATTCCGTGGGGACCACAATCCGCGCACCCTCATGAGGAACCCACACCGATACCCGCGGGTTTGCCGCGGTGATTTCGTTGTACCCAAGGTCATAGCGACGCGCGACGTCGAGCAGGGTGTTGCGCGGGTTCGCAAGGGTGAGCGCGCGGACCTCGCCCACCACGTTGCTGCCATCGGCGGGCAGCACGAAGGTGGCAGCGCACGCGACCCTGGCGAGAGCCGCCAGCGAGAGCAGGGCGGCCGCTGCGAGCGTGTTCGGACCCCTCATGGCGGGTATGGTCGGTTGCGCTCGTGCAGGGGGGCGCCGCCGTGGGCGCCGGGGCGATCAATGAGACCTGGTACGGCGGGACGGCGTCTGCAGCAGCAGCGCATTGATCTCGGCCTCCGCATCGAGCCAATCCTGTGTCGCGTGGCCGCCCTCGAAGCCCCGCTTTTGCGCGCGGTAATAGGCCGCCTCGGCGATCATTCGCTGACGCTGCTCCGGCGTGGGGGGGTGCGGGAACGTGCCAGTTGCCCGATGGCCGTTGGCAGAAGCTTTGGCGAGCTGGGTTGGGGACTGCTTCGATTCAAGTGTCTTCAATTGACCTCTCCCTTCCGAGTGCGTGGCGCGAACTCATGCAACTGCTCTCCCATTTTATGCCCATGGATTTCCAGCAGGACGTACTCCCGATGCGTGAGTCCCATCCGCCTTGCGCCAACGATTACGCGATCTTGATGCTGCGGCGCTTGGCGGCTTCCAATTTCGGCAGTGTGAGTTCGAGCAAGCCGTCCTTGAAGGAGGCGCGCGCCTTGTCCGCGTCGACGTCGGCCGGCAGGGTCAGGGTGCGCGAAAATGCCCCCTGCGAGATCTCCTGCCGGAAATAATCGCCTTTCTCGTCCTTTTCCTCGCGGCGGCTTTGTCCCTTGAGGGTGACCGTATTGCCCGTGACCGAGATGTCGAGGTTCTTTTTCTCCATCCCGGGAAGCTCTGCCCGCAACACGATCTCGCCATCGCGGTTGACCATGTCGATGCGCGGCATGGGCGCCGGCTCCGCCCACGCGGGCCACTCCCAGCGGAACGGCTGCAGCCATCCACCCGGGAAGAACCCTTCCATCAGACGCTCCATATCCGCAAAAGGCGTCAGTGCCCGCGCGGGGGATGCTTTCTGTGTGGATGGGCTCTGCGCGACTTCCATCTTTCCCTTCGCCATGTCCACGTCTCCGTTTGAGTGCCGCAAGAAAAAGGATCCCTATGTCTGTAGATATAGCAAACCAGGAAACACAATGCTGTGCATCCCTCGCACTCGGGTGCCGTTCATGGACCTCGGCGCACGCCGCAAACAAGCCTATGCCGTGCAACGGCCGTCGGGTGGGGGGCGCGGCGACATGTCCTTGCCGGCGCCCGATGGATCTCCTACGCTGCAGGCAGAGCATCGGCGGCTCGACGGCCCCATCCTTCGCCCTTGCGTTGGACGGGGGGATTGGGCACATACCCGGATGCTCGCAGCGAGGTGGTGCTGCAAATAGGGGTGCGGGTGCGCGGCGCACGGTTGCGCGATGCGCTCTGGCCTTCGGCGGACGTTTGCTTGGCAAGACGAGAACGAATCCCTACCAGGGGGCTGGGCTGCCCACCCGTATCGAACAGAGGTGACCGGGAGCCCGCCTGTCGGTGTTCGCGAGGAAAGGGAGGATGATGCGCTGCGGCGCTTGTACGCTTGCTGACGGAAACGGACATGACGGCCAGCGGTGACGAGATCGGGTTGCCCCCGCCCCGGACAAACGGCGGCATGCCGCTCATGGACGCACTCAAGGTGCGCTGTTCCACCCGGGACTTCAGTGCGCAATCCCTGTCTTTGCAGGTCTTGTCCGATCTCTTATGGGCGGCGCAGGGAGTGAATCGGAAGGATTCCGGGAAGCGAACGGCGCCGTCGGCAAAGGACACGAGGGAGATTGAGATCTATGTGGCGATCGCCGACGGTGCATATCGTTTTGACCCCGAGCGCCATCGCTTGCGGCGCGTCCTCGAGGGGGACATCCGGCCCCTGACCGGTACCCAGGACTTTGTGCGGCACGCGCCGGCCAATCTGGTTTATGTGGCTGACTTGGGGCGCATGGACACGAGCGAGGAGAACAGGCGCCTCTATGCCGCCGCGGATGCGGGTTTCATCGCTCAGAATGTGTCCCTGTTCTGCGCTTCCGCAGGCCTGGGCACCGTGGTGCGCGGTTCCGTGGAGCGGGCCGTGCTAGCGGAGGCTCTGGGACTATCCCCTCGTCAGCAGGTCATCCTCGCCCAGAGCGTCGGCCACTTTAGATAGCCGTTGACCCGCCATCTCCGGGTTTCGATTCGGCAAAGATTTCACTGAAGAAAGATTTCATGTGCTCCCAGGAGCGCCGGTCTGCATCGGCGTTATAGGCGGCTCCCCGGGTGGGATCGTCGCCCGCCTCGCGGTTGGTGAAGGAATGCACCGCCTTGGCGTATTTCACCAGTTGCCAATCGACGTTCCCGGTGCGCATTTCCTCTTCAAACTGAGCGACCTGCGCGGGCGGCACCCAAGGGTCGTCCGCACCATGAAGCGCCAACACCTTGGCGTGAATGTTCTTTGCGTCCTGCGGCGTCGGGGTGTCGAGTGCGCCATGAAAGCTGACCACGCCCTTCAAGTCCGCCCCGGAACGCGCCAGTTCCAGGGCCGCCATGCCCCCGAAGCAATAGCCGATGGCCGCTATCCGCGCCGGGTCGACATTTTCCTGGCGGCACAGCTCCTCCAGACCGGCTCTGACCCGTGCTCGCAGAAGGACGCGATCGTTCTTGTAGATGTTCGCTGTGGCCGCCGCGTCGGCTGGGTTGTCCGGGCGTACGCCCTTGCCGTAAAGGTCCGCTGCGAAGGCCACATAGCCGAGTCGCGCCAACTGTTCCGCGCGCTCCTTGACGTGGCGACCGACGCCGTTCCATTCGTGGACGACCAGTATGCCCGGCCTCCTGCCCGGGCCGCGTTTCTCATAGGCCAGAAATCCTTCCAGGACCGTGGCTTGCTGCCGATACTCAACAAGTCTGGTTTCCAGCGGCGAACGATCTGATGCAGCCATAAAAGCACCTCCACAGGTTCAACGAATCAGGGTCGAGCGGAAAAGAAAGCGTCTTCATCGATACACGTGCAGTCCCCCGCACCATCGCCGCGGTCTCGCTCGCATCGATGGCCCGTCCTCCGGCGCAGGACTATCCAGGATAGCTTGGCGCGTCCTGGCCACGAGCTCGCACTCAAGGGCTTGGCGAATGGCCGCCAGATGATGCGCCGTGACGCACAATGTCACCGCAAATCGGCGGCGGCACCCGTCGGGAACGCATTGCACGGGGGCGAAATGCGGGGCGCCTCGCGCCGACCCGCTGGGTCTGGCATGTTGCCGCGGCACTCGGCACCGGCTTATGGGGCGTGCCCGAATGTCCTCGAATTGTAGCCTTGTTCTCATGGGGTAGGGTATCAGATGACCGCGACCGCCGCGTTCGTTCTGCCCGCCTCCGATGCAGGCATTTCCTGACCTGACACCGGATTGGGATGTTGGTTTCGCGGCAGAAACAAAACAGTATCGTTCCCAAAAGTCTGCTCCGGATGGCTCGCGATCCCCTATCTGCCGTGTCCCGAGAAGCCCACCCCGGCGGCCGCCCCGCTCGCGCGGAGGCCGAGGCGCCCGGTGGGTGTTCGACGTGGCGTAGCGCACCGTCTTGGCCCCGGTGCTCTGCCTGGACGCCGCTGTCGCGCCGTCCGCGCGGCGCCGATATCTGCGCGGCTGCCGAGACCCGCTTTCGCGTCGCTCGCCATGCCGTGCACATTTTTCTGGAGGAAAGCCTGCCGCAGCCTAGCTCGGGCCCATGCGTGTCGTCCCAACCCTTTTAAGGGGACCCTCGAGGGGCAGCGCGTGCAGTCGAAGACGGCGGCCTCGCTTCGCGACGACGGGCGTTGCCAGGGGCGGAGCGGCACGGCTGTTGAGTCGATAATGTGTATAAATACATTGGATAGGTTCCATTTCCAAAAAATGGTGCCGCTCGGGCAGA
>JAKAFK010000030.1 GCA_021817985.1 Pseudomonadota bacterium | reverse complement strand
CATCAGCGACGTGGGTTTTGGCATGTTCCGCTCGCAGATCGAATACAAGGCCAAACGCTACGGTACACGGCTGATCGTTGCCGACCGCTGGTATCCGAGCAGCCGCCTGTGTTCGGTCTGTGATTGGAAAAACGAGGCGCTGACGTTGAGCGATCGGGAATGGACGTGCCCACAATGCGGCACCCACCATGACCGCGACCATAACGCCGCACGCAACCTGCAACGGCTGGCAACCGTAACTGCCCTACCCGTGGCGAGTCCGACCGGCAACGGCGGCGCTGCGGCAGGAATGGTTCCTGCCGTAGCCGGGGAAGTCACGCCTGTCAGATACGAATGTGGTCATCAAGACACGTCGGGGCAGGAAAAGAACCGTGCGCACCTTCGCGCACCTTCTTGATAGCAGAGGGACCCATGGCGCACCAAATGGACGAGACCGTCGCCGCCTTGACCGCCCCGGGAAAGGGGCTGCTGGCCGCAGACGAGAGCACCGGCACGATCGAGAAGCGATTCAAGGCGTTAGGCATACCCTGCACGGAAGACACGCGGCGCAGCTATCGCGAGATGCTGTTCACCACCAATGGGCTCGGCGAATTCATCAGCGGCGTGATCCTGTACGAAGAGACCCTCCGCCAGAAGGCTGATGATGGCCGCCCCCTGCCGCAAGTGCTGGTCGAGCAGGGGATAGTCCCGGGCATCAAGGTCGACAAAGGCACCGTCGCGCTCGCCCATTTCCCAGGCGACAAGCTGACGCAAGGCCTCGACGGGCTGGCCGGGCGCCTCGCCGAGTATCGGCCCTTAGGCGCCCGTTTCGCGAAGTGGCGCGCCGTGTTCACGATCACGGACGACACGCCGTCGGCGCAGGCGATCGAACGCAATGCCGACGCGCTCGCGCTTTACGCCGCCTATTGCCAGGAGCAGTCCATCGTCCCCATCGTCGAGCCGGAAGTGCTCATGGACGGCGACCATACGATCGAACGCTGCGCCTACGTCACGCAAGAAGTGCTCGCCGCCGTCTTCCACGCGCTCCATCGACAACGCGTCGTGCTGGAGCACATGCTGCTCAAGCCCAGCATGGTCATCGCCGGCAAGGACTGCGCCCATCAGGCCGCGCCGTCCGAAGTCGCCGACTACACCTTGCGCTGCTTCCGCCGTACGGTCCCTGCCGCAGTCCCCAGCATCAACTTCCTCTCTGGCGGACAACCCGACGAAGCGGCGACCGCCAACCTGAACGCCATGCATGGATCCGGCGTGACGCTGCCCTGGAACGTCAGCTTTTCCTACTCGCGCGCCTTGCAGTCGGTACCGATGGCCACCTGGAAGGGCAACGCCGCCCATCGTTCGGCCGCCCAGCTCGCCTTGTATCGCCGTGCACGGCTGAACAGCCTGGCGCAACAAGGGCAGTACGCCTCCGCCCTGGAGACGCAGGCGACCTGAAAAGTGGATCGGACACGCCAGTTCTTCGGGCGCGAACCCCATGGTCGATCTTCCCACCATCGCCCAGGAGATCGGCGTATGCACACGCTGCCCCTTGCATGAAGGGCGGCATCACGCCGTTCCCGGGGAGGGGCCCGCCGACGCGCGCCTCATGTTCGTGGGCGAAGCGCCGGGGCGGCAGGAGGATGCCACAGGCCGACCGTTCTGCGGCGCGGCAGGGAAGGTGTTCGACGACCTCCTGCACGAGGCCGGCATCGCCCGCGACCGGACATTCATCACCAGCATCGTCAAATGCCGCCCGCCGCATAACCGCTTGCCGCACCAACCGGAAATCGCCACCTGTGTCGGCGCCCACCTGATGCGCCAGATCACCGTCATCGCCCCTGCCGTCATCTGCCTGCTGGGTGCGCTCGCCACGCGCTCACTGCTTGGCGCAACCCGCTTGGCGGACGTGCGCGGGCGCTTCGTCCGGCGTGACCGGCTGTACTTCCCCACATTCCATCCAGCCGCCGCAGCCCGTAATCCGGCTTGGCGACACACGCTCGCCGCGGACCTGCGCACGCTCTTTGAGACGCTCGCGGGCCATCCGCCCGTCCGCTGAGGCAGGCGTCCGTTTTCCCGGATACGCGGGCGCAAAATTACGCGTGCGTCACGATCGGCCCCAGCGCCGGGACCTGTACTATACTCCGGGGACATTTATGCAGGCGCCTGCGGGACAGAACATGCCTGCTGCCCAACCTCCCGTCGGAAAGTCCACCGGACGGGAGTGTCCTGCGCATCCGGTGCCGAGGCACGACACCGGAGGTCTATGCAAGACAGATAGGTGCCGTCCAATCAACCCCCTTGGTAGGAGTTCTCCAAATGATAACGAAGACGACTGCGCTGTTGATGAGCCTGCTGTTGGCAGGAAGTTTCGCCACCACGGCGGCCGCGCAAACCACCGGCGCGCCGCCCGGCACCAGCCCCGGCATGATGAAGTCCCACCCGTCGCCGCATTACAGGCACCACGCGGTCAGACACACTCGGATGCGGGTCATGGGCTCGCACTACATGGTGGGTACCGTGGAGCATCTCAACCGTCGGGAAGGCACCCTCGAGCTGAAAAGCGAGCCGCAGAATCTGAAACTGCACTTTCCCCCGGCCTCGCTCAGAACCGTCCGGGATGGCGACACCTTGCGCGTGCACCTGAGCTTCACCAAGGAAGGCGCCAAGCGACCGATGCGCAAAATGCGTTAGACACCCGCGGGCGACCCTGCTGTCCGGCTGCCCTCGGGACCGGGAGAGCAGGGTCAGTTCCGGGCGAGAAAGGTTTCGAACTCGCGAATCGCGCGCTCGAAAAACGGCCGGTATTCAGGCAGGGATGCGTGCGAACGCGGGTTTTCGACCGCTTCCCGGTATAAGGCCAGCGTGGTGGCCACCCATTGCCGCGCCAACTGCGGCCCATCGCGCTCAGTCAGGAGACGAATGCGGCCGCTTTCGGATTCTAGCATCCACACCCCGCCCCAGGCCCATCAGCCCCCCGAAATCGGCAGGGTAAGCAACGCTGAAGAATGAACCGATTGCCTTCAGCTCCTTGAGGCCACGGGGACGATTCCGGGTTGCGCAGCACGCGCAGACTATTGCCCGACACCGCGCACGCGGGGCCTTCCTCAGGGCCAATGCGACGTTCGGATTTCGGGCCGGCGCATCGTGCGTCTGCAAACGCCGCATCAAGCCTTCTTTTGCCAGAGCGTGCACCAACCGCTCGGGCTGATGGTGCCCTGGACCTTCCGGCACGCATTGGGGGAGATGAAGTTGGCACAGTCGGCGCAAAACTCGCTGCCATTGGGGGTGGCCCGATATTTCGCCGCCGCTTGACTCACCTTATGGCCCGCCACGCCGAGGGCCTTGCCCCCCGTTCCCGCCATGGCCGGCCATGCGTCGGGAAGCGCCAGGCCCATGCCCAGCGCAAGTAGAGCCTTGATCAGCTGCCGGCGCCTGGCGTCGGATTCAGACATCGTCAGTCCTCCTGCTCAAGCCGGGTACCTATGCTCGTCCGAGCGGGCACCGTCTTTTTGTTATAGCACTTGGGCCCCTTGGGGCGCCGGATGGGCCCGCCACATCCCTGCCGCGAACGCTCGCGGATCACGCCGGGCTTCTGAGCCAAGGCGGGGATGCGGCGAGGACTTCCGGATAAACAGGGCAGTCGGGGCCATGGGCGCCTGGGAGGTAGCCCGTGCTCATGAGGAATTCGCCCACGATCTCACGACCCATGAATACGAAGGAATGTCGGAAGAGCGCAACCCATGCGTCATGGGGGCGCGGATGGTGGCTATCGAGCCAAGCCGAGAAGGCGCCAAAGCGCGCTTGGATGTCCCTGAGTCGGCGGGCATTCTCGATAGCGGCGAGCACCTTCCGGCGGTTGCGTACGATGCCTGCGTCCCCCAATAGGCGAACGATGTCGGCCTCTCCAAAGGCCGCCACTCGCGCGATGTCGAATTGCGCGTACGCTTGCCGGAACGCCGCCCGCTTCCTGAGGATAGTTCCCCAGGACAGTCCCGCCTGATTGATCTCCAGCACCAGACGCTCGAACAAGACGGTGTCGTCGCGGACAGGAAAACCATATTCCAAGGCGTGATACGCCCTGTGGATGTCATCGTGCGGCGCTGAGCGACAATACTCGGCCATGGAAAAAGGAACCTCCGCCCGTACGGCGATGAATCGAGGCCGAGGCGCTCCTCTAGGACTTGAGGACGGCAAGCGCCAGCAGCAACCACGCCAGGATAAACGCCGTGCCGCCGAAAGGAGTCACGCGTCCGAGCACCGGCCATCCGGTCAGGCTTAGGCCATACAGACTGCCGCAGAACACCACGATGCCTGCGGTCATGAGCCCCCCGGCCCAGCGAATGCACCCCCGGGAAGACAGCCGAGGCGTTACGAGGCCGATGGCAAGCAGGCCCAGGGAATGGATGATCTGGTAATGCAACGCGATTTCATAGACGGCCAGCCGCGGCGCGGTCAGGCGCGCCTCGAGCAGGTGGGCGCCAAGGGCGCCCAGCACCACGGCAGCCGCCATGCCAAGGCTGCCGAGCACCAGAAAGACGCGGCTCGCCAGCGGAAGGGGGGAAAGCGGTGACCCCGTGGGGACGCGCTCAAGCGCAGAAGGGGGAATCGACTCTTGCATGGCTACGCACCGCTCCGCTCGCGCACTCGTCCGACATCCCCGGGGGCGACATCGGACTGCGGGTCACCGCCGAGGGCGCCGTGGCACGGGGCCGGCACCCCACACCCCCCATGAAGGCCGTGCTGGGCAGCCTGCCCGCGTCGGGCGGCTCGTCTGGCGTGCGCGGCAGGCGACCGGCAGCCCGAGACGGACGGTGCGGGCTGCGTCGTCCCGAGCCGGACGACCAAGCGGCTGATGACGGCAAGCGAGACCGGCAGGTCGACGCCTGCCGAGAAGGACACCGCACGCAAACGCTGTGACACGAACGTCTCCTAATGATCGGTTTTCGGGTTATAAAGAGTCTTGGATCGGAAGGCTCTTTATGCTGGCACGCGCTTCATGCCGAGCAATCGGTCTCGCCCTGCGCGTGGGCATTTTAACGCATCGCCGCCGCACCCCCACCAACCGGAACGGCCCTGCCTGATTGTTTCGCGGCCGCCGATGCGGTTACAATGGCGGCTGAAAAGGAAACCAGTCATGCATAGAACGGGACTCATCATCGCCGCCTTGAGTGCTCTCCTGGCCGGGTGCGCCGCCGCCCCGATGCCCGCCCAGCCGTCCCAGGAACCGGCAGCGCAACGCTTCGGTCCTTATTGCGAAGGCCTCGGCCATCTCAAAGACACGCCCGGCTTCAATCGCTGCGTCGAGAGGCAAAGCCAGATCTACCACTGATCGCACGCCGGACGAGCGCATCATCAGGACGCGAGGCTTCTCGCCGGCCGATCTTCCGCAAGACCGTTGGCCACTATAGGCATCGGACGCTCATCGGACTCACGCTCCGTCAGCTGCAACGCCCACATATGGGCGTACATGCCCGCGCGCGTCAGGAGCTGGCGATGCGTGCCCCGCTCGACGATCCGCCCGTGGTCCATCACCAGGATTTCGTCCGCATCCACGATGGTGGACAGCCGGTGGGCGATCACCAGCGTCGTTCGGTCGCGCGCGATGCGCTGCAATTCCCCCTGAATTGCCTTCTCCGACTTCGAGTCCAGCGCGGACGTCGCCTCGTCGAACACGAGAATGGGCGGATTCTTCAGGATGGTCCGCGCGATGGCCACGCGTTGCTTCTCGCCGCCCGACAGCTTGAGGCCGCGCTCGCCCACCACCGTGTCGTACCTGTCGGGAAGGGACTCGACGAAGTCGTGGATATGGGCGTGCTGGGCGGCCGCAATGACCTCGTCGCGGGAAGCCTCCGGGCGTCCGTATAGGATGTTGTAGTAGATCGTATCATTGAACAGCACCGTATCTTGCGGCACGATTCCGAGGACGCCGCGCAGGCTTTTCTGGGTGACCTCGCGCACGTCCTGGCCGTCGATCGTGATGCGCCCCTGCTGGACATCGAAGAAGCGGAAAATGAGGCGCGACAGGGTGGACTTGCCCGCGCCGCTCGGACCGACCACCGCCACCGTCGTGCCGGACGGGATCTCGAAGGAGACGTCGTGCAGGATCTGCCGGTCCGGGCGGTAGCCGAAATCCACGTGCTCGAAGGACACTCGGCCTTGCGTGACGGCCAGCGGCGGCGCATTGGGCTTGTCCGCCACCTCGGCATGCTCGTCCAGAAGGGTGAACATGCGCTCCATGTCGGCGAGGGAATGGCGGATTTCGCGGTAAACGAAGCCCAGGAAGTGGAGCGGCTGGTAGAGCTGCAGCATGTAGACGTTGACGAGAACGAGGTCCCCGATCGTCATGGTGCGGTTCACCACCCCTTCGCCTGCGAGCACCATCAAGAGCGTCACGCCGATGGCGATGATCGCGCTCTGCCCGGCGTTTAGGAACGCAAGCGAAGTCTGGTTGCGCACCGCCGCCGTCTCCCAGACTCGCATGCTGTCATCGTAGCGGCGGCTTTCGTAGGCCTCGTTGCCGAAGTATTTGACCGTCTCGTAGTTCAAGAGGCTGTCGATGGCCCGCGTGTTCGCCTTTGAATCCATGTCGTTCATGGTGCGCCGAAAGACCATGCGCCACTCGGTGACGATCAGCGTGAATCCGATGTACAAGCCCAGCGTGAGGAAGGTCACCAGAGAAAACACGATCGCATATTTGGCGAGCAAGACCGCCGCCACCAGGGCGATCTCCACCAGCGTCGGCAGGATGTTGAACAGCATGAAATTGAGCAGGAAGCTGATCCCGCGCGTCCCGCGCTCGATGTCGCGCGAGACGCCTCCGGTCTGGCGCTCCAGATGGAAACGCAAGGACAGGCCGTGCAGGTGCTCGAACATTTCGTTCGCCACGCGGCGAATGGCGCGCTGGGTCACCTTCGCGAACACCGCGTCGCGCAGTTCCCCGAACAGGCTGCTCGTCAAGCGCAGCAGCCCATAGCCCACGAGCAGCGCGATCGGGAGCACGAGCACCACGTGCGGCTTGTTGAGGGCATCGACGATGCGCTTGAGCAGCAGCGGAACCGCCACGTTGGCGACCTTGGCCCCGACCAGCAAGACGAGCGCGATGATGACCCGCGCCCGGAACTCCCACAGATAGGGGAGCAGGGATTTGATGGTCTTCCAGTCGTTCCGCCGACTGGGCGGCGAGCCGAAATGATACGCGCGCATGGATTGGCTTCAAGTTATCGAGAGTTAAGGGCGGTATCGCCGACCCCTTTGGACCACGTGACGGCCCTGATGCCGGACGACGCGTCCCGCAGCACAGGCAAGGCGTTCAGACGTTCTGCTTGCAGTATAAACGGGCCGGGCGGCCTCGACAATCGCCCTTCATGCCAACAGGACGGCGACGATGCCCGTCAGAAAAATCCCGTCGAAGGTCCCGGCCCCGCCAATGGCGGCCACCGGCGCGCCCATCTGCCCGATGTCCTTGAGACGCAGGAGATCGGCGCCCAGGAGAACCCCCAGGGTCCCGCCGACATAAGCCAATGGCGCACTGTGCGCGGGATCGAGCAGCACGGCGACCAGCGCGGCGGTGATCGGCGGCACGAAAACGGGCATGCCGATCCCCACCCCCTGGACCGGGCGGCTCAAGCCATAGGCCACCACCCCCACCACCGCGACGGCGAGCGCCGCAGCGCCGATGCCGACACCCCCGTGCACCAGCAGATAAATCGAAAAGGCCACCGGAATGACGCAGCCGCCCACATTGACGGCGATGACGGTCTGATTCGGAAACGGCCGGCCTCGAATGCCGAGCCGCCGACGCACCTCGAAGGGCAGGATGCGCGCGGGCGACGTGCCCGAGGGAATGCGAAACAAGGGCAGATTGATCGGGCTGCCCACCAGCGTGGCAATGATCAGGACATACGCGGAGTCGGCCGATAGCCCCAGCTTGCCGAAGGCGATGGCAACGATCCCCAACTGAACGAATACCACCAAGACAATCAAAGCCAGGATGAAGAGGAGAAGCCGCAGCGGGGAAAAGGGCATGAATGGGATTCCGACGGTCAGTGCGGGAGGCACGGGCAGGCCCGGCATAGGCGCCATGGGACGCCATGCCCACGGCAATCCGGCCGCCAGGCCGATGGGAAGAAACAGGCATTCGACGAATCAAAGCGTTGGCGCACTCTTCATGGAGAATCGTTGAGGAACGTTTTTTAATCACTAATAAATAAATAAATATTTTTAATGGTCCACAAAAACTGTGGATAAAGTTGTGGATCGCCGCATCACAATTTTGCAACTTTCTGTAAAAATAACGCCTTGCTTAGTCCTGCGCAGTTTTTGGACATATTATTTATTGTTCGCAAACAATGCGTTACAGACCCGCAGAGGCGGCCGCGCCCCGTTCCGTGGAGACCATGGCCGGCACGCGCCCGCACGCGGGCAGTGCACAAGCGCCTGGCGAATCATTCCCCCGCATTCTGCTGGGCGTCCCGCTGTCCCAGGCAGATGGTGGCGCACAATTCGCGAAAGCCTTCCTTCTCCGCCGACGCGTAGATTTCCTTCCAGGGTGCGTCACGGTCAATGGCTTGCGCCGTCTGGCTGTCATTGGGAATGCGTTGGCGAAGCCTTTGTATCTGCTCCGCAGTCGCTTGAATCACGTCGGTCATCTCATCATCCCCCGGCAAGAAGGTTGCGGCGACGTCATCCGGCGGAATTCACGGCCCTGGCGTCCATCGCGCGCTGCCACGTCGCCGGATCCCGGCGGGACGACTGCCGGAGCAGGCACGCGCACGCGCCTCTCATCACGAATTATAGCCAGCGTGCAGCCGTGCCTCCTCCGCTCCCCCCCCCCCGCGAGGGCCGCACGAAGGACGATGGCTGCGCCGGGCTCACGCGGCGACCCCGAGGCTCTTCTCAGCCACTTCGAAGGTATCCTTGGAAAGGTTCGGTGCAGCAAGAATGCGCTCGAGCTGGCTGCGCATGAGCGCAGAGCGTCCGGCGTCGTATCGGCGCCACGCGCTCAGCACCCCCGCCAGCCGCGCAGCCCCTTGCGGGTTGAGCCGATCGATGGCGAGCACCTGGTCGGCAAGCCATGCATAGCCCGCCCCCGAAGCCGCGTGGAAGGCCGTGGGATTGCCGCGGCAGAATGCCCCGATGAGCGCGCGCACCTTGTTGGGGTTCTTGATGTCGAAGGCCGGATGGCGCATCAAGGCGCGCACGTGCTCGAGCGCCTGCGGAAGCCGTGAGGTGGCTTGCACCGAGAACCACTTGTCCATCACCAGGGCATCGTGCCGCCAGCGGGCCTCGAACGCACCGAGCGCCTGCTCGCGCTCAGGGCGATCCAGGTCCGCAAGCGCCGTCAAGGCCGCCAGGCTGTCCGTCATGTTGTCGGCCGAGCGGAACTGCTCCATGCAGAGGGTGATCGCCGTCTCGTCCTCCTCCGCCATGAGGTATCTCAGGCAGGTGTTCTTCAAGGCGCGCCTCCCGCTCGCCTGGGCATCGTACTGATAGGGTCCGGCCGGGCGCAGCCGGCGGTAGGTTGCGAGCCATTCGGCGCCCAGCTGGCGCCTGAGGGTCGCGCGCGCGAATTCCCGCGCCGCGTGGATGGCCTCGACGTCCACCGGCGTCATCAGCTCCGCAAGATAGGCCTCGCCGGGCAAGGCCAAGGCCTGCGCCGCGGCCGCACAGTCCTTCTCGGCGCCGGCCAGCGTCCGCCCGACCACCTCGGCGACGATCGGATCGAGGCCCAGCGTGCCGCCGTGTCGACAGGTTTCGACGAGCCCCAGGAGGGTGCGCGTGAAAAGCCGCTGTCCCGCATCCCAGCGATTGAAAGGATCGGTGTCGTGAGAGGCGAGAAACGCCAGTTCCTCAGCGGTGCAATTCGACTCGAGCCTGACCGGCGCGGAAAAACCGCGCAAGAGGGAAGGATAAGGGCGCTCACGGATGTTCAAGAAACGGAAGGCATGCGCCTCTTCGGTGAGTTCCAGCACCCGCGCCGTGCCGGCCGGCGTCCTTTCGCCGACCAACTGCAGAGGCATTTCCTTGCCCTGCGCATCGAGCAAGGCGACGCTCAAGGGGATATGCAAGGGCTCCTTGACCGGCTGGCCGGGCGTCGGGGCGCACGACTGCCTGACGCGCAAGGTGTATTCGAGCGCATCCGGATCATATGCCGCCTCGATGCGGAGCACGGGCGTTCCCGCCTGGCTGTACCAGCGCCGGAAGCGCGTCAAGTCCCTGCCGGCGGCATCGGCCATGGCCTGGACGAAATCATCCGTCGTGACGGCTTGACCATCATGGCGCGCGATATAGAGCTCCATGCCCCGCCGGAAGGCGGCCGCACCGATCAGGGTGCGCAGCATGCGGATCACCTCGGCCCCCTTGGAATACACCGTCGCGGTATAAAAATTGCTGATCTCCATGTAGGATTCCGGCCGCACCGGGTGCGCCATCGGCCCCGTATCCTCGGCGAACTGCACCGTGCGCAGCGCACGGACCTCCTGGATGCGGGCGACGGCGCGCGATCCCATGTCGGCGGAAAACTCCTGATCGCGGAAGACCGTCAACCCTTCCTTGAGGCTCAATTGGAACCAGTCCCGGCAGGTCACCCGGTTGCCCGTCCAATTGTGGAAATATTCGTGGCCGATCACGCTTTCGATCCCGTCGTAGTCGCTGTCGGTCGCCGTCTCGGGATTGGCAAGCACATAATGGGCGTTGAAGAGATTGAGCCCCTTGTTCTCCATGGCGCCCATATTGAAGTCGTCGACGGCCACGATCATGTAGACGTCAAGGTCGTATTCCAGGCCGAACACCCGCTCATCCCAGGCCATGGCGTGCTTGAGGGAACGCATGGCGTGCGCGCACTGGTCGAGACGGCCGGGCGAGACATAGATGCGCAGCGTGACAGGACGCCCGCCCGCGGTCACGAAGACATCCTCGAGATGGGCGAGATCACCCGCCACCAGCGCAAAGAGATAACAAGGCTTCTTGAAGGGATCGACCCACTTGGCATAGTGGCGGCCCTGCGCAAGCTCGCCTTGCTCCACCAGGTTGCCGTTCGACAGCAGCACCGGATAGCGGGCCTTGTCCGCGCGGATGAGGGTGGTGAAGCTTGCCATCACGTCGGGGCGGTCGAGATAGTAGGTGATCTTGCGGAATCCTTCCGCCTCGCATTGGGTACAGAAATTGCCCCCGGAGGTATAGAGCCCCTCCAGGGCGGAGTTCTCCTGGGGGTTGATCCCGGTTTCCACGTCCAGCACGAAACGCTCGGGCGGATGCTCGATGACCAAGGCATCCGGCCCGAGCCTATAGGCGTCTGCCGCCAAGGGTTGCCCATCCATGGCGATGGACTTGAGCGTCAGACGCTCCCCGTTGAGCACCAGCGGGGTAGCAGACTGGCCCAATGGGTTGCGCCGGAGGGCAAGGCGCGATGTCACCGTGGTCGCCGCCTCGTCGAGGTCGAAGGCCAAGTCGACCGAATCGATCAAATAATCCGGGACCCGATAGTCGTTGAGGTAAATGGTCTTGGGTTGACGGCCGGTCTTGTGGGGTGACATAACGTGATCCTGAAAAAGGCAGCGGGAGGCCTTCGTCTTCGGCGCTCCCGCAGGTAGATAACGCCGCCGCGCGGGCGGCCTGCGCCCCTAGCCGAGCTTGGCGCGCTGATACTGCACCGGCCATTGCACGTCGGCCCCCAGCGCGCGCGCCGCGCGCAGCGGCCAGTACGGGTCGCGCAGCAGCTCGCGGGCCATCACGACCATGTCCGCCAGGCCGGTCGCCAGGATTTGCTCGGCTTGCGCCGGGTCCGTGATCAGGCCGAGCGCCCCAGTCTTGATCCCCGCCTCTTGCCGCATGGCGCTGGCAAAGGGCGTCTGGAAACCCGGCCCCGCCGGGATCCTGGCGTCCGGCACCGCACCGCCGCTGCTGGCCACGATAAGATCGCACCCTTCCGCCTCGAGCGCGCGCGCGAGCCGGATGGACTGCGGCAGATCCCACCCGCCCTCCACCCAATCGGTCGCCGAGATCCTCACGAAGACCGGCAGATGGGACGGGAAGGCCGCCCGCACCGCACGCGCGACGCGCAGCGGAAAGCGCAGCCGATGCTCCAGATCGCCGCCCCAGCCGTCGCGGCGATGATTGGCCAGGGGAGACAGGAACTGATGCAGCAAATAGCCGTGCGCCATATGGATCTCGACCACCTCGAAGCCCGCGCGGCACGCGCGCGCGGCGGCTTCGGCGAACTGCACGCTCACCTGATCGAGGTCCGCCTCGGTCATCTCCCGGGGGCACTCGTAGCCCGGCGCAAACGCGATCGCACTCGGCGCCAGGGTAAGCCATCCCCGTTCGGGGCCGAGCGGTTGCCCGCCGCGCCAGGGCGCCTCGGTGGCCGCCTTGCGTCCGGCATGGGCGAGCTGGATGCCCGCCACCGCGCCTTGCGCCTTGATGAAATCGGTGATGGGGCGCAGCCGTTCCGCCTGCGCCTCGTTCCAGATCCCGAGGTCCGCGGCGCTGATGCGCCCTTCCGGGCTCACCGCCGCCGCCTCCGTGATTACCAGCCCGGCCCCGCCGACCGCGCGACTGCCCAGATGCACCAGATGCCAGTCGGTGGCCATGCCCTCGACGCTTGAATACTGGCACATGGGAGAGACGACGATCCGGTTCCTGAAGGTCACTTCCCGCAGCTTGAACGGCGCAAACAATAGGCTCATCGCGATGCGGCCCCTCCTGCGGCCATGGTCCTCAAAAGTGGGGCGGCTACGACCGGCGCGCTTGCCGGAAAAGCCCGAAGATCTTCCAGACCGACCACGTCTTCACGGCCCACTTGCCCACCCGCTGCGCACGCAGCCCCAGGACGCCCGCCGAAATCAGGATAATCCACAACGGCTTGCGTTTCAGGGCCCGCACAACGCCCCAGCCCAGATCGACGTAGCGAAGCGGCTTGCGCCAGGGGTCGAGCGCGTAGCCCAACTCGCCCCGCAGCAAATCCGCCTGCAGCACAAGCGCCTCCCGCTTCGCCCGAATCCTCGCCACGCGCGTCATGGCGTCCTGCCCAACCCGCGCCGATCCTTGTCGAGCTCCGAGAGCGTCGCCTGGAACAGTCTCGGCTTCGAGCGGAAATCGTGCAGCAGGCCCCAGAATGCAACGCAGGCAAGCACGAGATAAAAGGCCGTCACCCCCACCAAGGCGAGTATGCGGTAGCGATTCCACAGCAAGAACATGATGCCCAGGCTGAGGAACAGCAGGGCCATGGCGAGGAATACGACGGTGGCGAAGGCCAGGAGGATGCGCCGTTCGAAGCGCAGCCGTTCTTCCTCCAGCTCCGTCGCGAAGATCTGCGCGCGGTTGTAGACAATCGCAAGAAGGGTGGACAGCAGCGTCTTGAGGGATTCAAGAAGGCCCTCCGAGCGCTCCCCGTCGCCTCGGCCGGGTGATTCCTTGACCATCCGCGGCTCTTAGCGTCGGCCGATCAGGAGACCGAGCAGCAACCCGATGCTCGCCGCGACCCCCACCGACTGCCAGGGATGCTCATGCACGTAACGGTCGGTCGCTCTGGCCGCCTCCCGGGTCCGGTCGACGACCCCTTGCTCCATGTCGGCCAGCTTCACGCGCGCATCCTGCAAACTCGCCTCCACTCGGCTGCGCGCCGCCGAGATGCGCTCTCCGGTCTGTGCGGCGGTGGCCTTGAGGAGTTCCTCCGCGTCGGCCACAACCGTCCTGAAATCCGCGAGCAGCCGCTCTTTGGTCATCGGCTCGAGTTCTGCACTGTCGTCCATGGTGCCATCCCTTTGTCGAGTTATCATGATGCCCTGCATGTATTTTAGAACAAATTGGCCACGCCAGGCGGCGCATCGCGATGCTATGCTTGGGGCAGGGCCGGAGCGCCGAATGGCTTGGCTGCCTCCGCCCCTCTCCTTATCCAGGGCGGGTAAACGGCATGGCCGCCGAGGCGAAGGCACTCCAGCTGGTCTTGTTCGGCGCAACGGGCGATTTGGCCGCACGCCTCATCGTGCCGGCATTGTTCAATCTGTACCTGGACGCGCTCCTGCCCGAGCGCTTCACGCTCGTCGCCACCGGGCGCGGACAACGCGATGCCGCGACCTTGGCCCACCAATACCACGCGGACGTCGCCCGTTTCTCGCGCCGCGGCAAGCCTCCGGCGAAGGAGTGGGCGGGCTTTGCCCAGTGCCTTCGCTATGTGCAGATGGGCCCTGCGGACAAAGCAGGCCTTGAGCCGCTCGTCCGTTGCCTTGCGGCACAGGACGAGCAGTGGCGCACGCGCTCCGAGCGCGTCTATTATCTCGCGACCCCGCCGGAGGCCTTCGAACCCGTCGCGCGGGCCCTGGACGAGGCCGGACTCGCGCATGATCGCAAAGGCGCCCGCATCGTCGTGGAAAAGCCGCTCGGGCGGGATCTCGCCTCCTCGCGCGACATCAACCGGGTGCTCGCCCACGGCTTCGAGGAGAGGCAGATCTATCGCATCGATCACTTCCTCGGCAAGGAAACGGTGCAGAACATCCTGGCCATGCGCTTTGCCAACCCGATCTTCGAGCCGATCTGGGACCGGCGCTACATCGACCACGTGGTCATTACCGTCGCCGAGACGCTCGGCGTCGGGCATCGCGCGGGGTATTACGAGCAGGCGGGGGCGCTGCGCGACATGGTCCAGAACCACTTGCTCCAGCTGCTGTGCCTGGTGGCGATGGAGCCGCCCGTCGCCTACGCGGCCGACGACATCCGCGACAAGAAGCTCGAAGTCCTGCGGGCTGTCCGGCCGTTCCCCCGGGACCGCATGCACGAGTACGCCGTGCGGGGCCAGTATGACGGGGGCTGGATCGAAGGCCGCGAGGAACGCGCCTACCGCGCCGAACCCAAGGTGGATCGCCAGTCGCGCACCGAGACCTATTGCGCACTGAAGCTTTTCGTCGACAACTGGCGCTGGCAGGGCGTGCCCTTCTACCTGCGTACCGGAAAGCGCCTGCCGGTCAAATGTTCGGAGATCTCCGTGCGCTTTCGCGACGTGCCCCATCGCGCATTCGACCCGTCGCTGGGGCTCAACGCCGAGCCCACGCGCGTCGTCATCCAGATCCAGCCCGCCGAGGGGATCGTGGTGCGCTTCACGGCCAAGGAGCCGGGCGCCATCTTCCGCCTGAGGCCGGTCAACATGCGCTTCAGCTATGGCGAGGTGTTCCAGAAACCCTCGCCCGACGCCTACGAGACCTTGCTGTGGGACATCATGCACAATGACGCCACCTTGTTCATGCGCGCCGACCAGGTCGAAGCGGCGTGGGGCCTGCTCGAACCCGTCCTCGTGGCATGGGCGGACCATGAGGACCCCGGCTTCCCCAACTATGCCGCGGGCTCGTGGGGACCGGAAGCGGCGGAACTTCTGGTCGCGCGCGATGGCCACAGCTGGCTCACCCCCATCATGATGCACCCCGCCAATCCTTGCTAGCGCTTTCCCGGCCGTCCGTGCGTGCAAGGGTCATGACCGCCCGTGTATGATTTAAGACGCACGCCCGAAGACGGCCAGAAGCGCAGGCCCGGGCAGTGCGCTATAAATGAATTGTGGAGCCGTCGCGTGATCCGGGTCCGCGCACCGGTTCCCTGACCGCCCAACTGCCGTTCGGAGAACGATCGAATTGCCCACTCCCCTCCCCGCCGCAATGCAAGGTCCGCGCATTTACAATCTGTTTCCGCTGCTCGTGGGTTCGGTGCGAGACTGGGAAACGCAACTCCCGCATATCGAGCGGATGAACTTCAACTGGATCTTCGTCAATCCGTTCCATGAGACCGGAAGCTCGGGAAGCCTCTATGCGATCAAGGACTTCTACCGCCTCAATCCGCTATTCCAGGGAAAGGCGAAAGTCGCGGCAGAGGACCTTCTCTCGGAATTTCTGGTGCGCGCGGAAGAACGCGGCTTGTTCGTGATGATGGACTTGGTCATCAACCACACGGCACGAGACTCCGTGCTGGTGGAACAGCACCCTGAATGGTTCGCGCGCGAGCCCGACGGGGCCATCCGCTCGCCCTTCGCAGTCGATCCGAACGACCCCAATCATCGGACGGTGTGGACGGATCTCGCGGAAATCGACTTCGACAACCCTGCGCATCGCACGCAGATGGTCGAATATTGGAAGGACCTGGTGCGCTACTACATCCGCCTGGGCTTCCACGGCTTCCGGTGTGATGCGGCGTACAAGGTTCCCGGCGAGATCTGGCGCGAGGTCATCGAGGCCGCGAGGCAGATGCGCCCCGAGACGATGTTCCTTGCCGAGACGCTGGGCTCACCCCTTGAGCAGATCGCGCAACTGCATGGCGCGGGCTTCGATTATTTCTTCAATAGCGCGAAATGGTGGGACTTCCAATCCGACTGGCTGCTCGATCAGTACGAGCGCTTCCGCCATATCGCGCCCTCGGTCGCCTTTCCCGAGAGCCACGACACCGCACGCCTGGCCGCGGAGACCGGCGGAGACGAGCGCCAGTCGAAGCTGCGCTATCTGTTCAGCACCTACTTCTCGGCGGCCGTGATGATGCCCGTCGGCTATGAATTCGGCCTGCGCCGGCAGCTGCACGTGGTGATGACGCGTCCTACCCCGGGCGAGTCGCCGTCCTTCGATATCACGACATTCGTCGCCGCCGCCAATGCCATGAAGGCCGCCTGTCCCGTGCTCAACGACGAGGGGCCGCAAGCGCGCTTCACGCCGCCCGCCACGCCGCTCGTCGGCCTCATGCGCCGCTCCGACAAGGCGCCCGGGTGCGTGGCGGCCCTCATCAATCCCCACGGGGACCATGCGCATGACGTTGCCGCATCGCATGTGGCCGAGATCCTCGCGACCAGCCCGCAGAACATGACCGAGATCACGCCCATGATCGCCCATCCCTTTTCACCGTCCGATCAGCGCATCCGCGTGGCGCCGCTCGAGATGCGAATTTTTTACGCCGAAGGGAAGGCACCCGCATAACGCCGCTGCCCGCTCACGCCCGACCCCGATGACGGCCGCGTCGGCGGGGAGCCGGGTCGGCACCGCGCGGCCTCAAGGCCGCCTTCCGGCGATAGGCTCTGACGCGACGCTTGTGCGCCGCACAGGATAAGGAAGGCTCCTCATGTTGAAGCTCAAGATCCTTGCGTTCGTCCTCGCTGGTGGCGAAGGCACGCGCCTTGCCCCTCTCACGCAAGAACGCTCGAAACCCTCGGTGCCCTTCGGCAGCCGCTACCGCATCGTGGATTTCGTGCTCAGCAACCTGATCAATTCCCGGATCTATGCCATCTACCTCCTCGTCCAGTACAAGTCTCAATCGCTCATCGAGCACATCCGCAAATCATGGGTGCTCTCCCCTATCGTGCAGGACCAGTTCGTCACCGTCGTCCCGCCGCAGATGCGGGAAGGACCGGAATGGTTTCAGGGCACGGCCGACGCCGTCTATCAGAACCTCAACCTGATCCGCCGGCACGATCCGGACATCGTGGCGGTTTTCGGCGCAGACCACATCTACCGCATGGACGTGCGTCAGATGATCCGCTTTCATCAGGAGATGGAGGCTGACATCACCGTCGCCACCGTGCCGGTGCCCCTGGCGCAGGCCTCTTCGTTCGGCATCATCGGCATCAGTCCGAACGGTCGGATCAAGGAGTTTCAGGAAAAGCCCGAGCACGCCACGCCCATGCCGGGCGCGCCCGGCTATGCCCTGGCCTCGATGGGCAACTACCTGTTCAACGCCCGGGTGCTGGAGGAAACGTCCCGAGAAGCGCACGGGCGCGGCGACAACGACTTCGGCCGCGACGTGCTCGCGCGCCTGCTCGCGACCCACCGCCTGTTCGCCTATGACTTTTCGGCCAACAGCGTGCCCGGGGTGTCGCCCGACGAGGAACCGGCCTATTGGCGGGACGTGGGCACCATCGACACCTATTTCGCGGCCAACCAGGACACCTTGGGCGCCCGGCCGCGATTCGACATCTTCAATCCCAAATGGCCGATCTATTCCAGCAATTACCAAGGGCCGACGGCGAGGATCATCGCGGGGGAGATCCAGAATACCGTCTTCGGCGGCGGCACCCTGATCGACGGCGCGCGCATACGGAACTCGGTGATCCGTCGCGAGGTGGCCATCGAAGCCGGCTGCCAGGTGGACGATTGCATCATCATGGATTACGTGCACATCGCGCGCAACTGCCGCCTACGCAAGGTCATCGTGGACCGCTATAATAGCTTTCCGGCCGGCACGACGATCGGCTTCGACCCCGCTCAGGACCGGGCGCGATTTCATGTGACGCGATCCGGCATCGTCGTGGTCCCGCGCGGAACACGCGAGCGCGACTGGGCTGAGAACCACATGTGAGCGCCGCACACGCAGCGCTTTCTGACTGGGCGAGGAATGCGCGTGACAGACGAAAAATTCGCCGGTGCGGTGTGGCCGGGGGCGCCTTATCCGCTCGGGGCGAGTTGGGACGGCAACGGCGTCAACTTCGCCCTCTTCTCCGAGCACGCGACGCGGGTCGAGCTCTGCCTCTTCGATCGCACCGGCGTCGAGGAGATCCGGCGCATCGCGTTGCACGAGAGAACCGACCAGGTCTGGCATTGCTATCTGCCGGACGCCCGTCCCGGGCTGCTCTATGGCTATCGCGTATACGGCCCCTATGATCCCAAGGCGGGTCATCGTTTCAATCCCCACAAGGTGCTGGTCGACCCCTATGCCAAAGGCCTGGTCTGGGGATTCGAGTGGAACGACGCGCACTTCGGCTACCGCCCGGGCGATTCGCAGGCTGACCTGTCATTCAACGACGCCGACAACGCGCGCTGGGCGCTCAAGTCCAAGGTTATCGAGACCGCGTTCACCTGGCACGACGACCGTCGCCTCGCGATCCCCTGGCACGAGACCATCATCTACGAACTCCACGTGAAGGGCTTCACCTGGCGCCATCCGGCGGTGCCGCCGGAACTGCGCGGAACGTATGCGGGGCTGGCGAGCGAACCGGTCATCGAGCACTTCAAACGGCTCGGCATCACGGCCATCGAACTGATGCCGGTGCATACCGCCGTCGACGAACCGCAACTCGTCCGCAAGGGACTGCGCAATTATTGGGGATACAACTCGATCGGCTTTTTCGCCCCGGACATCCGCTATTCCGCCACCGGGGTTCCGGAAGACGAGTTCAAGAGCATGGTCAAGGCCCTGCACGCGGCGGGCATCGAAGTGATCCTGGACGTCGTCTACAACCACACGGCCGAGGGTGACCATCTGGGCCCGACCTTGTCGTTCCGCGGCATCGACAACAGTGCCTATTATCGCCTGCTGCCGGACCGCAACGACCGCTACATGGACTACACGGGCTGCGGGAACACGCTCAACATGACGCATCCGCGCGTCCTCCAGCTCATCATGGACAGCCTGCGCTACTGGGCCCTCGAGATGCATGTGGACGGATTCCGCTTCGATCTGGCCTCGGCCCTGGCACGCGAACTCCATGCCGTCGACCGGCTGGGCGCCTTCTTCGACATCATCCATCAGGATCCCGTGCTGTCCCAGGTCAAGCTGATCGCCGAGCCCTGGGACGTCGGGGAAGGCGGCTACCAGGTCGGCAATTTCCCGGTCGGCTGGACCGAATGGAACGGAAAATACCGCGACGTGACCCGGCGCTTCTGGAAGGGAGAGTCCGGCCGGGTCGGCGAATTAGCCTCGCGGCTTGCCGGCTCGAGCGATCTTTATGAGCGCAGCGGGCGGCGCCCCTATGCCAGCATCAACTTCGTCACCGCCCACGACGGCTTCACGCTGCATGACCTCGTGTCCTACAACGCGAAGCACAACGAGGTCAACCAGGAGGGCAATCGCGACGGCGAGGACCACAATGACAGCTGGAACTGCGGCTGGGAAGGGCCAACGGATCTCGCCCACGTGAGGCTCTTGCGTGCTCAGCAAAAGCGCAATTTCCTCGCCACCTTGTTCCTCTCGCAGGGCGTTCCGATGCTGTGCGCCGGCGACGAGATGGGACGCACGCAGCAGGGCAACAACAATGCCTACTGCCAGGACAACGAGATCAGCTGGCTCGACTGGGAACTGGATGGGGACCAGCAGGCCCTGCAGACCTTCGTTGCCGGCCTGATCGCGCTGCGCAAACGCCACCCCCTGTTTCGGCGGCGCAATTTCTTCCAGGGACGGCCCCTCCAGGGCGGCACGCTCAAGGACATCGTGTGGCTCGACTGCCACGGCGAAGAGATGACGGACGACGCGTGGCGTCAGCCGAACACCCTGTGCCTTGCGGTGTTCATGGCGGGCGAAGCGCTGGGGGAGTCCGACGCCCATGGCAAGCCGATCACCGACGCCAACTTCCTCCTGTTGATCAACGCGCAGGCCGACGACGTCACCTTCCACCTGCCCCGCTACCATCCCTCGGGACGGTGGCAGGCGCTGGTGGATACGAGCGCGGCATCAGGCAGGCCGGAGGCCGCACCCAAAGCGCAGCCTGAGGCCATCTATCGCCTCGCCGGGCGCGCGCTCGCGCTCTTCCGGGAGGAGAGCACCTAGCGCGCCTCGCGGCTGCCGGCTCAATGAGCGGCTTGGGCCGCCTGGACCTCGCGCGTGAATCCGGTGGCAACGGCGGGCACATGGCTGACCCGCCCGGCGATGATGTCCTCGGGGGTCAGGCCCGGGCCATAGAACGCCGCATCGGCGGCCTGATCGACATCCAGTTTCGATCCATCCAGAGCGACCCCGGCGAACAACCCGCGGGAGCGCGAATAGGAGAAGATCTCCGCCTTGAGCTGCGCATTGGTGGCCGCCTCGGCATTCCGTCCGACCGGCCCCGCCGCCACGCTGGCGCCGACGCCCAAGGTGAAGGTCCCGTGCATCAGCCCCTCGATCGACCGGCGCGTCTTGAAGACCAGCACCACATCTGTCGACTGGACGCCCGCCTGCCACCCGATGCTCCCACCCGTGATGCGGATGAAGACCGGATCGCTGAATCGGCCGTTCGGGCGCCGCACCACCAGAACCCCCTTGCCGGTTCGTCCGCCGATGATGAAGCCGACCTTGATGACGTTCGGGATCACCGCCACCCCCTGCGCATGGCGCAAAAGCGCAGGAGGAATGCTTTTCTCGGGGATCCGGTCGATCTCGTGGAGCACGCTCGTCGCCCTCTCGAGCCGGGTCACTTCATTTTGCCCCTGCGCGTATGCCGGCGAGTGCGCCAGAAACGTGAGGGCCGCGACCGTCGAATACACCGCCCAACTGCGCTTGTTCATTAGATTGTCCTCCAGTCAGGAAGCGAAAAAACAGGTTGCCGACGCTTGCCCAGCAGACAATACGGCCCACGCGCGACTGCCCTGTTTTTCCATTATAGGCAGTACGATAGCCCTTCACCGGAAGGCGTGCCCGCCACGCCCCCAAGTGCCTTGCGGGAGCGGTTGGAGGCGCCGCGCCGTGATCGGGGAAGGACTTACGCCACGGCCTTGCAAGGCTCGCTCGTCTCGGGGAGCCGGACAACACAAGGCGGTGGATAAAATTTGCAAATGCCCCTATAATACGAGACAATAAGGTCTCGTTCTCCTTTGTGGGAACGTGCATCCCCCTTCACCCGCCCCCCGGCGGGTTTTTTTTAGCGCGGTCAGGCCGAGGCCATGGCTTCCTCCAGCAGCGCTCGCGCCTGCTCGAGATGGCGCGACATGTCGCCGGCCGCGGGCGATGGCGATGCGGGCCGCGCCACCACGCGAAGCGCCTGCCCAGGCGCCGCAAGCCGGGCAAGCGGCTCGCGGATCCAAGTCCATGCCCCCTGATTCTCGGGTTCTTCCTGCGCCCACACCAGTTCAGACGCGGCAGGGTAAGCGCTGAGCATGCCTTGCAACTCGCGGTCGGGAAAAGGATAGAGCTGCGGCAGCTGGATCAGCGCGACATCCCGTCTGCTGCGCTCGTCGCGCGCGCGCCGAAGGTCATAATAGACCTTGCCGCTGCACACGATGACCCGCCGCACGGCAGCCTGATCGAGCGCTTGGGACTCCCCGATCACCGGGGCGAAGCTCCCTTCGGTCAAGGCTTCGATCGGAGAGAAGGACGCCGGATTGCGCAGCAATCCCTTCGGGCTCATGATGATCAGCGGCTTGCGATAGGGCCTTAACATCTGGCGCCGCAGCAGATGGAACATCTGGCTCGCGGACGCCGGCTGGCAGACCTGCATGTTCTCCTCCGCGCACAGCTGCAAGAAGCGCTCCAGGCGTGCCGAGGAGTGCTCGGGGCCCTGGCCCTCCTGGCCGTGGGGCAGCATCAAGACGAGGCCGCACAACCGGCCCCATTTGGCCTCCCCGGAACTGATGAACTGATCAATCACCACTTGGGCGCCATTGGCAAAATCCCCGAACTGCGCCTCCCAGAGCACGAGTTCGTTCGGCTCGGCCGTGCTGTATCCATACTCGAAGCCCAAGACGGCCTCTTCCGACAGCAGCGAGTCGATCACGACGAACGGCGCCTGCCTCTGCGAGACATGCTGAAGGGGCACGTAGTCGCCGGCATCCCAGCGTTCCCGGTTCTGGTCGTGCAGCACGGCATGCCGGTGAAAGAAGGTGCCGCGCCCGCTGTCCTGCCCGGAGATGCGAACCCCGTAGCCTTCCTCGAGCAGGCTCGCATACGCCAGCGTCTCAGCCATTCCCCAATCGATCAGGGCCTTTCCCCGCGCCATCAGGCGGCGGCTGGCGAGAATCTCCTCCACTTTGGGGTGGAGCTTGAACTGCACCGGGACCGCGCATGCGGCCGTGCCCAACCGCGCAATCCTCGAGCGGGGAAGCCGAGTGAGCGCCGGCGCTCGCCAATCGCTCCCGCGATAGGGGGACCAGTCCGTGGCGCTCGCGCGCCTGGGGCGCGCCGGGGCGTCGCCAGCCTCGAGCCAGGCACGGTAGTCGGACTCCATGCGCGTGGCCTCCGTCGCCGCCAGCACGCCGGCGGACGTCAGTCGTTCCAGATAGCGCGCCCGGGGCCCGGGGTGCTGCCCGATCCTCTTGTACATGAGCGGCTGTGTCGCCGCCGGCTCGTCCTGTTCGTCGTGCCCCAGGCGCCGGAAGCACACCAGATCGATGACCACGTCCCGCTTGAACGTCATGCGGTAGTCGAGTGCGATCTGGGCCACCAGCAAAGCCGCTTCGGGGTCGTCGCCGTTCACATGGAACACCGGCGCCTCCACCATCTTCATCACGTCCGTGCAGTAAAGGGACGAGCGCGTATCGCGCGGATCGGAGGTGGTGAAGCCGATCTGGTTGTTGATGACGAGGTGCACGGTCCCGCCCGTACGGAAGCCCCTCGTCTGGGACATGTTGAGCGTCTCCATGACGACGCCCTGCGCGGAGAAAGCGGCATCGCCATGGATGAGGAAAGGCACCACCCGCTCCCCCTCGAGATCCCCATGACGGTGCTGGCGAGCCCGCACCGAGCCTTCCACCACCGGATCAACCACTTCCAGGTGGGACGGGTTAAAGGCGAGCACGACATGGACGAGGCCGCCCGCCGTCGCGAGATCCGAAGAGAATCCCTGGTGATACTTTAGGTCACCCGCGGCGCGCAGATCCTCGTACTTGCCTTCGAACTCCTGGAAAAGGTGCTGCGGGGATTTTCTGAGGATATTGACGAGGACGTTGAGGCGGCCCCGATGGGCCATGCCGATGACAATTTCCGCCACCTGTTGGCGACCGCACGCCTCGATCAGATGGTCCAGCAGCGGGATCAGCGTCTCTCCCCCTTCCAGGGAGAAGCGCTTTTGCCCGGCGTAACGGGCATGCAGATACCGCTCCAGGCACTCGGCGGCGGTCAGCCGTTCAAAGATCTGCCGCCGCTCCTCGGGCGCAAACGCGGGCGTCGACCTTGAGCCCTCGATCCTGGCCTGGATCCACCGCTTCTGCTCCGTATCGCTCAGATGCATGTACTCGCAGCCGATCGTCCCGCAGTAGGTCTGCCGCAGCATCGACAAGATCTCGCGCAGGCTCGCGCGGGCGGGCCCGAACAAGGATCCGGTGTGGAACACCGTGTCGAGGTCGCCCTCGTCCAGTCCATAGGTATGCGGGTCGAGCTCCTTCACAGGGGCCGTGCCGCGCTTGAGCGGGTCGACATCCGCCCCGCGCAGCCCCAGGAAGCGGAACGCATTGATGAGCCGCAGCACGAGCACCTGTTTGTCGCGCAAGGCCTCGGCGTCCGGCCGGGCCCCCGGCAAGTCGGGCGCGCCGGGGCCCAACTGCCGGAAACAGGCGGCCCAGGCCGGCGAGACCGACGCGGGATCGGTCAGGAAGGCCGCATAGAGCGACTCAAGGGCGGTGGCATGAGGGTCCGAGTTCCGGTGTGAAGCGTGCTCGTCGTCCATGTCTCACGGGAAGCTAGCCTGCCGTTGACGGATCGGATGCCTCGCGCCGTTCGAGCGGCACATAATCGCGCAACGCGCGACCGGTGTAGAGCTGTCGCGGCCGTCCGATCTTGCGCTGAGGATCCGAGATCATTTCGTTCCATTGGGCCACCCAGCCCGCAGTCCGCGCGAGGGCGAAGATCACCGTGAACATGCTGGTCGGAATCTTGAGCGCCCGCAACACGATGCCGGAATAGAAGTCGACGTTCGGGTAGAGCTTCTTTTCGATGAAATAGTCGTCCTCGAGCGCGACGCTTTCGAGCGCGAGCGCGATCTTGAACAAGGGATCCTGCTCCAGCCCGAGCGCGTCCAGGACTTCGTGGCAGGTGGCCCGCATGACCTCGGCGCGCGGGTCCATGTTCTTGTACACGCGGTGGCCGAAACCCATGAGGCGAAAGGGATCGCCCTTGGTCTTGGCGCGTTTCACGTATTGCCCGATGCGGGAAACGTCGCCGATTTCCTCCAGCATCTTCACCACCGCCTCGTTCGCGCCCCCGTGGGCAGGTCCCCAAAGCGATGCGAGTCCCGCGGCAATGCATGCGAACGGGTTGGCGCCCGAGGAGCCGGCGAGCCTGACGGTGGAGGTCGAGGCATTTTGCTCGTGATCCGCGTGCAGGATCAGGATCCTGTCCATCGCCTGAACGCTCACCGGATTGGGGCGATAACTGCCGGATGGCGTGGCAAACATCATGTACAGGAAATTCTCGGCATAGCCCAGCCCCTCCTGCGGGTACATGAAGGGCTGTCCGATACTGTACTTATAGCACCAGGCGGCGATGGTCGGGAGCTTGGCCAGCAGCCGGAATGCCGACAGTTCCCGATGCGCCGCATCCGAGATGTCCAGGGCATCATGGTAGAACGACGACAGCGCGCCCACCACCCCGACCATGACGGACATCGGATGCGCGTCGCGGCGGAAGCCCCGGAAAAAGCTGTTGACCTGCTCGTGCACCATGGCATGGGAGAACAGTGTCTCGGAGAAGCGGGCCTTCTGCGCAGGCGCCGGCAGCTCTCCGTAGAGCAGCAGGTAGCACACCTCGACGAAGTCGGACCCTCGGGCGAGCTGCTCGATGGGATAGCCGCGATAGTAGAGCATGCCCCGTTCGCCGTCGACGTAGGTGATGCCAGAATCGCAGCTGGCGGTGGAGAGGAAGCCCGGATCGTATGTGAAAAGGTTGTGCGCCGAGAGCTTCCGGATGTCAATGACGTCCGGGCCCAAGGTCCCGGACAGGACCGGCAGCTCAATCGGTTTCCGCCCGTCGTCAAAAGTCAGTGTGGCTTTGTTCTCTTTCATCGTGGGTTCTCCTGCTGGAATCAGGCGCGACCGCGTTCACGACCATCGCGCCGGGCCGGGGAAGATCTCTTCGGGCCTTTCCCGGCCAGCCTCGGGGTGCAGGACATCGGCACCATTCTTCTACGCCCCGCGAAGCTCAAACCCTGGAGTATGTCACATTCCGGCCCACTGCGGTACCCGAGGCCGGTGCGGGTCAGGCCGCCTCGCGCACCATCGCAAGAAGGCGCGCGCCAAGGGCTTCGGAATCCCCGGGCGCGGCGCACAACTGCGCCCAGATGTCCGCATCCGGGCGATCGAGCAGGATGAAAAAGCGCGCCAGATCGCGCTCGGACAGCTGGGCAAGGCGCGTATCCAGGAACTGGGCGAGCAGCAGGTCGAGTTCCAGCATGCCCCGCCGGCAACGCCAGCGCAGCCGGTTGGCAGTGCTCAAAGGATCCGCTTGGTCAGCCATGCCTTGATCTGCCCGATGGCGCGGGTGGGATTCAGCCCCTTGGGGCACACGTCGACGCAGTTCATGATGTTGTGGCAGCGAAACAGCCGGTAGGCGTCGTTGAGGTCATCGAGGCGCTCGGCCGTGGCCCGATCCCGGCTGTCGGCGATGAACCGGTATGCCTGCAGAAGGGCGGCCGGACCGAGAAACTTGTCCGGGTTCCACCAGTACGAGGGGCAATTGGTCGAGCAGCAGGCGCACAGCATGCATTCGTAGAGTCCGTCGAGCTGCGCGCGCTCGGCCGGCGACTGTGGGCGTTCGTTTTCCGGTTCCGGCTCGTCGTTGATCAGGTACGGCTTGATCGAACGGTAGGCGTTGTAAAAGCCGGTCATGTCCACCACCAGATCGCGGATCACCGGCAGGCCCGGCAGCGGCCTGACCTGCACGGGCTCCTTGAGGGCGCCAAGCGGCGTCACGCACGCGAGCCCGTTGCGACCATTGATATTCATGGCATCGGACCCGCACGCGCCCTCCCGGCAGGAGCGGCGCAAGGTCAGCGTCTCGTCCTGCTCCTTGATGGCCAGAAGCGCATCGAGGAGCATGTGGTTGCGAGGATCGATGTCCAGCGTAAAGTCCTGCATATACGGCTTGGCGTCGCATTCCGGGTTGTAGCGGAAAATGGAAAAACGCATGCTTTCCCTCAGTAGTGCCGTTCCTTGGGCGCAAACGGCTCGACGGTGAGCGGCTTGAGCCGCACGGGCTTGTAGTCGAGCACGTCGCCGTCGCGGTAGTACAGCGTGTGCTTGAGCCAACGCGCGTCGTCGCGGCTCGGAAAATCCTCGCGTGCATGCGCGCCCCGGCTCTCCTGCCGGGCCCGTGCGGAGACCACCGTGGCACGAGCCACTTCGAGCAGATTTTCTGTCTCGAGGGCCTCGATGCGCGCCGTATTGAAGGCCGACGAATGGTCGCGCAAGACCGCGCCCGCGAGGCGCTGCGCCAAGGACTCCAGCTCGGCCTGGGCACTCGCGAGCAGCGTCTCGTTGCGAAAGACCCCGCAATAGGCTTCCATGGTCTTCGCCAGCGCCTCGCGGATCGGCCCCACCGGTTCTCCCGGGCCTTTTCGCGCCCAGCGGGCCAGGCGCGCCATCGCACGATCGAGGGCGTCGGCCGGCAGCGGCTTGGGAAAAGGATTGTCTCGCAGGTAGGACGCCATGTGGTTGCCTGCGGCCCGCCCGAAGACGATGAGGTCGAGCAGCGAATTGCCGCCCAGCCGGTTGGCGCCATGGACCGAAACGCAGGCGCACTCCCCCACGGCATACAGTCCGGGCACCGGCTCTTCGGGACCGAAGCGATGGGGCGCCACGACCTGGCCCTCGAGGTTGGTGGGAATGCCCCCCATCATATAGTGCGCGGTCGGCACCACGGGTATCGGCGCATCGATCGGGTCGACATGCGCGAAGGTTCGGGCCAACTCGCGGATCGCCGGCAGCCTCGAGCGGATGAGATCGCCCCCCAGATGGGCAAGCCTGAGCTCCAGGTAATCGCCCGCCGGCCCGCAGCCGCGCCCCTCGCGGATCTCGACGGCCATCGCGCGCGCCACGACGTCGCGGCTCGCCAAATCCTGGGCCTGCGGCGCATAGCGTTCCATGAACCGTTCGCCCAGGCGATTGACCAGAAAGCCGCCCTCTCCACGCGCGCCCTCGGTGATCAGGCAGCCCACGCCGGCGATGCCGGTCGGATGGAACTGCCAAAATTCCATGTCCTGCAATGGGATTCCGGCCCGCAGCGCGAGTCCGAGACCGTCGCCCGTATTGATGAGCGCATTGGTCGAGTGATGGAAAATCCTTCCGGCCCCGCCGGTGGCCAGCAAGGTGGCGCGCGCCTCCAGCACCAACGGTTCGCCCGTCTCGATGTCGAGCACGAGCGCGCCCAGGCAGTCGCCGTGCGCGTCCTGGATGAGGTCGATGGCGAAGAATTCGTCGAAGAAATGGGTCCTGGCGTGCACGTTGCGCTGGTAAAGGGTCTGCAGCAAGGCGTGGCCGGTGCGGTCGGCCGCCGCGCATGTCCGGACGGCCTGGCCCCCGCCGAACTCACGCGATTGGCCGCCGAACGGTCGCTGATAGATCCGCCCGTTCTCCAGCCTCGAAAAGGGCAGGCCGAAATGCTCGAGCTCATAGACCACTTCCTGGGCGTTCCGGCACATGAACTCGATGGCGTCCTGGTCGCCCAGATAGTCCGAGCCCTTGACCGTATCGTACATGTGCCAAAGCCAGTGGTCCTCGCTCACATTGCCCAGTGCCGCGGTGATGCCGCCTTGCGCCGAGACGGTGTGCGAGCGCGTCGGAAAGACTTTCGAGACGAGCGCCACCTTGAGGTCCGATCGGGCCAGCTGCAAGGCCGCACGCAGGCCCCCGCCCCCTCCCCCGATGATGAGGGCGTCAAAGGTGCGCCGAGCCAGTGCCATGTCAGATCACCCGCCACACGATGAAGGTGCCCCATAAGCCATAGGTCGCCAGCAGGAGGATGACGAGGCCGTAGAGCGCCAGCTTGGCTGAAGCCGCATGGATGTAGTCCATCACGACGTCGCGCACGCCCACCCAGGCATGCAGCAGTATGCTCCACAAGAACAGCTCGCTCGCCAGGCGCATCGCCAGCGGATCGAAAAGCCCCTGCCATTGCGCGAGGGTATGCGGATGGACCCACAGCCCCCGGGCCAGCAACAGCATGCTGTAGCCCGCCGCGATGACCGCGCTGGCGCGCTGGATCAGCCAGTCGCGCAAGCCATAGCGCGCGCCTTTGAGCGCTCCGCCTACCATAGCCATGCCCCTGCGAGCGCCGCCGCCGCGGCGAGCCCCGCGCAGAGGATCCCCGCCGACAACCTTCGGGCCGCCCGGCGTTCTAGCCCGAGCCCCAGGTCCATGGCAAGAATGCGAAGCCCCGCCAGGAAATGGTGCGCATAGGCCCACAACAGGCCCGCGAAGACGAGCTTGGCTGCCGGATGAGCCGCCAATGCAACCGCGCGCGCATAGCCTTCCTGCGAGCCCAGCGACTGCTCGAGCAGCCACAGCGCGAGGGGCAGCGCGAGAAAAAGCACGACCCCGCTCACCCGGTGGAGGATCGAGACCATGGCCGGCAAGGGAATTCGAATGGCCAGAAGATTCAGATAGATGGGACGCGGCCGCACGGCGCTTCCGGCTACCGCCTGCCCCGATGGCCGACCACTGAAACGCATCGCTCGACGCCCCTTAACGCAGCAAGGCGAGCGCGGCGCCCCCAAGGACACGGCACCCAACGCTCCCTGCCAAATTGTAAAGTGTACCCGCAAAGCCGTTGCCCTTGAAAGACCCGGTCGCGCACGGACGCGGCCGACCACGGACCCGAACGCCCTATTGATTTTTGCCCGCCACGACCTTATATTAGCGCTTTCTCATACACCAGAGTATCGCATAATGTACAGTGAAATCAATGCGTTACAGCTACGGCAGGTGCTCAGCGAAAACCAGAACGTGCTCCTGATCGACGTCAGGACGGAGGCCGAAGTCGCCTACGGCGTCATCGATGGGGCCGTTCACATGCCGATGCACCTCGTGCCCCTCAAGGCCGACACGCTGGACCCCGCGCAGCCGACGGTCTTCTATTGCCGTTCTGGCGCACGCTCGGGCCAGGTGTGCGCGTTCCTCGCCTCGCGCGGCCACCGCAACGCCTACAATCTGCAAGGCGGCGTTGAGGCCTGGCTCCGCGCCGGCGAGGCCCTCGCGCCGGCGGCCTAAGGCCATCCGCCTCGCCCCTCCACGGCACGCGGGCTTCGAACCGGTTCTCGCCTGGGCAGAGGAGCCGTGCGGGCCGCTGCGCTTTCCAGGTGGGGCGGGGACGGCGTATCCTAGGACGAAAAGCCGTCACGTGCGAGGTGTTGGGCCGGCGATTTCCCCCGGGGCAGGCACGGATCCGCGCAAAAGCTCGTGCGGCGCGCCGTCGGAGTAAGAATGTTTGCCTGTCCCCCGCGATGCCCTAGTGCCGCCTGCCCCTGCGTCTCGCCCCTCGGCCCCGATCCGCGGACATGGGAGGATGCGCGATGGTGGATTCATTGGGCGGCGACGAAGCGAAGGCACTGGATCTCACGCAGGCCTTCGAACGGCTGGGAAGCGCGCCGCAGGGACTCAGCCAAGCCGAGGCCGAGCGTCGGCTCGCACGCATCGGCCTCAATGCGCTGCCAGAGAAGAGGGTCAATCCCCTTCTCAAATTTCTAGGCTACGTCTGGGGGCCCATCCCCTGGATGATCGAGATCGCCGCCATCCTGTCGGCGCTCGTGCGCCACTGGGCGGATTTTGTCATCATCCTCGTCCTTCTGGTCTTCAACGCCGCAGTGGGATTCTGGCAGGAGTTCAAGGCGGCCAACGCCTTGGAGGCGCTCAAAAGCCAGCTCGCCCTCACGGCGCGCGTGCTGCGCGACGGCCAGTGGCAGGACGTCGACGCCTCGCGCCTCGTGCCCGGCGACCTGATACGGCTAAGGATGGGGGATATCATCCCCGCCGACGCGAAGCTGGCGGAAGGCGAGTACCTGAGCGTCGACCAGTCCGCACTGACCGGGGAATCGCTGCCGGTATCCAAGAAAGCAGGCGATACCGTCTACTCCGGCTCGGTGGCCAAGCAGGGCGAGATGGCCGCCCTCGTCACGGCCACCGGCACCAAGACCTATTTCGGCGAGACCGCCCGGCTCGTCGAGGCCGCGGGCGCGCCGTCGCACTTCCAGAAAGCCGTGCTCGCCATCGGCGACTACCTCATCTACATGAGCCTCGCGCTCGTGGCCGTGCTCCTTCTGGTGGAACTCTACCGCGGCGCTCCGTTTCTGGAGCTCATCCAGTTCGCGTTGATCCTCACGGTGGCCTCCATCCCGGTGGCGATGCCGGCCGTCCTCTCCGTCACCATGGCGGTGGGGGCGCTGGCCCTGTCCAAGATGAAGGCCATCGTCTCGCGCCTGCAGTCCATCGAGGAAATGGCCGGAATCGACATCCTGTGTTCGGACAAGACCGGGACGCTCACCCAGAACAAGCTCGTTCTCGGGGAACCGGTCGTCTTCGAGGCCGCAGACCCGCGGGAGGTCATCCTGACAGGCGCCCTCGCCTCCAAGCCGGAAAACCGGGATGCCATCGATCTGGCGGTCATCCAGGGCCTGGCCGACCCCTCGGCGACGAAAGGCTTCGTGCAGACCCGCTTCATGCCTTTCGACCCCGTGGGCAAGCGCACCGAAGCGGAGGTCCGGGACGAGGACGGGCGCACCTTCACCGTGACCAAGGGGGCGCCCCAGGTGATTCTCGCCCTGGTCGACGGCGACGCGGCCACCGCGAGCCGCGCCAACGACGTCATCGAGGCGCTGGCCGCCAAGGGTTACCGCACCCTCGGCGTGGCGCGGCGAATCGAGGGCGGACCTTGGCAATTCTTGGGGCTCCTGCCGCTGTTCGACCCGCCCCGCGAGGACTCCGCGCGCACCCTGCGCGAAGCGCGCGAACACGGCATCCAGATCAAGATGGTCACCGGCGACAATGTGGCCATCGCGCGCGAGACCGCCACCCAGCTCGGACTCGGGGCCGATATACAGCCCGCCGCCGCACTCTTCCAAGGCAACGACGGTCCGCCGCCGGTGGACGCTGCCGAGCGCATCGAGCAAGCCGACGGCTTCGCCCAGGTCTTTCCCGAGCACAAATACGCCATCGTCAAGGCGCTGCAGGCTCGCGGCCACCTGGTCGCCATGACCGGCGACGGGGTCAACGACGCGCCCGCCCTCAAGCAGGCCGATGCCGGCGTGGCCGTGTCCGGGGCCACCGACGCCGCGCGCGCGGCCGCCGATCTCATCCTCACCGCCCCGGGGCTGTCCACCATCGTGCGGGCTGTCGAAGAGGCGCGCCGCATCTTCGAGCGCATGAATGCGTATGCGATCTACCGCATCAACGAAACGATCCGCATCATGATCTTCGTCGTGCTGGCCATGATCGTCTACAACTTCTATCCGATCACGGCGATCATGATCATCCTGCTCGCCTTCTTCAACGACGTGCCGATCATGGCCATCGCCTATGACAACACCGCCGTCGACAAGAGTCCGGTACGCTGGGACATGCACCGGGTGCTTGCGGTCGCGACCGCCATGGGGGTGACCGGCACCGCCGGCAGCTTCCTCATGCTCTATCTCGCGGTCGACTGGCTCAAGCTCCCGATCGCCGAAGTACAGACCTTCGTGTTCCTCAAGATGGCGGTCTCTGGCCACCTGGCGTTATTCATCGCGCGCAATCGCGACTCGTACGTGAAGAAACCGTATCCGGCGCCCATCATGATCTGGGCCGCGCTGTCGACCAAGATCGCAGCCACCTTGCTGTGCGCCTATGGCTTCGGCCTCATCGCCCCGATCTCCTGGTTCGCGATCGGCATCATCTGGCTCTATTCCATCGTCTGGTCGTTCGTGACGGACGCCGTGAAGGTCTCGATCCAGCGCCGCTTCCAGCACCTGACGCCCCGCCATCTCCGGTTCATCGACACCCTGGGGCGCCACCTGCACGATTCACGGATCGTCCAGCGACATTCGTGACGCCCACGCGCGCCGCAGCGCCGGCGAGGGGCGTCCCGTCACCACGCCGTCCCGCGACTCGGCGATGGCGCGAGTTGCGGAAACTCAAAACGAGTCGAAAAAGACTTGCGCGCCGGGAGATAATAATGGATAATCTGATCCGCTTATCTCCAATACACCCCTTCTACCCGCCTCCTCGGCGGGTATTTTTTTTCCCGTGCACGCAAAAAATCACTTGCATTCTTTCCGTACTTACCGGATAATCTGATCCGCTTATCTCCAATACACCCCTTCTACCCGCCTTTTCGGCGGGTATTTTTTTTGATCCCCTCGTAAAAGCCGGCTTCCCCCGCCGGCCGGGTCTTGAAGCGCTTGTGGAGCCAGTGATACTGCTCCGGCATTTCCCGAACCCTGTCCTCGACGAATGCGTTCATCCGGCGCGTATCCGCCTCCAACTCGTCGCTCGGATAGTCCTGCCAGGGGGGATAAAACCGCACCACGTACCCCTTGTCATCGGCGCGCTGCCGCGTGACGCAGGGCACGACCACCGCCCCGGAGAGCTTGGCCAGCCGAGACATCCCGGTAATCGTCGCGGCGGGCACGCCGAAGAACGGAACAAAAATGGCGTCCCGCGGCCCGTAGTCCATGTCGGGCAGGTAGTAGAAGGGCATACCCGCCTTGAGTGCTCTCACGACCGCCCTCACGCCGTCCTGGCGAGACAGGAGCAAAGGAGAACCCAGCCGCATCCGGCCGCGCAGGAACAACGCATCGAAGAGCGGATTCTTTTGCTTGGCGTAAATCGACACCACCTGGTAGTCCACGCTAATCCGCACGCCGCCCATGTCGAGCCCGACAAAATGAGGGGCCAGCCAGATGACCGGACGCCCTCGCACGGCGTCCATGTGTTCCTGTCCTTCGACGCGCACGCATTGGCGAATGCGGGCCTCGCTCGACCACCACAGGACCCCGCGATCCAGGAGACTTTGCGCGATCGCCGCAAAATGGCGCCGCAACAGCCGCTCACGCGCCCTATCATCCAGTTCGGGAAAACAAAGCCGCAGATTGATGCGCCCGATCCGGCGTCGCTTCGCCGCGGAGGAATAGAGAATGAACCCCAGAACCCGTCCGATGCGCGCGAGCCACGGCAGCGGCAGAAAGTGCAGCAGCCACAAGGCCGCAATCGCAATACGTGCCAACGATATGCTCCAAAGATCCTCGCGACCCCGCAAGAAGCCGCCTTACGCCGGTTTTCGTTCTGTTTAGGCGCAAAGCCTGCATTGTACGGAATCGCGGCCCGGAGCCAAAATTTACCACGGAGCCGTCGGTTGATCCTTAGGGCGGGGCGGCGGGACGACCGAGCAGCACATGAATGTGCCCCAGCACTTCGTCAGTCAGGGGTTTGAGCCGCGCGCGCATGAGCGTGCCGCTGACCGTGCTGTCCGGCAGGAATTCGCGCAGGCGCCATGGGCCGACGCGGGACAAGGCACGCATGGCGAGCTCGTCGCGCGACGGGTCGGCGGGCTCCTCCGCGTCAGCCGGAAGACGGAAGTACTCGCTCAAAACGCCGAGCGCGGCGATCACCAGATCCTGCTGATCGGCATGGGTCAGGACAAAAGCGCATGCCTGCAAGAACGCCTGTCCGTTGCCGGCAAGCACGCGGCACAACCGCCGCATCCGTCCATCGCTCTCCGCGCGCGCAGCGGTCTGACCGCAAAGCGCCTCCCAGTCAGGACGGGCGGCACGCGCGCAAGGCAAGTCGTCCGGTGTCACGGCAAGGAAGGGCACATAATAGACGGGCTTATGGGCCCCCTTCTTCCACAGCGCCATGCGCTGCGACTCCTCGACAAGACCGTTCTGGAGCAGGATGACGAGGCTCTCGATAATCTCGCTATCAGACTCGAAAGGCAAATCGCCGATCAGAAACTGGGCGAGCGCCTTGCCGGTCTGTCCATGGGCCACGCACTCGCGCTCCAGCATCCGTCGCGCATGATCCGCGTTGGGCATCGCCCACCACACGCGCGCTGCGAGTTCGTCGGTCAGACGCGCGGACCGCGCGACCGACGACAAGGCTTGCACATCGCCGGTCAGCAAGAGGGGTTCCAGATTAGCGGACTCGATATGAAAGACCTGGCTTCGGCGGCGGGGGCGCTCCCGGTAGCCCTGCCCGCTTTCCATCGCATGCTCGACCAAGAGCTCCCGCACGAGACGCAGATAGCGCTCGACATTGCCTTGGGGATGCAAGACCACCCGCGCCTCGCCCTTGTGCGTCAGCGCATAGACGCACAAAGCCGACTCGTCGACCCGGATCGCCTGCACACCGGAGGCCAACATCACCTGCAAGCAAAACACGTCCTCGGCTACGAGTTCCATGCGTTAAGAGTATGAAGTTCCCAATAGGACCGCCCGGCGAAAGGGCGAAGCAGACGGGAGCGCACTCCCTCAAGGCCCAAGGATAATGCGTTTGCAAAACCAACTCAATGGCTGCCGCGCGCGGCCGCGCCGGATGAGCCGTTTCAGGTTCCAGGCAGGTATCCCGTGTTCGCATCCGGCGTCTGGGGCAATTCCACGACGCCCCTGCCGAAGAGCGCACTCACGCCCCCCCGGTGCACCCGTGCATACCGCCGTCCCCTGAAGGGCAGGGGGCGCACGCGGCGCCGCACGGCGCGAACACGCCCTCTGAGCAAGGGCACGCGCCGCCCGGCGGGCTTGACCGAAACGGTCACGGACGATCGACTGGGCACGCGGCCCCCTCCCGCCGTGGATGCCGATGCATCCGCCGCTGGAGACCGGGGATGCCGCGTCGGCGGCACGGCGGCCCCCGAATGCTCGGTTCGCCCAGCCGTAAGCGGCACACTGGGCAGCCGCCCGATTCTTTTGTCTTGCGGCAAGAGAATCCATGACAGCAGGAGGCCGATGATCGCCGCAAGACTGAACCCGACCACCCAGGCGGCCCAGTGGGCACTGCCCGCCCGTTGTGTCATGGCTGAGGGCATCGCGCGAGTGGCTCCCGGCGCATGAAGCGGCGATGAGAGCCCGGGTTGCCGCGCCGCGTCGTCCGGCGCATGCACGCGGGTTTGTACCGTGGCCGCATAAGCCTGCTCCCAATACTCCAACGGAAAATTTCTTCCCAGGCGGCCCTGCAACAAGCCTTGCGCGATCTGGCAGGCCTTCGGTCCCAGGGCATCGAGCTGCCCAAAATGGAAAGACGTCTCGTCCAGGTACAAAGCGCGGATCAGGTCCGATAAGACGAGCGCACTCTCCGCGCCCTCGTCCCGGCCAATCGCCTCACACAGGGCACGGAACTGCCTCCCCTCAGGGGGCAGACGATCGCTTGCGCTCGTGCGTGGGGAACCGGGATCGGCAGCAACAGTCCCGCAGTCGGCGGACGCCGCGCCTCCCTTCCTGGCAAGCGCCCAGCGCAGACCGAAGCGATCTGTCGTCCTATCGCCCTTGCGCTCCCCAACACGCACCAACCGCCACGACCTCGCCAGGAGTTCGCGAGCGGACCACTTTCCTCGTATAGGCACGCTGAATCACTCGTCGCCAAGTTGCGCGTTCGAAGCCCGCTTGTGTCCGCGCGAACACCGATGATCGGATGCCGTCACGCTCGCCATGCGGGGCTTGAAGGCGCTTGAGGACCAACGCCCCGGATCGGCCCGGGGCGCCGCATCAATCGCCTGAAAACGAATGGATCTCGCTGAGAACGGGCGCGCTCCGAGGCGCTCGAGGCGAGAACGTCGCGTCGAGGGACGGGCATGCCTGCGGAGGTCCCCGGACAGGAAGGCCCCCTCAGCGGTTTGCGAAACTCGCGGGGCGACCCGGCGCACCGCCACTCGCGCGGCCCGGCGTCGCCCTTTCAACCGAAAGGCATCCAAAGTATAGTACAGTGGGCAGGTATCCAAGGCGGCGCCTCCCGCGCGCCGCCGTGCCTTTCGGGCGAAATCCGCCCAGCGCCGTCCTCGGCACGGCGTGGTCAGTCCTGAGCGGCCGAGATCGAATCCACCTTGTCCGGATAAAAGGCCAGCCGGCCCTTGAGTGCCGCCATCTCGTCGTACGGCTGCTCATAGGTCCAGGCGGCATTTTCCGGGCCGCCGGCGATGGAATAATAGGCGGCAATACCCTTGAAGGGGCAGTGTGTCTCGTGCGCCGTACGCACCAGGCGTTCCATCCTCACATCCTTGCGCGGAAAGTAGTAGACGATCGGCGCCACCGTGCTGCCTTCCATCGTTTCCTCGAGTTGCACCGCCTCCCGAGTGTCGGCGATGACCTCTCCCTTGTAGGTCACTCGCACGCGGGCTTCGGCCGGCTTCGCCGTGAGCCGGTGGTTCGGATATTGGGTGAACCCAGGGCCGCTATTCGCACTCATGAGCGTCTCCTTGCAAGCCTCGCCCCCGGGTCCGCCGGAAGCCATGCGGCCCGATCTGGCGGGACAGCGGTTAGATTTTTGTGCCCTGATCTCGGAAGGCGACGACTCCCGATCCGATCGCCTGGCGCCGTTCCGAGGGGCTTCCGTCGCGCAGGCCGGTGAGTAAAGATCCGTGGACGGCCTTCGCCCCCGATGCGCTTCCGATGGACCTTCCGTCGGCCGGGGAGAGCGCCCGTGCAAGCCACTGGATCCACGCGGCAGTGACATCCATGACCTGCCGCCGCGCCTGAATGCCCTGACGCGTTCCGCCCGGGGCCGCGGGCGCGCCATGTCGTGGACCACCGTCCCAGGTCAGGCCGGACGCCCTCGGGCGCGAGCGCTTCCAGGGCAAGACGCCACGATCGGGAGAAACCCGGCATCCGTCGCGCGCATCGGAATTGCTTTCTAAATTTTAGTTCAGCCCAGACCGGGATACCCACCGCTTGCCGGCAGAAGCGCCCCACCGATTCCACCGTCCAAGGCTAGACGACAACACGATACGCGTCCATTGCGCGTCCGCACTCGCCTGGGCCGCACAAGAGGGCGCGCACCCTCCCGGTAGGCCCCATGCAGAGCGCGGGGGCGGATTCGACGCCATCACGCCGATCGGCCTTTCTGCTTGCGAGATGACGATGGGATGCTAGAATGGCCCAAGCTGCAACACCATCCTGCGTCTTCGATCCACCGCCGCAGGCGGGGCATTGGCTGAGCCGGACCCAACGGCGGCGCGCGCACAGCCGCTTGATCAGCATGCCCTGAAAGATTCGCAAGACTGCAAAATCCCGCAGGTATCATCTATTCCACGGCCATCCGGCGGGGCCAACCGTCCGTTGGGTTCAACCACAAGGCGAGGTACGACATGAGTATCATGGGCAATTCGGGCGGCGCTCTGACGAGGCAGGTCATCACGACGCTGGATCGCGATGGCAAGGACGTCATGGGTCCGAAAGTGGTCGCATGGAAGTTTCCCGACGAAAGCATCACCTCGGGATCCCTGCTGACCGTGGAGAGCAACCACTTCGCGGTTCTGAAATCGCGCGGTGCGGTGCTGAACGTCTATGAGACGGGGCAGTATCCGATCACGACGCCGGACAAGCCGATCCTGGGCAGCATTGTGCAGGGTTTCTTCGGCGGGCAATCGCCGTGGCAATATGAAGCGATCTTCGTGCAGCGCTCCAAGCTGCGCGTCCAGAATAGCGGTGTCGCAACCAGCGCCGAAATGGCCGAAATGGTCTATCAGGCCGACTACTACATTCACGTGGACACGAAGGACGAGGCGCTCAAGCTGGTCACCCACATGCCGTTTGACGGCCACTTCATCACGACGGACGAGGTGGCGGCCTATGCGGGTCCGGTCATCGAACAGGCCATCAACCAAATCGTCCAGGTCACTCCGATGGAACAGATCAACGAGCGCGTGCATGATATCGTGGAACTGTGCAAGCAGCACCTGGCCGATTTCCTGGGGGTGTATGGCATCCTGCTCAACGATCTGAAGCTCCTGGTCATGCCGCGGGACGAGCGGATGAGGGAGCTGATCTCGCTGCGCGCGTTCGGGCTCACCCCAATGGAGGCCGTCCGCTACTATACCGCGCTCAAGATGGCGGAGAAGGGGCTCGTGTCCGCCCCGAACGCAGCGGTGGGACAGCCGTTCCAGATCGGCGGCGCGCTCGGCACGTTCAATGCCGGGGGCATGACCGACCTCGGAAAGTGATCGCCTGACGGAGGAAAGGGCCGGGCGACCGGCCCTTTGGAGACCGAACATGATCGAACTGCGCACCATCCCCAACGCCATCGACGAAGCGGGATCCGTTCGCAAGTTGGTGGAAAATCTCTTCTATGGCTGGGGATACAACGCCTATCGCGAAGAAAACAAGCTGCGCGCGGACGATGCCCTGATCCGCAATGAGTTATCCGGACTTCTGGGGCAATCGCGCGATGCGGTCCGTCGGCTCGAAATGGCTTGGCGACGCGAACGTCTGCCTCCCCCGAGCCGGGAACACCCATTTCCCGACAAGGCGGCGATGGAAGTCGCCCGGGCCCTGGAGCGCCAGCAGAAGGCCATAGAGGAAATAGAGACATCGATCCGGAATGCCGCGGTTCCCGAGAACGACCGCGTGTGGCAGCGGCATCGAAATGAGCGGATCGTCTTGGAAAAGCTGCGCGACGCCGATTTGCGGCTGGCAGAGGCGGTCGTCACGATGGTCTCGGATATCGCCCTCCGCTGCGAAAGCACCAACGCCTCCGATCCAGTGCCTCAGCTTCGTGCCGAAGCGGTGAAAGAAGCGCTTGAAGAGCGTGGGCGGGCATTGCAGGTCATCCTCGCAGGAGGCCCCGACGCCACCGTCACCAAGCAAGGATCATAGGCACTCGAAGAGCACGTTCGCACCCCGGTGAACGTACATAGACTGACGCCAAGGTGGGGCCTTCGCGCCCCAACGGCATATCGACCGCCGAGAGCCGGAGCATCGTCGCGGATGTGGCGGCCGGAAGCCGGTCGGACCCTCGCCGGACCCGCCCGCCTCGCGCGCCATGTCGCGAATTGAATTCTTGGTGGGTCCGGACGGACTCGAACCGTCGACCAAGGGATTATGAGTCTCCAAACAACCTTATTTGCGAATGCATCGTACTGAATAATAATAACAAATATTCATATAATTTTGCACAATCATTGCACATCACATTCCGATGTGCAAGATTCTTGCACAGGGGATTCGTCTGCGGCGACACCTCGTTTCGGCACTCCGAAACCACCCCCGTGGGCGCACAAGGCAGGGCAGATCATCCCCTCCCCTCTCCGCCGATGGGCAGCCGATTGAGCAGATGCTCGGTGACGAAGTCGGCGGCTTCCATGGGGTCGTATTGGATCCCGACCCTCAGCAACGCATCCATATCTGTCAGAAATCCGGGATCCCGCAAATGGCCTCGGAGT
>JAKAFK010000029.1 GCA_021817985.1 Pseudomonadota bacterium | reverse complement strand
GCTGCACGCCTTGCCATCGAAGCATCAAATGCCTGACAATCCACCCGTCCTGCCTGGGGGAATTTGACCCGGCCACAGGTGGGGGAATTTGAGGTGGCCATCGGGGAACTTGGCCCGACATTACGCGCCCTCAGGAAAGGCAAGAAACTCTCCCAGGCAAGCTTCGGCAAGCTCGTCGGCCTGTCACAGGAGCGCATCTCCAGAATCGAGTCAGATCCGGAATCGGTTAGTCTGGATCAATTATTGACCATCATGATGGTGCTTGGCGCACGGTTCGTGGTGCGAACGAATGAGCATGATAGCCCGCAAGAGACCGGCGGAGATCAGAAAGACGCATGGTGAACCGGCGAGGTCCCGGCCGCCCATCCAAATCGAGGACACTCAATCTCTGGATGAACGCTCATCTGGTTGGCCAGTGGAGATTCGATGGCGGCAAACAGTCATTCCGCTATGTCGATACCTGGCTGGCCTACGATAGGCGACGTCCGATTTCCCTATCCATTCCGCTGGCTCATGGAACTGATTGGGCGTCAGATGAAGCGGTTGCAGCCTATTTTGGCAATCTGCTGCCAGACAATGGAGAAATGCTCCGGCGTCTCGCCACAAAGTTCGGGGCGCGATCAACAGGCGCTTTCGACCTTCTGGAGCAGATAGGCCGCGATTGCGTTGGTGCCATCCAGTTTCTTCCGGATGGCATGAATGCACCCGCAGTCCACAGAATCGATGGGGACCGATCTCGGACGCCAGGATCGCGGAACTGCTCGGCAGTATGGTGTCGGGACGACATTTTCATTTTGACGGCGACGACGATCCGCGTATCTCGATTGCTGGTGCGCAGGAAAAAACGGCCCTACTCCACCTCGACGGACAATGGTTCTTCCCTCGCGGCGCAACGCCCACAACCCATATCCTCAAGCTCCCGCTTGGCACGATTGCCGGGGGGCGCATCGACTTCTCATCCTCGGTCGAGAATGAATGGCTCTGCCTCAAGCTTGCTAAAGCCTGCGGCTTCAATGTGCCCAAGGCGGAAATCGTTACCTTTGGTCCTTACAAAGCCTTGGTTGTCGAGCGCTTCGACCGCCTGATTCTCGACGACCGGGAACCTGGCCGATGGATTGCGCGCCTGCCGCAAGAAGATATGTGCCAGGCCAAAGGAATACCTCCATTCCGAAAGTATGAGCGTGATGGCGGTCCGGGAATGGCGGAGATCCTGGACACATTGCGCGGTAGCGAGACGAACATACTTGACCGTGCTTCTTTCCTTGGTGCGCAGATGTTCTTCTGGATGCTTGCCGCCCCGGACGGACACGCCAAGAATTTCAGCGTATTCATTGAGCCGAAAGGGTTGTTCCGTGCAACGCCGTTGTACGACGTCATGTCGGCATGGCCAATCATCGGCCACGCGCACGACAAATACGACTGGAAGAAGATCGAGATGGCGATGGCCGTCCGATCCGGCCGAGATCCGCATCACAGGATGGCCGAGGTTCTGCCACGACACTGGATGCAGTTTGCCGAACGCCATGCTGTTACTGGGTTCAGTTCTCTTGCTGGGCTCATTGTCGCAGGAACACGCGCCGCAATCAGCGAGGTCTCGAGACTGCTGCCGGTTGGCTTTCCGCAATCTGTCAGCGACCCAGTGTTCGCCGGGTTGGAGAGGCAGGCGGACGTCTTGGCACCGCTTGTGCCAGGCATCTCCATAGACAGCTGGCTAACAGAGATGCCGGCTCACAGCGGGCTGGCAGGGCCAAATTTTGCCAAACTCGACCTTGTGTCCACTGGACCTTGACTTTCCAGCGCCTCAGGTACAATGGACTCATCGCAACCGAGAAAGGAGAAAAAGCGATGAAGAACTTCAAGTCGATTCTGGTATCACTGATTACCGCGGTTCTGGCGACCGGGTGCATGACCATTCCCGCGATCGTAGGTATAGCTCAATCGGACACTTTTGTTGACGGATTTAATATTAATCACTATGATTAACTTCGAATCGTAACGAAACAAAAAGAAGTGGCAACGGCAATGTTTGTCGACGCCTGCCCCGGCGATGGCTACCTGTATGAGTTAGATATTGACGGCGGTGTGCTCTGCCGTAAGCGTCCAGTGGACACGCGCGGACAGGCCCGTCCGATCTGGGCCGCCGGCCGCCTCGTCCATCAAAGCGCAGACTGATTCAAATTCCGATAGAGGTACAACATGACACAAGCAGCAACCAAAGTGCTGACCGCACACGTGCCGCTTCCGCTGGCCGACAAGGTAGATCAGATGGCTGCACGGCTCGAACGTTCTCGCGGCTGGATCATGAAGCAGGCGCTTTCGGCCTGGATCGCCCAGGAAGAGGAGCGCGACCGCCTGACCCACGAGGCGCTGGCCGATGTGGACGCCGGCCGCGTCATCGATCACCAGGCCGTGCAGGCTTGGGCTGACAGCCTTGGCACCGACCAGCCGCTGCCGGTCCCGCGCGGATGAAGTTGCAGTGGAGCGGCAAGGCGCTGTCCGACCTGGCGCGCCTCTATGAATTCCTGGCCCCGGTGAACAAGCCCGCAGCCGCGCGGGCGGTGCAGGTGCTGACCAAGGCCCCGACCATTCTGCTGACCAAAGCGCGCATCGGCGAGCAACTGTTCCAGTTCGATCCGCGCGAGGTACGGCGAATTCTGGTCGGGGAGTACGAGGTTCGCTACGAAATTCAGGATTCGATTATCTACGTGCTGCGGTTGTGGCATACCCGAGAGGACCGCTGAAATGGCTTTGCCACCAACCTACTATGACTTCGTGCGCAAGTTGCGCCGCATCCTGGTTGAAAAGGGGGAGCAGGAGGCGGCAGACTTGCTGAGCGGCCCGAACCCGCCGCAGGCCATTCATGGTGTGGACGACTACGACAGCCGGTTTCCGCAGTACATGCGTCTGGGGCTCCTGGCCAGCGCGGGCCTGCTGGGCCGTTCTGCGGTGCGCCGGTGAGGTTCCTGTAAAGCCTCACCAGTAAGCCGCCCAAGGGGGCGTGAGACTCCTGAATCTAGGGCAATGGCTTAGCGTACGATTTCTTCCGTTTCGTGAGCAGACCCCAGAATGGCCTGCATGGGCATGTTGCCGCCGTTGAAGGGGATGAAGGAGACGCCTGCATGCACGAGACGATTCGCCGAGCAATTCCCGGTATCGTTGGCGGTAGACGAGATGCAGTAGGCCGTAGTGAAGCGGTCGATGCCGCCAACGCCCTTGACTTTCGGCAAAACCCGGTACAATGGACTCATCGTAAAGCCCCGACATTCATCTCGGGGGTATAAGGAGCCGACCGATCATGGCTCGATGCCATGACCGGTCACTCGGGTCTGTCCTGTTGTTCGACGTACTGCCTGGTGATCTCCAGCGGCGCCCTGCCGCAGGAGGCGACGAAGTGGCTCGGGCTCCACAGCATGCCCCTGTAGTAGTGCCGGGCAATGTCCTGCCGCTCCTGGCGCAGCATCCGGCTGGAGACCCCCTTCAGGCTGCGCATCAGGTTTGCGACCGGGACCTTGGGCGGGTAGTTGACCAGCAGATGCACGTGATCGCGCTCGCCCTTCATCTCCACCCGCTCGGCGCGGAAGTCGGAGGCCACACGGGCGAAGTGGGCACGGAGCTTGTCCAGGGCGTCGCCGTCGAACACCCTGCGACGGTATTTCGTGACAAAGATCAAATGAACGTGCAGCGCAAAAACACAATGCCGGCCGCGTCGGTAACCGGAACTGTTTGCCTGGTCACGGGGAGCACGCCGACCGCTGACGCTTGTGCGTTGCGGCCCGACTACATCTGTTCCCAGGGCAGCCCCTCGAAGCGCCAGCCGTTTTGGGAGCCGCGATGGTGGTTCTCGTCGAGTTCGCCCTCGAACCCGTGAAGGACGTTGAAGACGCTGGTGAAGCCGGCATCCTCCAGCGCGTGGCCGGCTTCCACCGAGCGCTTGCCGCTGCGGCAGATGAGGAGCACGGGGCGGTTGGTGGATGCCGCCTTCTTCACGTGGGCCACGAAGTCGGGATTGATCTCCCAGTTGGGGCCGTCGTTCCAGGGAATGGAGATGGCATCCTTGGGATGTCCGACGAACAGGTATTCCATTTCGCTTCTGACATCGATGAACACGGCATCGATGTCTTTCTCAAGGAATTCAAAAGCGTCCTTCGGCGACAGGTGCTGCATGCTTCCTCTCCTGCAAGGGGCGGCCCCTCAAGGCAGCCCATGGATGTCAGTGTTTGCCGGCGCGCTTCCTGTGGAGCTTGAATGCGGCCCAGTACAGCAGCAGCTTGAAAAGCGCGACTGCGGCAACCGCGACGCTCGCCGTGAGAATGAAGGACGCGAGCATCGCAAGGATGGTGAGGGCAGCGGTCATTCTGGTTGTTGGAGTGGATGCGCGCCCTCCGGTGGCAAACGGGTGCCCCTCGATGCCGAGCTGGTCTCCCATCCGCAACATGAATTATTATATTCTCAGGCGCGTGAAGAATTTTAACGCGAAACGCATCCTTCGTCTTGCGAATCCGGGACGAGGATGGCTCAGAACGATCCGCCCTTTCAACGCATGGACCCGGGGCGCGGGCTTGCCCGCGCCCGTGCATGCGACAACCTTCCCGGCCAACCATGACCACTGAACGAACCGATGTGCTGCTGCAAGCCCTGGCCTCCCGCATTCTCGTGCTCGACGGCGCCATGGGCACGATGATCCAGGGCTACGGGCTCACCGAAAAGGATTACCGGGGCAGCCGCTTCGCGGACTTTCCGCACGACCTCAAGGGCAACAACGACCTCCTGTCTTTGACCCAGCCCGCCATCATCCGCGCCATCCACGAGGCCTATCTGGCGGCCGGCGCCGACATCGTCGAAACCAACAGCTTCAATTCGACCGCCGTGGCGATGGCCGACTATCACATGGAGGACCTGGTCTACGAGCTCAATGTCGAGGCGGCGCGCCTGGCCCGGGCGGCCGCCGACGACGCGCAGGCGAAGACGCCGTCCAAGCCCCGCTTCGTGGCGGGCGTGCTGGGACCCACCAACCGGACCGCTTCCATTTCGCCGGACGTGAACGATCCGGGTTTTCGCAACATCACCTTCGACCAGCTGGCGCAGTCCTATGGTGTGGCGGTGCGAGGCCTCCTGGATGGCGGCGCCGACCTCCTGATGGTGGAGACCATCTTCGACACGCTCAATGCGAAAGCCGCCCTTTTCGCCATCGAGACGGTGTTCGAGGAGCGCGCGGTCAAGGTCCCCATCATGATCTCGGGCACGATCACCGATGTGTCCGGGCGGACGCTGTCCGGGCAGACGGCGGAGGCGTTCTGGAACGCGCTGCGCCATGCGAAGCCGCTGTCCATCGGCCTCAACTGCGCGTTGGGCGCGAAGGAGCTGCGCCAGTATATCGAGGAGCTCTCGCTCAAGGCCGAGGCGTTCGTGAGCGCCCATCCCAATGCAGGACTGCCCAATGCCTTCGGCGAATACGACGAGACGCCGGAGGCGATGGCGCGCGAGATCCGCGAGTGGGCGCAAGCGGGGCTGCTCAACATCGTGGGCGGCTGCTGCGGCACCACGCCCGCCCATATTGCCGCCATTGCGCACGCCGTCGCGGATGTGGCGCCCCGGACGATGCCGGCCATCGAGCGGCGGTTGAGGCTCTCCGGGCTGGAGGCGCTCAACATCGGCCCGGATTCGCTCTTCGTGAACATCGGCGAGCGCACCAACGTGACCGGATCGAAGGCCTTCGCGCGGCTCATTTCCGCGGGGGATTACGAGCAGGCCCTGGCGGTCGCGCGCGCCCAGGTGGAAAACGGCGCCCAGATCATCGACATCAACATGGACGAGGCGATGCTGGACTCGGAGCACGAGATGGTGGCGTTCCTGAACCGCGTCGCCGCGGAGCCGGACATCGCGAAAGTGCCGGTGATGATCGACTCCTCCAAGTGGTCGGTGATCGAGGCCGGGCTCAAGTGCATCCAGGGCAAGGGCATCGTGAACTCGATCAGCCTGAAGGAGGGCGAAGAGGAGTTCGTGCACAAGGCGCGCGCGTGCCGCCGCTATGGGGCGGCCGCCGTGGTGATGGCCTTCGACGAGCAGGGGCAGGCCGATACCCGGGCGCGCAAGGTGGAGATCTGCACGCGCTCGTACCGCATCCTCACCGAGCAGGCGGGCATGGCCCCCGAAGACATCATCTTCGATCCCAACATCTTCGCGGTGGCCACCGGCATCGAGGCGCACAACACCTATGCGCTCGATTTCATCGAGGCGACGCGCGAGATCAAGCGCACGCTCCCCTATGCGAAGGTAAGCGGCGGCGTGTCCAACGTCTCCTTCTCCTTCCGCGGCAACGACCCGGTGCGCGAGGCGATCCACACCGCCTTCCTGTACCACGCGGTGGCGGCCGGCATGGACATGGGGATCGTCAATGCGGGCCAGCTGGGCGTCTATGCGTCCATCGAGCCCGCGCTCCTCGATCGCGTCGAGGACGTGCTGTTCAACCGGCGGCCGGACGCGACCGAGCGGCTGGTCGAATTTGCGGGCCAGGTGAAGGGCGTGGCGCGCGAGCAGACCGAAGACCTGTCCTGGCGCGAGGCGCCGGTGCGCGAGCGGCTGATGCACGCGCTGGTGAAGGGGATCACCAGCCACATCGTGCAGGATACCGAGGAAGCGCGCCGGGAGGCGAAGCATCCCATCGAGGTGATCGAAGGCCCGCTGATGGACGGCATGAACGTGGTGGGCGACCTGTTCGGCGAAGGCAAGATGTTCCTGCCGCAAGTCGTCAAGTCGGCGCGTGTCATGAAGCAGGCGGTCGCCCACCTCGTGCCCTATATCGAGCAGGAGAAGACGAGGCTCGGGGAGGTGGCGAGGGCCAAGGGCAAGATCGTGATGGCGACGGTCAAGGGCGACGTGCACGACATCGGCAAGAACATCGTGGGCGTGGTCCTGCAGTGCAACAACTACGAGGTGATCGACCTGGGCGTGATGGTGCCTGCCGCCAGGATCCTGGACACCGCTCGCCAGGAGGACGCGGACATCGTCGGGCTGTCCGGACTCATCACCCCCTCGCTGGAGGAGATGGCGCACGTGGCGAAGGAGATGGAGCGCCTCGGCATGGACATCCCGCTGCTCATCGGCGGGGCCACCACCTCGCTGTCGCACACCGCCGTCAAGATCGCGCCCCACTACGGCGGTCCCACCGTCTACGTGAAGGACGCCTCGCGCAGCGTGGGCGTGTGCATGAATCTGCTGTCCAAGGACTTGCGCGCCGCCTACATCGACCGGCTCAAGGCCGAGTATGCCGAGGTGCGCGAGCGCCATCAGACCCGCAAGCCGGTCGCCCCGCGCGCGAGCCTCGCGGCGGCGAGGGCCAATGGGCTTGCCACCGACTGGTCCGTCTACCGCCCGCCGGTGCCGAAGATGCTCGGGATCCAGGTGTTCAAGGCCTATCCCCTGCGGGAGCTCGTGAGCTGCATCGACTGGACGCCGTTCTTCCAGACCTGGGACCTGCACGGCAAATATCCCCAGATTCTGGACGACGCCGTCGTGGGCGCCCAGGCGCGCGCGCTGTTCGCCGATGCGCAGGCCATGCTCGGGCGCATCGAGGCCGAGCAATGGCTGCAGGCCCGCGCGGTGATCGGCTTGTTCCCCGCCGCCCGGATCGGCGACGACATCGCGGTCTACCGCGACGAGTCGCGCGCCCAGGTGCTGGAGGTCTTCCATGGCCTGCGCCAGCAGATGCAGAAGCCGCCGGGCCGCCCCAATCTGTGCCTGGCCGATTTCGTCGCGCCCAGGGATTCGGGCGTGCACGACTATGTCGGCTTCTTCGCCCTGACCACCGGAATCGGCCTGGATGCGCACGTGGCGGCGTACGAACAGGCCCACGACGACTACAACGCCATCCTGGTCAAGGCGCTGGCGGACCGGCTGGCGGAAGCCTTCGCCGAACGGCTCCACGAGCGCGTGCGCAAGGAGTTCTGGGGCTATGCGGCGGACGAGAGGCTGACCAACGAGGCGCTCATCGACGAGCAATACCGCGGCATCCGTCCGGCGCCGGGCTATCCGGCGTGCCCGGACCATACCGAGAAGGGGCCGCTCTTCGAGCTGCTGCAGGCCGGCGCGAACGCCGGGATCACGCTCACCGAAAGTTTCGCGATGTGGCCAGCGGCCTCGGTTTCGGGTTTCTATTTCGCCCATCCGGACGCCAGTTACTTCGCCGTCGGCAAGATCGGCGAGGATCAGCTGCACGATTATGCGGCACGCAAGGGCTGGGACGACGACACGGCGAGGAAATGGCTTGCGCCGATCCTGGCGTCCTGAGCCCGTCGCTCAAGGGTCGGGGCACCATTTCGCCACCTGGTCGCGCCAGTAGGCGAGGTTGGCCTTCTCGCCCAGGGTCAGACGGGCGCGGGCGACATCGTAGGGAATGAGGCGGATGCCGTTCGTGTCTTCGTCGAAGTGCAGCAGCCCCAGGGCATTGGCACACTGTCGTGCCCGCTTGGCGAACAAGATCCCGGAGGCATGGATCGACCGGCGCGCGCGCCGCGCGTGGTTGTGCGCGAGTTCATGGGCGAGGGCTTGCGCCCGGGCGAGCTCGCGTGCCTCTTGCCGGCGGACGGCCGGCGCGACCGGCCCCGCAGAGGGCAGCGTCAGACGCACCGCGGGCCGCCCCTGCGGCCGCGCGCTCGAATAATGCACCTCGTGGCGGCTGTCCGTCCATCGGTAGATGGCGCTTGAGGCGGTGGCCGGGAGCAGGGCGATAGCCAAGGCGACGATCCAGCGTCTGCCCACGAATGCGCTCCTTGACGGTGCGAAAGGGATCCCGGCTGGGATCCAGGCACCGACATTCTGGATATAGGCGAGTTCCGGTCCCGGCTCAAGGGCTTCTTGGGGGCAGCTCGCGTGCCTGAGTCTGGGCGCCGCCCGTGAGCGCGTCTGCCTGGGCACGGGTCAGCCAGCGCCATGGCAAGGGCACGAGGCCCGGAACCGCTTGCCGGTAGGCCGCATACGGCTCGCCATGGGTTTGCAGGAGCTTTTTTTCTTCCAGGCGGGATCCCGCGACGAGATAGACCGTGATCGCGACCGCGGACGCGAGGCGGGCGGCATCCATCGGCTGCGTCCACAAGAGGACGAGGCCGAGGAAATACCACGGATGGCGGACGAAGCGGTGCAGCGGGGAGATGCGCAGGCGTTGCCTGTCGTCGGGACTCGCGTCCCCGGTTTTCCATTGGCGCAGCCCGAGGAACTCCTGCAGGTCATAGGTGCGCAGCGTCCAGAGGAAGCCGGCCGCCGCGGCCGCCGCAAGCGCCCGGGCAATCGGCGCGCCCATGCCGGGCCACGCCCAGACCACCGGACCGCGCGCCGCCCATGCGAGGCCCAAGGGCAGGGCGGCCGAGAGCAGGGCGACGGCGTTGAAAAGGAGCCGGTAGGCCGGGGCGAGCGGCGGAAAGCGGCGGGCGAAGGCCGTCTTGGCGCGTCTTGAAGCGAGCGCCGAGTGGAGCATGAAGTAGCCGGTCCACGCGGCCAGGATCCAGAGGATGCGCAAGGGAAGGTTCGCAGCGGATTAATTAAGATTCATTGTTGGCGCGGAAGCCGCGTCCGTCAAGCGGTGTCGCTCGGGCGGCCGGCGCCCCGCTCCGGGAACTTAACCGGCATCTGCAAGACAAACAACGACTTGCTGTGCTATGGTGAAAAACATGCTACGGCATGAGCGTGAGCAACAACCGACAAAAGGGAGGATCCATGCAGAACCTTGCCGATCGCGTTTATGTTGTCCTGGCGGCCTGCGGGCTTTGCCTCGGCCTGGTGGCTTCGGCTCCCGCGCACGCGGACGCCCTGTCCGGCGTGCACAAGACCGAGGTGGGTCGCGCGACCTACTACGGGCAGGCATTCCAGGGGAAGACGACCGCCAGCGGGATTCCCTTCAACAAGCACACCCTGGTCGCCGCCCATCCGACCTATCCCTTCGGAACGGTCCTGCGGGTGACCAACCTGCGCAATCATCGGCATGTCGACGTCCGCGTCGTTGACCGCGGACCGGCTTTGTTTGCGCAGGCCCGCGGGGTCATCATCGATCTGTCGCACGCCGCCGCCCGAAAGCTGGGCTTCCTGCATCGCGGGTGGACCCGCGTGCGCCTGGAAGTGGTGCATTGGGGGGCCGGCGCGGACATGGCGACGGTCGGCGGGCGCGAGGGCGGGCATTCCTGACCGGCCCGGCGGCGGGGGCGCACGCGTAGGCGCTCTCCCGCCGCCGGAGTGTCAATGGACAAGCTGCAGATGGCTTTCGATGTCGACCACGCCGCGGATGTTCTTGACGTGATCGAGGAGCTTGCGCATCTCGCCTTCTTCGACGATGCCGTTTAGCACGACACGGCCTTGATTGGCCAGCACTTCGACGGCTTGCGCGTTGGCGACCCAATGCCCGATCTCCGAGCGGACGCGCTGCATGAGCAGTTCGTCGGAAGGCGCTTCGCTCTCCCGCTTCAGGAGCGTGCGGGTGTCGTGCGCGATGCCCTTGATGCGGTTGCCGATGTTCCGCGAGCGCTTGCTGATGGCGTCGCCGGCCGAGCGCATGGTGCTCGAGGTGCGCTCCCGGACCATGGTGCGCCGGGCATGCCCCCGATCCGGATCGAAGAAGTACATGAGGCCCGCACCTACGGCCAGACCGGCCGTCAATAATCCGATTCCTTTCTTCATGTCTTGGCTCCTCGTGGGGTTGTGGGGCGCGCGCAGGCGCGTCCCTCAGTTTCCATAGGCCCCGTCCCGAAGCGGGGAGGGCCTCGCCGATGTCCGCCGGGATGCTCCTTCAGCCGCGGGTGGATGCTTCGCGAGGAGGGTCGGGTCCCGCCCGTGGCATGAGCCCTTTCGCCCAGGGAGGCCGGCGTTCCGGGGTGTAGGCGTCGCCGATGAGGGGGGCGCCCGGCGTGTGCCGCTTGGCGCGCGCCATCGTGCGGACGGGGGGAACGCAGGCGGCCGCCGATCTCGCCCGCAGCCGCTGGCGCCGAGACGCGAGATCCTTCGGTGGGGTTCGCCACAGGGCGCTGCGCATTCCCGTTCTCCGGTCGCCATCGCCCGCGTTCCCGGCCAGGGCCTCGTGGGCTCAGCGGCGTTGTGAACAAGACGGCGGGGATGTCCTGATTTCAGTATAGAACGGCGCGGGACGGCGCATCCCGTTTCTTGCCTTGGGGCCGCGCCCCGGTCAGGGTTCTTCCTCGAGGTCCGGAATGGCGAGCCGCGCGGCGGTGGCCTCCAGCGCGCCGGGACTGACGTCGTCGCGCTCGCTCCAGGGGGCGACCCGCATGAGCAGCAGCATGCCGGGCACGGCCAGGCAGGCGCACAGAAGGAAGAAGGAGAACCAGCCGAGCGCGTCGACCATATAGCCCGTCAACGCGTTGAACAAGCTGCGCGGGATGGCCGAGAGGCTCGTGAAGAGGGCGAATTGGGTGGCGGTGTAGAGCGGATGCGTCGTGCGCGCGATGTAGGCGGTGAAGGCCGCGGTCCCCAGGCCCACCCCGAGCGCCTCAAGGCCGATCACCCAGGCGAGGACGACCTCGTTGTGCCCCGCCTTGGCGAGCCAGGCGAAGCCCAGGATGGACGCGAGCTGCACGGCGCCGAACAGCCACAGCGCGCGGTTGATCCCGAGACGGACCATCCAGATGCCCCCGAGCAGGCCGCCGATGACGCTGGGCCATAGCCCGGCCTGCTTCGCGATGATGCCGATGGTGGACTTCGAGAACCCGAGGTCGAGGTAGAAGGGCGTGGCGAGCGCCGTGGCCATGCTGTCGCCGAGCTTGTACAGGAAGATGAAGGCGAGGATGATCAGCGCCTCGCGCCAGCCTTGGCGCACGATGAATTCGTGGAAGGGTTCGACGATCGCCTCCCGCAGCGTGCGCGGGGCCCCCCGCCGGATGGCCGGCTCGCTGACGAGAAGGGTCATCACGATGCCGGGCAGCATGAAGGCGCCCGTGATCATGAAAACGTCCTTCCAGGGCAGGTGGTCGGCCAGGATGAGGGCGAGCGACCCGGGCACGAGGCCCGCCACCTTGTAGGCGTTGACATGGATGGCCGTGCCGAGTCCCAGCTCGGCATCGCTCAGGATCTCGCGGCGGAATGCATCGAGCGCGATGTCCTGGGAGGCCGAAAGGAAGGCCAGGCACAAGGCCACCGCGGCCACCGTCCAGATCTCGGTGCCGGGCGTGAGCCACCCGAATAGCGGCACGCACCCCAGGAGGGCGAGCTGGGAGAACAGCATCCATCCCCGCCGGCGCCCGAAATTCGCCCACGTGAAGCGGTCCATGAAGGGGGCCCAGGCGAATTTCCAGGTATAGGGCAGCTGGATGAGCGCGAACAGCCCAATGGCCTTCAGGTCGACGTGCGACGAGCGCAGCCAGGCCGGCAGCAGGTTGATCAGGATGAACAGCGGCAGGCCGGACGAGAAACCGGTGAAGATGCAGATGAGCATCCGGCGGTTGAAGATGGCGTGCCCGAGACGGGGGTCGCGCATGATGCGGTGCAGGGATCCGAAAAGCACACCATACCCAAAATCGGCACGGAAGGGAAGGCGGCCGACGCATTCTTCACGGACGAGGTCCGGGCCGGGGACGGCCCGAGCCGCCGCGCAATTCTGGTACAGTGTCGTCTACAACCTTTCGATAGCCTGCGGCGGCCACGCCGCCGTTTGCATCCATGCCTGAAGCGAGCCTGTTTTCCGTCTTTCTGGTGGGCCTCCTGGGCGGCACGCACTGCGTCGGCATGTGCGGCGGCATCGTGAGCGCGCTGTCCTTCAAGCTGCCGGGCAGCCGCGCGCAGCTGCCTTACCACGGCGCCGCGAGCGCGGGACGCATCCTGAGCTACATGGTGGCCGGGGGCATTGCCGGCGCGCTGGGCGCCGGCACCCTGGCCTTCAGGCATGCCCTGCCGGTCGAGGAAATCCTGTACCTGCTCGCCAACGGCATGCTGATCCTGCTGGGGCTGTATCTGGCCAACCTCTGGCGGGTGCTGGTGCACCTCGAGCGGGCCGGCGGCGTGCTGTGGCGGCGGCTGCAGCCCCTGATGAGGCGCTTCGTGCCGATCGCATCCTGGCCGCAGGCCTTCGCCGCCGGGCTGGTGTGGGGATGGCTTCCGTGCGGACTCGTCTACAGCGTGCTGGTGAGCGCGCTGGCAAGCGGCAGTCCCTGGCGCGGGGCGCTCCTCATGGGGGCCTTTGGGCTCGGCACGGCGCCCAACCTCCTGGCCATGGGGGTGTTTGCCCGCGAGTTGGGCCGGCTTGTGCGCAATGCCAAGGTGCGTCTGGGGGCGGGGCTTCTGATCACCGGGTTCGGCGTGCTGGGCCTGTTCCGCCTGGCGCGCCTATGGCTCGGCTGAGCGGGTGCGCGTGGGCAGCGCGCACCCGGCCGGCCTAGTCGAAGTCCTGCGTGAATTTGATCTGGTAGGCCCGGGTGTTCCCTTGCGGCGTGACGTTCACGTGGAAGGTCAGGGTCTCCGGCCGCGAAATGTGGAATTTCCCGAGATAGTAGATGGCATGCGCTTCCTTCACTTCGCGCATGTCGATGTTGGCCAGCTGGTCCGCCATGTTGACCCGGTAGGCGGTCACTTTCGCGGCCACCGCCCGGGGTGCGCCTTTCGGCTGATCGGCGAGTACCGAGATCGTGAGCAGCCCGCGATAATGGCTGCGCGTGATGCCGTACGACTTGGCCACGTGCGGCGACAGGAAATCGGTCGCCACCGCGTTGTAGTGCACTTCCACGTGATTGAACCGCACGGCCTGATCGGCGGCCGAGATCCCCGGCAGCGCGAAGGCGAGCACAAAGGACAGCGCAAGCAGCGTTCTCATAGGTCTCCTCCTTAAGTTCTCCGTGTTGTTCTGTTCTCAAGGCGGCGCCATGGGCACCCCCTGCTTCAAATATACACCAAGAGTCTGGATAAATTGTCGGGCGTGTTCAGGCGTTCAAGCGTGCGAGCGCGGCGCGGACCTTGTCGGGCTCCTCCGCCTTGAGCATGCGTTGGGCCCCGGCGGTGACCTCCGGCAGGTTCGCCTTGAGCACTTGCTGCTTGACCGCGAGCAGATGCGCCGGGTGCATGGAGAACATCCGCAGTCCGAAGCCCAGCAGCATGCGGGTGAGGCCCGCATCGCCCGCCATCTCGCCGCAGACCGAAACCGGGACATTGGCCTTGTGGGCCGTCTTGATGATGTAGGCCACGAGCTGCAGGATGGCCGGGTGGAGCGGATCGTAGAGGTGCGCCACGTGGTCGTCGGAACGGTCGATGGCGAGCGTGTACTGGATGAGGTCGTTGGTCCCGATCGACAGGAAGTTGAGCCGCTTCGCGAAGGAGGCCGCGAGCACCGCGGCGGCCGGCGTCTCGATCATGCCGCCGATCTCGATGTCCGGATCGAAGGGGATGTCCTGGGCCCGCAGCGTCTGCTTGGCGCTTTCGAGGAGGGTCAAGGAGGCGTGCAGTTCCGGCAGCGAGGAGAGCATCGGCAGCAGGAGGCGGATCTTGCCGTAATAGGAGGCGCGCAGAATCGCCCGCAGCTGGATGTGGAACATTTGCGGCTCGGCCAGGCACAGGCGAATGGCCCGCAGTCCCAGGGCGGGGTTCGCGCCCGCCATCTGCGCCCCGTTCAGGTGCTTGTCCGCGCCCAGGTCCAGCGTGCGGACGGTGACCGGCTTGCCGCGCATGGCCTCGGCGACCTTGCGGTAGGCCTCGAACTGCTCCTCTTCCCCCGGGAGATCCTTGCGGTTCAGGAACAGGAACTCGGTCCGGAAAAGGCCGATGCCCGAGGCGCCGGTCTCCTTGACGCGGTCGATGTCCTGCGGCAGTTCGATGTTGGCCAGCAATTCGACCGTCGTGCCGTCGAGCGTTGTGGCCCGCGCGGTGCGCAGCCGTTTCAGCTTCTGCCGTTCGAGCTCGAGCTGGGTCTGCCGCAGCCGGTATTCCGCCAGCACCTGCTTGTCGGGATTGACGATGATGACGCCTTGCGCCCCGTCGACGACGAGCAGCTCGTCTTCCCGGATCATCTGGCGCGCATGGTGCAAGGCCATGACGGACGGGATGTTGAGGCTGCGCGCGACGATCGCCGTATGCGAGGTGGCGCCGCCGACGTCGGTGATGAAGGCGGCGAACTGGTGGCTCTTGAACTGGATCATGTCGGCCGGGCTGAGGTCGTGCGCGACCAGGATCCGGCTTTGTTCGGGGCTGGCCGACATGGGCGCGTGGGACGGGTGTCCCAGCAGCACCTTCATGATCCGCTCGGCCACCTGGATCACGTCGGCCTTGCGCTCCCGCAGGTACGGATCGTCGATGCGGTCGAACTGTTCGACCAGCTTGTCCGTCTGCTGCTTGAGCGCCCACTCGGCGTTGCACTGGCTGGTCTCGATGAGGGTGCGGGGCACCGTCGAGAGCGTGGAGTCGTTCAGGATCATCAGGTGCAGGTCGAGGAACCCGGCGAACTCGGCCGGCGCATCGGGCGGGATGTGTTCGCGCAACGCGAGCATCGCCTCCCGTGCCGTGCTCACCGCCCGATCGAAGCGCTCGATTTCCGCCGGCAGGCCCGCCGCCGGCAGCACGTAGTGGGCGACTTCGAGCGAAACGGTGGAGACGATGTGCGCATAGCCGATCGCGATGCCGGCGGACACACCGGTTCCGTGCATGGTGAAGCTCATGTTGTGCGGCTCCGCCCGCGCTGCCGGCTCATTCGCGTTCGCCGAACCGTTCGTTGACCAGCTTGACCACGGCGAGCACGGCCTCCTGCTCGTCCGGTCCGCTGGCCTCGACCTGGAGGACGGTGCCCTTGCCGGCCGCGAGCATCATGACGCCCATGATGCTCTTGGCGTTGATGCGCCGGCCGTTCGTCGACAGCCAGACCTCGGACGCGAAGCGCCCCGCCTCGTGCGTCAGCTTCGCCGACGCCCGGGCATGCAGCCCCAGCTTGTTAACGATCCTTACATCTTGGCGCTGCATGGCAGACTTCCTCGTTGATGTTCAAGATACCCTCGTGTCCGCCGCTCAGGGCTTTTCCGATCACGGTGCCCAACGGCTCGTTGCGGTAGGTGAGGGCCCGCACGAGCATGGGCAGGTTGACCCCCGAGATGCCTTCCACGGACCCGGGCTCCAGCAGCCGGCACACGATGTTGCATGGCGTGGCGCCGTACATGTCGCTCAAGATCAGGACGCCCTTGCCCTGGTCGAGCGAGCGGACCAGCGTTCTCGCCTTGGCCAGCATGGCCGCCGGGTCGTCGTGCACGGTCACGGACAGGTGCTCCAGATGCTCGGGCCGCGCGCCCAGCACGTGCGCCGCGCAGTGGATCAGGCTGTCTCCGAGCGTGCCGTGGGCAATGATCAGAATGCCTATCATAACTTCCTCTGCAGTGCCTTGCTCGGCGGGTGCTTGCGCGATGGCCGCGCGGGCGCCGTCCGAAGCGGGCGGCTTGCCGGGCAAGCGACTATTCTAGTGCAAAACGGGGCGCGCGCACGCGCCTTACGGCACGACATGAAGGGTGAGCCCCTTCTCCACGAAGTGGAGGCGCCGCGCCATCGACTGGGTCAGATACACCTGGCCCCGGTCGTCGATCAGCATGACGTCCCGGATGCCCATCCGGCGCGCCGCCTCCCGCCAGCCGGACACGCCTGAAATGAAGATGGGCTTCGAGGCCGCATCCGACAAGGCGCCGGACAAGCGGCCCGGCGGCGCGATGACGGTGACCGATTCGACGCCTTGCGCGGGATAGCCCGTGCGCGGGTCGATGATGTGGCAATAGCGCTTGCCGTCCAGGACGAAGTAGCGCTCGTAGTCGCCCGAGGTGCCGATCGATTCCCCGTTGCGCAGGTCGGTGACGGCGATCGGGCCCGGCCGGCGCGGGTCCTGGATGCCCACGCGCCAGGGGCGACGGCCGTGGCGGCCGATGGCCTGGATGTTGCCGCCGATGTTGATGAGGGCGGAGGTGACCCCATGCGCGCGCAGGTAGCGCGAGGCCAGATCGAGCGCGTACCCCTTGTAGCCCCCGAAGTCGAGGCGAACCTGCGGGTTGGTGCTGTAGACCGTCCGGCCTTGCACATGAATGTCGGTCATCTCGGGATGGGCGCGCACGAGGCGCGCGATCTCCGCGGGGTCCGGCCGCACGGGGCGGAAGGTGTCGGCTTCGAACCCCCACAGCCGGATGAGTTTTCCGATGGCGGGGTCGAAGAGGCCGCCCGAGAGCCTGGAAAAGCGGGTGGCGTCCACCAGCATGGCGCCGAGCCCCGGGGGCAGCGGGACCGCCTGCGGGCCCTTGGCAAACGCGGCGTCGAGCCGGGTGAGCTCGCTCGGATGCCAGGCGTGCCATCGCCGGTTGAGGGTATCGAACTCGTGCAGCACATGGCCGACGAGCCGCTGGCTGCGCGCGGGGTTGCGGCCTTGCACGCTCACCTGGACCAGGGTGCCGAAGACGTAGCTCTGACTTTGATAGTACTGCGGGCGGCTGCAGCCGGCCATCGGGCCGAGGAGGGCAATCAGCGCGAGGAGCGCGCAAAGGCGTGGGATCGGCATCGCGGCGCGCGGGGACTCAGACGGTCGACAGGTGCGGATCGGTTTGTTCCAGCTCGACGGCCGCGGCCAGCATGGCGAGCCTTGCCACGACGCCATAGGTGTAGAAGCGGTTCGGGGCGGAATCGGGGTTGGCCGCGCAATTGGGCAGGGTGCACGAGTTCTCGAAGGCCAGCGGCACGAAGTGCATGCCCGGGGCGTTCAGGTTCTCGTCCTTGCCGCGCCCGGTGTGTACCCGGTAGAAGCCGCCGACGACGAAGTGGTCGATCATGTAGATGACTGGTTCGGCCACCGCTTCATTGATGTTCTCGAAGGTGTAGACGCCTTCCTGGATGATGACTTCCGAGACCTGCTGCCCTTCCTTGACCACGGCCATCTTGTTGCGCTGCTTGCGGTTCAGGCCCCTGACCTCGGCCGAGCTCTTGACCGTCATGACCCCCATGCCGTAGGTGCCCTGGTCGGCCTTGACGACCACGAAGGGATCTTCCTTGATGCCGTACTCGTCGTACTTGCGCCGGATGTCGAGGAGCAGCCTGTCGACGAAGTTGGCCAGGCATTCTTCGCCGGCGCGCGCCTGGAAGTCGATGCGCCCGCAGTGGTAGAAGTTGGGCGTGATGAGCCACGGGTCGATGCCGATGAGCTGGGCAAAGGCTTGCGCCACTTCGGCGTAGGCCTTGAAGTGGTGGGACTTGCGGCGCGTCGACCAGCCCGCGTGGAGCGGCGGCAGCACGGTCTGCTCGAGGTCCTTGAGCAGGTCGGGCACGCCCGCCGAGAGGTCGTTGTTGAGGATCACCGCGCACGGATCGAAGCCGTCCAGCTGGAGGCGGTTGCCCACGCGCTTGATGGGTTCAAGGGTGATCGTGCGCTCTTCCGGCAGCACCAGGCGCGTGGGCGCGGTAATTTCTGGCAGGAGGCTGCCGATGCGCACCTTGAGGCCGGCCTGTCCCAGGATGTACTGGAGGGCGGCGACGTTCTGCAGGTAATAGACGTTGCGCGTGTGGTTTTCCGGGATGATGAGGAAGCGTTCGGCCTCCGGACAGATCTTGTCGACCGCCGCCATGGCGGCCTGCACGCACAAGGGCACGAAGGCGGGGTTCAGGTTGTTGAAGCCGCCCGGGAACAGGTTGGTGTCCACCGGCGCGAGCTTGAAGCCGCTGTTGCGCAGATCCACGGAGGTGTAGAAGGGGGCGGCATGGTCGATCCATTGGGTGCGAAACCAGTGCTCGATCTCGGGCATCGCGCCGAGGATGTGCTTTTCGAGGTCGAGAAGCGGGCCGGTGAGGGCCGTCGTGAGATGGGGGACCATGGGTGTCAGCGCCGCTTTTGGGGTGAGGATAATGAATTCATTGTACCGAAGTCCCGCAGGAACCAAAACACGCGAGGCGAGAGGTTGCCTTGCGGCGCGGCGAAAGCGCGCACGCGTCGGGCAGGCTCACCCGTGCGGGGGAGAGGCCGCGGTCTTGAGGCCACATGCCGGGCCTGCGCCGGGTCCGGCCAGGGCGCTCACCCCGCGGGCCATGGCCGTTGCCGGCGATTTGTGGAGTATACTGAACGGCGGAATGCCTCGTTTCGGTTTGCTGATCTCCTAATTTCGCTTGAGTGTTCCCGGTGCCAGGTGCGTGATGAGGCTAGATGCCAAAACCCGCGATCACATTCGCAAGGCGGCGAAGACGTTCTTCGATGCGGAGCCGATCCTTTTCGGTTCGCGTGTTGACGATCACGCGAAGGGGGGGCATTGACATCTACGAGGAAGCGCGAAGAAAGGGGGTAGGCGTGTGAAGCGGCTTGCACCGGCGCTTGCGGAGTGCGAAAACCACGTGCGTTATTTGCGCCAGGCGATCGCCAAGCTGGGCGCGCGGCTGAACGCAGAGGACTTCGCCCGTCCGGACGATGTGAAAGTGGCGACGTTGGACCAGTTTATTTTCCGCTTCACGCGCCTTCAGGACGCGATGGGCAGGAAACTGCTCCGGGCCTTGCTCGTGGAACGATACGGCGAGCCATACGAAGACGCACCTTTCCGCGACGTGATTGATCGGCTGGAACAACTCGGCGCGCTGCCTTCGGCCGACCGTTGGGACGAATTCCGGACCATGCGCAATCACTTGGGGCACGACTATCCTGAGACGGACGTTCAGAAGGCGGAAAATCTCAATCTCGCGGTTGCCATGGCGCAGGAGCTGATTGCCTTGTGCGCTAGTGTCGGGTCTCAGGCGGCCGACGGCTCCTCCGCAGCCTGAAGCGTTTTTCGATGGTGACGCATTCTGCCGGACGGCAGGCGCGGCGTGCCGATCCTTAATGCCTTGGCCGCTCTCGATCGAGTATCCGGTTCTTGTTTATCGGCTCGCAGTTTCGCTCCATGCTTCCTCCCCACGCTCGGTCACCCTCACTCAGTGGCGCTTCGCTTCGTTCGCCGTGATCCGCTTACGACGGGACTTGCACCCGCAAGAGTGCGCCCATGCCGGGCGCACAAAAAAAGGGCGCCCGAAGGCGCCCCAGGTTTCACGGGCCAGGAGGAGAATCGTTATTCGACGTGCTCGCCGTGCAGGCTGATGTCGAGCCCTTCGCGTTCTTGTTCTTCCGTGACGCGCAGGCCGATGACCATGTCGATCACCTTGAGGATGATGAAGCTCATGATGCTGTCGTAGACGATCGTGGTGCCGACGCCCAGGGCCTGGATGCCGAGCTGCGCGCCGTTGCCTTCGAGCACGCCGGCGGTGCCGCCGATGGCCTTCACCGCGAATACGCCGGTCAGCAGGGCGCCGACGATCCCGCCGATCGCATGCACGCCGAAGGCATCCAGGGAGTCATCGTAGCCCAGCATGTTCTTGAGCGAGGTGGCCGTCCAGAAGCAGATGACGCCGCCGGCGACGCCGATGACCAGGGCGCCCGTCGGATCGACGAAGCCCGAGGCCGGGGTGATCGCCACGAGTCCGGCGACGGCGCCGGAGGCGATGCCCAGCACGCTGGGCTTGCCCTTGTGGAACCATTCGGCGAAGAGCCACCCCATGGCCGCCGCGGCGGTGGCGATCTGGGTGACCGCCATGGCCATGCCGGCGCGGTCGTTTGCGGCACCGGCAGAACCCGCGTTGAAGCCGAACCAGCCCACCCACAGGAGCGAGGCGCCGATCAGGGTGAGGACGAGGTTGTGGGGCGCCATGGGCTCCTTGCCGTAGCCCACGCGCTTGCCCATGACGAGGGCGGCGACGAGGCCCGCCACGCCGGCGTTGATGTGCACCACGGTGCCGCCGGCGAAGTCCAGTACGCCCTTCGTGCCCAGCCAGCCGCCCGGACCCCAGACCCAGTGGGCGATCGGTGCGTACACGGCAAGCAGCCAGATGCCCATGAACCACAGGAGCGCCGAGAATTTCATGCGATCGGCGAAGGCGCCGGTGATAAGGGCGGGGGTGATGATGGCGAAGGTCATCTGGAAGGTCATGTAGACCGATTCGGGGATCGTGCCGGCGAGGGGCGTCGCCGCATCAAGCCCCATGCCATGCAGCATGAAGCGGGACATGCCGCCCAAAATCGGCGTGCCCGGCGTGAACGCCCAGCTATAGCCGACCACCATCCACAGCACGGTGACGAGGCAGGTGATGGCGAAGCTCTGCATGGCCGTGGCGAGCACGTTCTTCTTGCGCACCATGCCGGCATAGAACAGCGCCAGGCCCGGCACCGTCATCATCAGGACGAGCGCGGTGGAGGTCATCATCCACGCGTTGTCGCCCGAATTGATGAAGGCAGACGGGCTGGGCGCCGCGGCGGGGGCGGGGGCAGCCGCAGGTTGCGGCGCCGGGGCGGGGGCCGCAGGCGCCGTAGCGGCGGGCATTGAGGCGCTGGCCGGGGCCGGGGCGTTGTCCGCAACCGCGGCGGTGCCGAGGGCGGTCAATCCCAGCAGAAGGACGGATACGAGTAGTCGTTTCATTGGGTTCTCCTTTAGAGCGCGTCCGGGCCGGTTTCGCCCGTCCGGATGCGCACCACTTGCTCGAGGTCGAACACGAAGATCTTGCCGTCGCCGATCTTTCCGGTCGCGGCCGACTTCTCGACCGCTTCGATGGCACGGTCCAGGAGGTCCGCGGGGATCGCGGCTTCGATCTTGACCTTGGGCAGAAAGTCGACGACGTACTCGGCCCCGCGGTAGAGCTCGGTGTGTCCTTTCTGGCGGCCGAACCCCTTGACCTCGGTGACGGTGATGCCCGTGACGCCGATGGCGGAGAGGGCCTCCCGCACTTCGTCAAGCTTGAACGGCTTGATGATTGCTGTTACGAATTTCATGGGTCGTACTCCTTACGCAGTTAATGCTCGCATGGCCTCCGCGGGGCTAGAATTTGTACAGCGCTTCCAGTCCGAGAGAAGTCTGGCTCTTGCCCGCCGTACCGTCGCTGCGCAGGAAGGCGGCCTGGTTGGACCAGTCATGCCGGATCTCCCCTCGCAGTTCGTAGCTCGGTGCGGGCAGGTAGGCGACCGTGACGGTGCCTTCTTTCCATTTCTGGGCGATCCCGGTGCGATAGCCGTCTTTATCATTGAAATACTCGCCGCGCACCGATAGCCGCCAGGTCGGCGCGAGCTGGTAGTTGACGTAGCCGGCGACACCGGTCCACTTGGCCGTGGACGCGCCGTTGGCGTCGGCCAGCGAGGCGTTGTCCTGGGTGCCATAATCCCCATTGACGATGAAAGTCAGCTTGTCGGTGGCGTTGAGGGTGGCGACGACGTCGAAGAGGTTGCGCATGCCCAGGGCGCTGGTGGCCGTGGGCGCCGCCGGTTCGGTGGTGAGTTCCTTGCCGCCGTAATAGGAGCCGGCCAGCGAGAACATCTTGTTGGGCGCGGCGGTGAATCCCAGTTCGATCGTCTTGTCGTGCTGCTGGGACGAGACTTGGTCCCAGCCGTTGTTGACCCCGGCGATCAGGCTATAGGCGCTCGTCGGGGCATAGGTGACGCGCACGCCGGTGTGCGTGAAGGGGATCGCATAGCCGAAGAGGATGGAGCGCGAGTAGTTGGTGTCCTGCGGGCTTGCGATGAGCTCCGCCCCCGCCAGCGTCGCGAACTTGCCGGCGATGACCGTGACGGGGCCGGTGGCGTAGCTGCCATAGGCCTGGGTCAGATCGAAGTTCGCCGCGCTGGTGGCGCCGTACGACTGGATGACGGTGGCGTCCTGCCCGAGCGTCACGTTCACCAATCCGCCGAAGCCGCTTGCCGGCTGCTTGGCGAGAGTCAGTGCCGCCTGGTTCAGGTTGAAGCTGTTGAAGTCGTGGCCTGCGGACGCCTTGGGCGTGTCGAAGACGCGGCTGTTGCCGCCGGTGACGAAGAGCCCCGTCGAGTTCAATGCGGAATAGCCGATATCGATGTAGCCGCTCTCGGTGATCCCCGAAGCGGCAAATATGTCGGACAGGGTCGGGGTCTTGGGCCCTGCCGCCGCAGTGTCGGCCAAGGCGGTCTGGACGAGGCCGGGGCCGGCTCCAAGGAGTCCGGCCAGCGCTAACGCTTGAACGAGTTGACGCATCATGTGTGTTCCTTATGCAATATTGATCGTTATTGAAATCATGGGCGACGAGCGCCTTTGACCATAAAGCATAAGTCGTGCCAGAACAAATAAAACGAATAATCAATATGATGCTGCACATTGGCGCGTATGGGCCGAAATGGTCCGCACCAGAATGAATCGTAGTGCACGCTTGTGGTGCACGGTCGTGGGCGGAACTGAGTTTGACGTCTTGGAAAGCGTGATGGGCGAAAAAGCGATGGGGAATGAATGGGATGCCTGAATTCGCCGGGTGGGGGGGCGGGCGTGGGCGCGCAATGCCGGGTCGTTCGGTCGTCGGCCGTGGCATAATGACCCGCAGAAGACTGACCCATCGGGATCCGTTCGACGATAAGGTCCGACGACTCAATTAATAGGGAAGCATGATGACGAATCCGAAAATGTTGGATGAAGTGGTCGACAAGCTCAAAGAGGCCTTCGCGCAAAGTCCGGTCAAGGACATCGAGAAGAATGTGAAGGCGGTGCTGCAAGGCGCGCTTTCGCGGCTGGACGTGGTCACGCGGGAAGAGTTCGATGTGCAGGCGCAGGTGCTGCTGCGCACCCGGGAGAAGCTCAGCGCCCTGGAGCTGCGGATGGATGAGCTCGAGGCCAAGATCGACGCGCTGCACAAGGCCGGCGGGGGCGCCGGGGCCGCTTGACGGAACGCCCGATGCGGGCGAGCCGAGCTCATGCGCCGGCGGGGGCCTCGCCGCAAAGGGCAGGCAGGCGCATGGTGAACGTCGTGTGGCCGTTCCGGCACGACACGCCGATGGCGCCGCCGTGGAGCTCGACGATCGACCGGGTGATCGCGAGGCCCAGCCCGAGGTGGTCCGAGGCGTTGTTTTGGCGCGCGGCATCGGCGCGATAGAGGCGCTCGAAGATCCGCGCTTGTTCGGCTTCGGGAATTTCCGGACCGGGATTGGTCACGCCGAGGACCGCGAAGCCGTCGTCCGAGGTCTCCATGTGCACCCGGATGGCGTCGCCGCGCGCGGTGAACGCCAGGGCGTTGGACAGCAGATTGGAAATCGCGCGCCGCAGCATGAGCTTGTCCGCCTGGAGCCGCGCGTGGCCCGTCAGCGTTAGGCGAACGCCTTGTTCGGCCGCTTGCGCGTCATAGAACTCGAACAGCGCGGCGACCTCCGCCGCCAGATCCAGTGCCTCGCAGCGAGGCTTCTCGAGCCGGTTGTCCGCCTTGGCCATGAACAGCATGTCGGCCATCATCCGCGACAGCCGCTGGCATTCCTCCTCGTTCGCCTGCAAGGCCGCGCGATAGCGCTGGAGGTCGGCCGCGCCGTCCAGCGTGACCTGGGTCTGGAGCAGGCAATTGCTGAGCGGCGTGCGCAGCTCATGGGCGAGATCGTCGGAGAACTGCGTGAGGCGGCGAAACGCATCGTGCAGGTGCGTGCGCATGAGCTCGAAAGCCCGGACCAGTTCCTCCATTTCCCGCGGCACCGGGGCGCTGGCCAGCGGCTGGTCGAGGGTGCGTGCGGACAAGGCCGCCATGCGCGACGAGACCGCTTTGATCGGCGAGAGCCCCCGTCTTGCCACCAGCCAGCCGAGCCCGCCCAATGCCATGCCGAGCGCGAGGATCGTGATGTCGATCGTGCGCTCGAAATGGTGCGAGAACAGCCGGTCGTGCGTGATATCCAGCCCGATGGCCACGCGCACCGGCCGGGCGCCCGGGATGCCGACGGGCATCCGGGCCGCCGCGACGAGCAGGACGCGGGACCCGACGGTCAGCGTCGCCGGCGTGGCCTTCGCGCCTGGGGGAATCGCGGCGAGGCGGCGGATCTCGGGCTTCGCGCCGAAGGCGTCCCGAACGCTGCCCCGGTCCGTGATCAGGAAGGCCATGCCTGGCTGGCCGTAGCGGATGTCCGGCGCCCGGGCCTCGAGACGAGCCCAGTCCTCGGGGGTGTGCACGGCGCGCAGCATGGCCTGGGCCCAGGCGACCTTGCCGCACAGTTCCTGGCGGGCGTCGGCGAGGAGGCGTGCGTTGCCGACGTAGGCGAACCATCGGCTCGCGAGCAGCAAGGCGGCCGTGACCGAGAGCGCGAACAGGAGCGCGATGCGTGTCCTGAGGGAGAGCGGCCCATTCATGGGCCGCGTGCTTCCAGCACATAGCCGATGCCGCGAACCGTATGAATGAGCTTGGGTTCGAAACCGTCGTCCACCTTGGCGCGCAACCGCCGCACCGCGACGTCGATGACGTTGGTCCCGCCGTCGAAGTTCATGTCCCAGACCTCCGCGGCGATCAGCAGGCGCGGAAAGACTTCCCCGGGATGGCGCATGAGGAGTTCGAGCAGCGCGAACTCCTTGGCCGTGACCTCGATGCGTTGCCCTGCCCGCACCACGCGGCGGCGGACAAGGTCCATTTCGAGATCGGCGATGTTCAACCGGTCGATGGCGCGGGACGTCTGCGCGCGGCGCAGGCGCGCCCGGATGCGGGCGAGGAGTTCGGGGAAGGCGAAGGGCTTCACCAGATAGTCGTCGGCGCCGAGGTCCAGCCCCCTGACGCGCTCGCCCACCTGGTCGCGGGCGGTGAGGACGAGAACCGGTACTTCCTTGCCTGCGGCACGAAGGCGCTCGAGTACGTGCCAGCCGTCGAGGCCCGGCAGCATCACATCGAGCACGACGAGGTCGTAGCGCTCGGTGAGCGCGCAGTGCAGGCCGTCGCGGCCGTCCTTGACCCAATGCACGCTGAAGCCTGCCTGCCTGAGCCCCCGTTCGAGGTACTCTCCCGTGCCCTCCTGGTCCTCAACGATCAGTAGCCGCATCGTGCTCTGCTGGGCGCGTCTCGTGGCGCAGAAAATGGTAGGAAAGGATTACAGGATCGTAATGCAAACGTAATCCGTTTGTTGGGAAGCGGTGCTTACCATATACCCGTCCCTTTTTGCGCTTACTTGGAAACTCGTTGATGGACGCGGCGGAGAAAGCGGATCTATCGATCTGTAGATATGTGTATTGGAGGAACTTGCGGAACGCTGTGGGTGGCGGTGACGTGCGGGTGAAGCGAAGGGGCTGCGACATTCGATCCTTTTGTTTTGCCCTGCCGGCGAGGGGCCGGCCCACATGAACGCGCGCATGCGGCGAGCCGTTCCCAACAATGGCCACTCGGCGTGCGTCCATCCGCCAGGGTCGTGGCCGCGTTCCGCGCGTATTATCGCCCGAGGCGTGCAGATTGGGCAATGCCCAAATCGGTCTTTCTGGGCGCCGGTGGCCGCATCGCCGCGAGTTGGCATCTCGGGCATCGCGCGAAACAGGGAGGTGCGCGGGCCGGGCGCCTGCCCGCATCCCGGAGGGAAAGCGGATGAGGGATCGAATGCATGGAGGCTTGCGGGACCGGCGGCGGCGATCGACTTCCGGGCGGACGGCATTCTTGGCGCCCGCGAGCTGGGGCGCTGCGTCCCGCAAAGCGGCTTCCCGCGCGGTACAGCAAAATTGTTGCATTATTACGACACTTACAGCTTTTCTGTGTGATTGTAAGGATGGTGTAAGGAATAGTCGATATAAGGATATTAAGATCAACTGATCTTCAGGCGTGGCGGGAGTGCGCGAGGCTGTCGAGATCACTTGCTCTTAAATTTGGGAGTGTCCGCTTCAGGACTTTTGATGCTGTGAAACGTCTCTTCGCTCTAAGGGGGCAAAATGAAGCAAAACTTTAAGCTTAACAAGTTGTCGCTCGCCATCACATCGGCGGCGACGCTTGCCACGTTGGGATTTTCAGGACAGGCCCTGGCCGTGCCGAGCTATGCGCGCCAAACGGGGCTCGCTTGCGAAGCGTGCCACTCGGTCTTCCCCGAACTGACCGCATTTGGCCGTACCTTCAAGCTGAACGGCTACACGCTGACGGGCCTGCGGCAGATCACGGCGAGCGACAACGAGCTCAAGATCAATGCCGGCGCGCCTTTGTCTGTCATGCTTCAAGCGTCTGTGTCGAACGAAGGCAAGCGTCCGCCTGGGGGGCAAAACAACAACACGGAATTCCCGCGCCAGTTGAGTTTCTTCTATGCGGGTGAGATTTCGCCGCACATGGGTACCTTCATTCAGGTCACCAATGCCCAGAAGGACGGCGGCACGGGTTTCGGGATCGACAATTCCGACGTTCGGTACGCCAATCACTATGGTACGGATAACATCTGGGGCTTGACCCTGAACAACAACCCGTCCGTGCAGGATGTCTGGAACGACTCGCCGGCGTGGGGCTATCCCTTCATCCATTCGGGCGAGAAACCATTTGACCGCTACTTGCCTGACGGCACGACGAAGAATGCTCCCGGAGTCCCGGACATCATGCTCGACAGCCTAGGGCAGGCCGCCGCCGGCTTGGGCGCCTACACGATGATCAACAACGCCTGGTACGCCGAACTGTCCTTCTACCGCTCCGCCAACATGGGCACCCTGGTCGAGCCCGTTGCGGGATCCATCAACGGCCTCGCCCCTTATGTGCGCATCGCTTGGCAGCATAATTTCGGCGACATCTACTGGGAGATCGGCGGCTTCGGGATGCAGACCCAAGAGTTGGACGGCAACGGGAACGAAAACGTCTACAAGGATCTCGGGCTGGACTCGCAATTGGAGATCCCCGTCGCGGGCAACGATTTGCTGACCCTGCACGCGCGCTATGCGCATGAAACCCAGGATTATGGCACTTCCGGGGCGGCTGCCGGAGCGAGCGCTTCGAACTCCAGCGACACGCTCAAGGGGTATCATCTCGACGGCATCTATCACTTCGGCCACGCGGCCGATGTGGCCTTGGGATGGGATGACTGGACCGGGACTTCGGATGCGACGCTGTACGCCTGGGGCAATGGCACCACGAACGTGGGCGGTAGCCCGGATACGAGCTACTGGACCGCGCAGGCTGAATATCTGCCGTGGGAGAACGTAAAGCTCGGCCTCCAGTATCGCGCCTACACGAAGTACGTCGGCTCGACGAGCAGCGTGTCGAACGACAACTACCTCATGGCCTATGGCTGGTTCGCGTGGTAAGGTCGGCTTTTCGCAGATGGTGTTGAAGTAGCAGTTCGGCGCTTCCGCCAGGCGAAGCGGGGCACTCGTCCCGCAAGGCCTGGGGAAGCGGCCGAAATATGAAAGCGGGGCCGCGGTTTGGGCGCCCTGCCGACCGGCATCGGCACGTCTTGCGGCGTACGGTGCCATCGGGAGCGCGTCGAAGCCGCGCGCCCACCCTAACGTCCGGGTACGACTTGGCAGTCCCCGCAGGCCGTCGCAAGGTGATGGCGCGGCACTCGAGCGGGGGCGAAGGCGGGCGAAACGGGTACACCGCCCGAAAGGTGCTTGCAATGGGCGTGTCGACTCGAAGACAATAGCGAGCAGCGACCGGATGGCAAAACGAGCCTGAGATTGCGGGCTACCGTGAGGCCGCTCGGGCACTGTGAAGACCTCGGTCACGATAAACTCAAGTCCTCAAACCAATGGGTGGCAGTGGAATGGATGATAACGTCAATCGCGTCAACGGACAGCAAAAGCACCGGCCAAAGCTGGTCGTGATCGCAGGGGTGCTCTCGCTTGCGCTGAGCGTTCCGGCTTTTGCCGCAGGGAGTGCGGGAGGCGACGCTGCGCTGACCGAGCAGCTCAAGGCCCTCCAGACGGCGATCAAGGCGCTGTCGGCCAAGGTGGATGCCTTGCAGAAGAAACAGACCCAGGCTCCGGCGCCATCGCCCCAGGCGACCGAGGCAGCCGCGCGCCAGGCGGTCAAGGACATGGAACAGCAAAAGGCCCGGCAGGCAGACGCCTGGGACAGCATGAAGCCGGGTTTGTCGAAGGCTCAGGTCAGCGCGCTTCTGGGGCAACCCGCCACGCGCTTCTCGCTGAACAGTAATGAGTTGGTTTGGTATTACACATATCCCGGCAGGGGATCCGGATCGGTGATCTTCGGTCGCGACGGGAAGGTCACCGGGAGCCAGAAGCCCCCTGGGATGACTTTCTGGTAATCGCGGCCGCGCCTCGTCTCGGCCTCGCAGCTGGCGGCCGGGGCGACCAGGGATAGGCTCCAACAGCGTTTCAGAACCGATTTTTTCGGCGGGTGGCCCCATGCGCCCAGATCCTGAAAAAACCCCCAGACGGGCGTTTCTGTCGAAGGCCGTGACGCTCGTGGCCACGGCGGCAGCCGCGCTCGCCGGGACGGGCATGAAGCACGCGCCGGCCAGACTGTCGAAGGCGGCGCTGCATTACCAGGCTACCCCTGTCGACGGGAAGGCGTGCACCAACTGCGCCCAGTTCATCTCGGGGCCTCGAGCCGCCGCCGGCACCTGCCGGGTCGGCACGGGCGCCATCAGCCCTCACAGCTATTGCGTCGCCTACTCCCAAAGCTGGGGGAAGGGCTAGTGGTTCTCGCGACGCCTTTGGGGTGGCATGGCGATAATATCGCTGACTTGTAAATGGAACCTTTTGTTCTCGTCGTCGCCCTAATAGACAGGGCGAGCGAGTTGACAGCCACCCAACTTTTTGCGCTATACTTGCTGCAACATAATAGTGGATATGTAGATCCCATTATCTACCCGGTTGGACTAGTCGGGATGCGCTCAGATGGGAACGCAGCCAGTCCTCGGCGAGCCAGTGCGGTTGAAAGATTTAACGTTGTGCGCCGTGCGTGAATCGGTGCGACCGGCGTGCCAGCGGTTTTACACTTGGCATATTTCTAACCTTTGATTCTAAGGAGTAAACAGCGATGAGCATCAAGGACGAAAAAATCTCCCGGCGGACATTCCTCAAGGGCAGCGCCATGCTGGCCTCCATCGGCGTGGTCGCCGCCACCGGCGCGCTGAGCCGCTCCGCCTATGCCGGCGTGCCCAAGGCCGCCATGCAGTATCAGGATAAGCCCAAGAACGGCCAGCACTGCTCGAACTGCATCCAGTTCATCCCCGGTGCGTCCGCCAAGGCCGCCGGCAAGTGCAAGCTCGTCGACGGCGCGATCAGCCCGAACGGCTGGTGCGCGGCATACTCCGCCAAGTAATCGCGGAGCGCGCGGGTCCCGATCGTCTGGCGGGATCCGCACCGCCCCCCCGCAGGGGGCGCATCATGTGTGTTTTCTTTGCATTGGCCCCTCGCGGGCCATTTTTTTTTGGGCGGCGCGCCCAGTAGCCTCCCGACAACGGGGGCCGGGGTCCTCGCCGGGTTTCTTCGCGGAAGGCTTTCAGAAACCACGCCCCTTTGACGCGCAGCCGGGGCTCCCCAGCGGGTTTCTTCCTCCTTCCGAGAACCAGGACTCTTGAGTGCCCCAGCGACGGGGTGTACCACACCGCGTGCGGCGGTCTATAGGCCTGAGCGCCGCCCTTCCCCAAAACCCTGGCTTGTGGACTCCCGTCGCCGTTGCATGCTGCGCTATAATGGGCTGCAACGGCGTGTTGGGGCGCCTGTGGCAGCGAAACGCGCCCCGCGCAGGGCTTCTCAAGGGCTTGGCGTTGGTGGCGGCGTTATTGCGGGAATTCCGGGGAATGGGAATGAGACTGACCGAGAAGGAGCGGGCGGCGATCGTTCGCGCCGCACATGATGCGTTCGAGCCCGGAACCGCAGTCTTCTTGTTCGGGTCCCGCGTCGATGACGCCAGGCGCGGAGGCGACATCGACCTGTTGGTCGAAGCGCCCCGCCCCTTGAGTGCGGCGGACCTTGTCGCGAGGCGGACCCGCTTTGTCGCGTCGATATACTACGCCCTCGAAGAGCAACCGATCGATGTCGTCATCACGGCCAAGGGCACCGATGACGACCGGCCGGTGGTCATGCATGCACGGCGCACCGGCGCCCTGCTGGGACGCACATGACGCCCGGCGACAGGCTGGCCAGCGCCATCTGGGAAGCGAACCGCCACGCGAGTACGCTTGGCGAAGCTCTGGCCGAATGGCATCAGGCACCTGCCCCCGATCTCGCGACGCTGGAAGCGGACCGCCAGCGTGTCAGGCTGACCGATCAGCTAATTTTTCGCTTCACCAAGCTGCAGGACGTCCTGGGCGAACGCCTGGTGCCGGCCACACTGGCTGCATTGAACGAGCCTTATGAGGACTGGGCCATGCGCGAACGCCTCAACCGTCTGGAGAAGCTCGGGATCCTCGATGCGCGCCAGTGGCTTGCGTGGCGCGAGGCCCGAAACCGCCTGACCCATGAGTATCCCGACCATCCGGAGCTGCGCTTCGCGGCACTGATGGGGGCGATCACGGCGGCCCGGGCGCTGGCCGGACTCTACTGCAGCTGGCGGCAGCGCCTGGAGGCAATGGGGTTGGTGGCTCGCGCGCCGTCATGATCGCGGACGGGGCGACAGGACGTCCGCCGGGGTCGCCGTCAAGAACCGGATGCTCGAACTGGGTTCGTCCGAGTCTGCGAGGGGTGAAGGGGCGACTGCCTCGCCCGCTCGCACGCTGACCGCGGTGCCCCTATGCCGGCGTTTGGGCCGATGTTGCGGCCTTGGCGGCCCGGGCAGCCAGCCCAGCGCATTTCCCGGCCACCAGATGTCCGTCGGCATGCTGCGATGAGGTTCTTCTTCCGGGCGGGGGGGGCCCGTGGCGGGGCTGAAAGCGCTCGCCGGTTCGCCTGCGCCCATCCTGCCGGGTAGGCGGTCAGTCGAGTCCCACGTCGAGTGCCGTGGCGAACGCCGGCATCCGGGGCTGCGTCTGGGCAAGCCCAAAGGCGGCTGTGGGCTGCATGCGCACGCATACCATGCGCACCCCGATGGCGCGGCAGGCGTTCGCGAGGCCCTCGAGCCACCGGCAATACGCCTCGTCGATGAGTGCTAGGCCGGCCAGGTCATAGAACAGCGTGGCCGCCCGCAAGCCTTGCAGCCGATCGAGTATGGCGACGACGAGATTGCCGGGATCGCCGACATCCAGGCTCGGCGAGGGCTCGAGGAGAATCTGGCCGTGGCCGATCGGGGTCAGATGGAAGCCCGGCGCGCTGGCGTCTTGGAGCATGTCGACTCGGTTCCGGGATCAATGCGGCGTCGAGACATGGATCTCCATGCGCCGGAAAGCTTCCTTGAGCCCGTCGGACAGGCTCGCGCGCGTGGTGACGTTGCCCAGATCGATGTTCAGGTTGGTCAGCGCCCGCGCGATTTCCGGACGAATCCCGGTCAGGATGGCGTCGGTGCCCATCAGCTGCACGGCGCGCACCATCTGGATGAGATGGTGGGAGACCTGGGAATCGATGGCCCGCACGCCGGTGACGTCCATGACGACGGCACGCGCACGATCGGCGGCGATGCGGTTCAAGAGGGCCTCCATGATCAGCATGGTCCGGCTCGAGTCCAGCGTTCCGATGATCGGGAGCGTGAGCACGCCGTCCCAGATTTCGGTGATGGGCGTGGCCGTCTCGCGCAGCTCTTCCTGCTGGGCGTAGATCGTGCGCTCCTTCTCCTCCAGGTAGGACTCGAAGACGACGAGCGACAGTTCGTTGAACACGTTGGACAAGAGCAGGAGGATGGCGCGCACGCCGTCGCCGTCGATGCTCTCGTCGCCTTCGAGCGCCTCGATGAAGATCTTCTGCAGAAACTGCGCGTAGCGCAGAAAATCGGTCATCTGGCCGCCGCGCAAGAGAATCTGCTTGGCGACGTTGCCGAAGAAGCCCTGCAAGGCCTTGAACTCGGCCGTATGGTGAGCGAGCGGGTCGTCGGTCTTGAAGAGCGCCACCATCAGCTCAAGAAATTCGACGCTGAAATCCGAGATCTCGTCGGCGCTCATCATCTGATTCGCGCCGAAGACATCGCGCGCGCGCGCCTCGATCAGGGCGGACATTCTCCCGATCTGAAGTTTCGTCTGCTCGAGCAAGGTGCGTCGGGTCTTCGACATTGCATTGCGCATGCTTCCCGTCCTTTCGTTACGACAATTGCTGATGCCAACGGCCGCGCCCCACGGCGCCGCCGGGTCCTGAAGGCCTGCTGCTGCCGCGTCCGCCCCTCATGGCGCATGCGCCGAGGCCACGCACACCGATTGGTCGTCCGTCGCGCGCCCCATGACATTGCCGAGCAGGTAGGCGACCAGTTGCGGGTGCTGATGCACAAGGCCGGGGAATTCACCGGCTACGGACCGATTCCGAATCCCGTCGCTGGCGGTGATGATGGTGCACTGGCGTCGACACACGATGTCGGTGGCGACAGGGTCCTCATGTTCCTTGCCGAGGATCCCGGGCGCGAAACCGAGGCTGGAAAAGGTCTCGTCGCTTTGAATCTGGGCGGACATGTCCCCGACGCCCGCCAGGCAGGCGCTGCGGCTCCGGAGATCGATGGCGACCGCAACGCCCACCGCACCCCGGCGCGAGGCCAGCGTCTGATCGAGTTGCCGCAGCAGGCGCCGCGGATCGACCCCGAGGGCCACGGCCGAGGCCAGCCCGTCGGTGGTTTCCTGCGCCTCCAGGCCGTGCCCGAGCCCGTCGAGATGGATCCAGGCCATGCGTTGCCCGTCGATTCTGAGGTAGACGCGATCCCCGTTATAGCGGTCGTCCGCGAGTGAGCGCGAGAACAGGCCCACCCGGACGCGCGGTTGCCCGGCCGGCTCCTTCGCGGCGTGGAGCGCGCGAAAGCGCGACCATACCAGCGTGCCATGCCAGCGCGGCGAGCCCGGTGCGAGCGGCTGCGTGTAAAGGCCCCACTCGTGCGACAGCCGTGCGATGCTCCCCAGCCCCTTGCCCAGCGTGTGCGCGGTCGAGAAGCCGTCCTGCGTCGCCTGCGCCGGATCATCGATGCCGCCGCCGAAATCCAGCGCGACCAGGTCGAGGGTCCGCCCGGGCTGCTGCCAGACTTGCACCAGACCGCGGCGGTGCGCATGCTTGAGCTGATTGCTGGCCATCTCCGCGGCGGCGAGCGTCATGTTTTCTCGATCGGTCTCGGTAAACTCGAGCCGGCGCGCCGCGGCCTGCACCCGCGCGCGCAAGAGGACGCCGTCGCTCTCGTCCTGTATGAGGCTGTTGTACAGGAGGCGGCAGGCATCGTGGCTGTCCACTTCGGTCATGCCGTCACGTCCTCCAGTCCCGAGGGCAGGAACGTCTCCGAGTGGATCACTCCCTTGGGATCGCGCACGGCCAGCACGATGCGCCCGCGCCCCGAGGCCTTGGCCTTGTACAGCGCCTCGTCGGCGCGCTGGATGAAGGCCTCCAGGCTGGAATCGGCAGGTTCCCTACCTGAGAGCGAGGCAAGCCCGATGCTCACGCGGTTATCCATCGCCGCAAGGACCTCTTTCGTCTTCTCGACGGCGATATCCGCGCCGGCGAAGATCAGCATCGCGAACTCGTCGCCACCGAAGCGGAATGCATAATCGACGTCGCGCCGGATCACCGAGCGCATCGCGTCGGCCATCTTGCGCAGATACGCGTCCCCTGCCTGGTGCCCGAATTCGTCGTTGATCTCCTTGAAGTGATCGAGATCGAACAGGGCGAGGCAAAGGGATTCGTCCTTCTGGCGCTGGGTACGGTTGAAGGCGCACTCCACACGGTCATCGAAGGCGCGACGGTTCAGCAGTCCCGTCAGGGCGTCCGTTTCCGCGCGGCGAAGCGATTCGCGCAGCTCCACCTGGCGCTTCTCGAGGGCCTGCTGCAGCGCTTCCAGCTCCGCTTCCGTGCGGGCTCGGGTCTCCTCCATGTAGCGCGCCATTTCGGCATTGCGCTGCTGAAGCAGGGAGGGGTCGACGTACTCGGTGGAGTGCGCAAGATGCTGCCGCAGTTCGTCGACCACCCGGGGCGCGGGCGGCGCATGAAGGCGCACGATGTCGGCAGCCTGATCCTGCCATTCGACGCGCAGCCGATCCTCGTTGAGCATCAGGCGGACGGGGAGGGGTTGATGGATTTGGCCGCGGGCGCTGCGAAGCCGGCGCGCGGTGTCCAGCGTCGGCGGCGTTGCCGCGAATGCGTTCGCGCCGAGCGCCTTGGCGGATTGCAGGACGAATCCGAGGAAGTTTTGCAGATCCGGCTCGATCGTGAGGTTTTGCTTCAGGAGCTCCACCGTAGCCAACCGATCCTCCTCCCTGGCCGTTCATCCTCGTCGTGCCGGCGCCACAGGCCGCTCCGGCCACAGGCTGGGCCGCTTGGGGTGTTTTTGTTGGTATGACGCCCGATTATGCGCCCAAATGCAGGAAATAGGAAGCATCCGCGGCGGCCGCGTCCGTGGGGGGAGGACGCGCGCCTTCCGCGGGATCGGCCGCGCCGGCGTCCATCTCTCTCTCTTGCGGCCTCGACGGATTGCTGCTAGGTTACACCCAGGGCGCAGCGCGGCTGTCGCCGGACCTGGTGCTGGAGAGAAAGCATGGCGGAACCGCTGATTGAGGCAGCGCGTGCGCAAGCCACCCGCATGCGGGCGGAAGTGCTCAGGGTCCTTGTGCCTCGTCTGGCCGGCGCCCTGGATGCCCGGCGCATATGGCTGTTCGGATCGGTGGCGCGGGGGATGCCCTCGGAGGATTCCGACGTCGATCTGCTGGTGGAGGTCGGTGGTCGTCTTGCCGCTCTTCCTTTCAAGGCGCGGCTGCGCATCGCCTACGACGCCGTGGTCGATGCCGAGCCGTCCCACGGTTGCGACGTGGTGCCGCTTTCGTCTGAGGAGATCGCCCGCAAGATCGCATCCGGGAATCCCTTCTTTCGCGAGGTGTGGGCGGCCAAGGAGCTTCTCTATGAGCATCGAAGCCCAGCTTGAGGATGCGGCGAGATGGTTCGCGGCGGCGCGAAGCGACTTGTCGGCCGCCAAGGTGCTCCAGTCGAGCGGCCACTTCGCGCTGACTTGCTTCCATGCGCAGCAATGTGCGGAAAAGGCGATCAAGGGCTTGTTGGTGGCCCGGGGCACCTTACCCAAGACACATGCCATCGTGCGCCTTGCGAAAGAGCTTCCTGAGCGCAACGAGGTGATCCGCAGGGCGGAGCGGCTTGATCGTTACTATGTGGGCACCCGTTATCCGGACGCGCTTCCCGAAGGCGCGAGCGCGGACGATGTCTATGACCGCGACGATGCGGCTGACGCCATCGGCTCTGCCGAGGGATTGCTCGATCTGCTGTCAAGGTGGGCGCTCGCGCAAGGCGTTGTCCTGCCATAGGACCCCTGTGCCGTCATGTCGGCGGAGCCGTTCCGTCAGACGTGCCTTCCTGCTCATGGGAACAAGGCTTCTGCTTCGTCGAGGCAGGGTTCGCCCGGGGCTTGTGACCTGAGCCCGAGCCTTTTTCTCCGCAGGCCGCGGCCGTGGAACGCGTGGCCTTGTTCGTGAGATTCGCCGCGGCGTTCCCGTCGCGTCCGCGCGCCCCGGACCAGGCCGGTCTTGTCCTCGGGGTCCGAGTGGCGAACAGACGGAAAGTGGGCATAGCCTCTTGTCATACCGCTGGGCAGACGATCTGCGGGGCGACAATTCGTGGCACTCGAACAGCCTCGGCTTGACGCCTCGTCGCCTTGGTCTTCCTCGTCCTCGTGGAGCATGGTTTCGTGAACTGCTCGCGGTGTGATCCTTATCTTGCGGGAACCGGTACCGCTCACCCGGTTCTTCAACGCCAATGCTTCCGTGGCGATGGCGCTAAACTGGCTGACCGGCCGACTGCATCGCCTGATGCAGGAAATTTTGGCTATTTGCAATCTGCGGTTGGAGCCAACCCAAAGAACAAGTAATCGCTCCGCTATGTGGTCATAAACACCTTATACAAAATATTATCGCTCATTTGATGTATGATAAACTATCAAATGATAGATGGGGTTCTTATGACAGCGACCATAAAGCGTACAGAGAGTTTCGGCAAGTGGAAAGCAGCATTGGCTACGGCCAATCCTGGAATCAGAATTCAGATTGTTCGCTCTGGCGCATCCCCTTCCATCCTGGTTACTGCCAGCGAGCACTTTGGAATGCCACGCACTCTTTTTGCAAAATTGATCGGGATCTCTCCGGCGACCGCGGAACGCAAGATCAAATCCGGACTTCCGTTGGGACAAACCGAGACTGAGCGATTGGGCCGCATTGCACTGATCGAGGATGAGGCCGAGAAGGTCTTCGGAACATCCGACATGGCTCGTGATTGGTTGACCAGGATGAACGCCTCACTTGGAGATACCCCATTGTCCATGCTGGACACCGAGACAGGCGCAGGTGAAGTCCGCAAGATATTGTCCGCGATTGCCTATGGTGGCGCTGTTTAATGCAGGCATGGAGGATTGCCAAGCGCAGCTATGCGCTTGACCGACAGGGGACTGGAGCGCGACTGACTGGTGGGCGCTGGAACTCATCAGGCATTGCCGCCATATACGCCGGCATGACTCCAGAGATTGCGGCCCTGGAAAAACTTGTCCACGCTTCGGACATTCTCCCGCGGGATCTGGTGCTGTCCGTCTTTGATTTGCCAGACGATGAACGACTTTATCGTCGTCTCGCAGTGGCTGACTTGCCAGTTGGCTGGGATGCGCTCCCCAGCTCGACTGCAGCAATCTCGATTGGAGATAAATTCTTGCTTGCATCCACCCAACTTGGGCTTGTCGCGCCCTCTGCCATCATGCCTGAAGCCTCAAATGTCGTGCTCAACCCACACCATTCAGCGTTTGACAGCGTTACGATCCGTATCATTCGCCCCTTCGAATTCGATTCGCGATTGAGCAGGTAATTCTGTACTGTGCAATCCAAGGTCGTATCCAACCATGTTCTGCAACTAGCTGAAATTTTTCCGGTTTCTGGCCGCTGTGGCATGTCGTCGAGCAAAATGCTGGACGGTCCCGCGGAGATTGGCGGATATTCGCCATCCTTTCTGTTTTCCGCTGAGGCGTTGCGCCGTGCGGATCTTGTGGGGCACGTCCTGCCCCAAACGCATCAATCCCGATAGCCGGCGACGGGGGTTGGCCACGCTCAGCAACTCCGTCAATCCCAAATCGGACGCACCCATCTGGGTGCCATGTTCCGCCGGATGTTTTCCACTTCGAGCGTAACACAGCCATACCGAGCAACCGGGAAGGAACGTTCAGGCCACGTCTGGCCTGAACAAATCCATCCTCGATCAGGGACGGCGAGTTCCGCCGCCAACTGGCGTACAAGCCGGCGTAAAACGCTGGCTATCTCGTCGCCGTACCGCCGCGAAACCCGAGCCGCATCTGCCCGCGTTGCCGCCGCGTGTCGGCCGACAACCGGCGGGCGCAAGCCCGGTTCGAGTGCATGGAATGTGGCTTCGCGGAAAACGCCGATCGGGTCGGCGCGATCAACAGACTCAGGGCGGGGCCCGCCCGTTGCGCCCGCGAAATGAGCGGTGCGGTCATGCCGCCGGCAGCAGGAGCCCACCGAAGCGACTCATCCCGGCGCGATGCCGGGTTGAGGGCCGTACAAACCCGACTGTAGGCGGGGGATGATGTCACTATTTCAGCCGTGCAAGCCTCCCTTGGGCCCCCCTGTGTTCCGGCCTGCACTCGAACCTTTGGTCGATGCCATGGTCTGATGGTTTAACCAAGCCATAGGCCCGCCCGCCAGGCAAGCGCCCGGCAGTGGCGGCAACGGAGTTGCCTCATGTCCTCCAGCGATCGCGGCGCTGCCCCGCGCGGCAGCGGGCGCGGCTCGCGTCGGCGCGCGCCGTGCCCGGTTCCGGCATATCCCCGTCAGAACATGTTCATCCCCGAGACGGACGTGCCCGGCCCTGGCGCCGGTATCGACTATGCCGCCGAAGGCATCCTCATCGCGGATACCCATGGGCATGTGACCGCGGTCAATGGCGCCTTTGCGCGGCGAACCGGGTATGGGGCGCGCGATGTCCTCGGAAAGCCGCTTCGGACGCTTAACCTGGCCGCAACGGAGGCGTCCGCCTACGGGGCGTTGCGGGAGGCGCTCGCCCGCAACGGATGCTGGCGGGGCGAACTGCTCATCCGGCGGAAGAACGGGGAGACCGCCCGCGAGCAGGTGAGCGTCAGTCTCGCCCGCGACAGGAGCGGCCAGCCGACCCACTACATCGCCGTATTTTCCGATTGCGCCAATGAATTCCGCAAAAGACTCTCCTTCGCGGCGCACCACGACGAGCTGACCGCGCTGCCCAATCGCAAGCATTTGTTCGAGCGGCTCGCGCTGGCGCTCGACCGGGCGGCGGCGCGCGGGCAGCGGCTGGGCGTGCTGTTCCTCGATCTGGATCACTTCAAGGCGGTCAACGACACCCTGGGCTTCGAGGCCGGCGACGCGCTGCTCAGGCAGGTGGCGGCCCGGCTGCGCGCCAGGGCGCCCGACGAGGACGTGCTGGCGCGCGTGGGGGACGACGAATTCACGCTGCTCATCGAGGCCGATCCGGATGACGCGACGCTCGCGCATGCCGCGGCACGCGTCGCGCGCGACCTGATGCCGCCCTTCGCCGTGCAGGAGGCTTCCCTTGTGCTCTCGGGCTCGATCGGGATCAGCCGCTACCCGGAAGATGGCGCCACCCCGCAGGATCTCCTCAAGAATGCGGAACTCGCCATGTTCGAGGCCAAGGCGCAGGGGCGCAATCGGCACGCCTTCTATGCGCAGCGCCTGCAAAGCGACCTGCGCGAGCGGTTCTTGTTGACCAACGATCTGCGCGGCGCCATCGACAGCGATGCCCTTGTGCTCCACTACCACCCCATCATGGACATCGCCACGGGGACGATGGGCGGGGTCGAAGCGCTCGCCCGCTGGAAGCACCCGGTTTTCGGGCTGGTGCCGCCCGAGCGTTTCATCGCGCTCGCGGAGGATGCCGGGCTGATTTCCGCTTTGGGTACCCGCCTGCTGGCGGGCGCGTGCCGGCAGCTGAAGGCTTTCGACGCATCAGGCATGACCGGGCTGCGGATGGCGGTCAACCTGTCCGCCTTGCAGGTGAGGCAGCCCGATGTCGTGAGCGTCGTGAGGCGCGCGATCGAGGAAGCGGCGGTGGATCCGCAGCGCATCGAGATTGAGATCACGGAAAGCGCCATCATGCAGGATACCGAGGACTCGATCGCCGTGCTGCGCGCGTTCAAGGCACTGGGGGTGGGCATCGCGATCGACGACTTCGGGATGGGCTATTCGTCGCTGGGCTACCTGCGCCATTTTCCGGCGGATCGGCTGAAGATCGACAAGTCGTTCATTGCCGATGCGGTGGACCGGCGCGAGGACGCGGCGATCCTGGAGGCGATCATCGCCCTGGCGCGTACCTTAAGGCTCAAGGTCGTCGCCGAAGGCGTGGAGCGAGGGGAGCAGCTCGAATTCCTGCGCGCACGCGGCGCCCACGAGGCGCAAGGCTTCTATTTCAGTCCGCCGCTCGCGCCCGAAACGCTCTCGCAGGAACAGGCCCGCCTCCATGAGGCGTTTGCCCGGCTGACGGCCGTTGCCGGCATGGCGGAAGGCTTGTTGGGCGGCGGCGAGGCACCCTAGCCCATCTTTACCCATTCGGCGGAAAAACTCCGGTTTTAGGGCGGATTTTGCGCCGACATCTTGCTTAACCTATTGATCTAGCGAATTCGTGTTTGCTGTCGCTGATAGAAACCGCTTGTAGTGAAGACCTTGGCCCTTGAAGGTTGGCGGTGTGCTTCTAAACTTGGGAGATGTTCCTCAAACGCACGCGGCGGATCAAAGACGGCAAGACGCACCA
>JAKAFK010000028.1 GCA_021817985.1 Pseudomonadota bacterium | reverse complement strand
CTTGGTGAAGTCGAGGCCGCCTCTCAGGCACTCGTACACGGCGCGGCCATAGTTCTTGGCCGACAGGCCCAGCTTCGGCTTGATCGTGCAGCCGAGCAGCGGGCGCCCATACTTGTTCATGATGTCGCGCTCGACCTGGATGCCCTGGGGCGGGCCGCCGCAGGTCTTGACGTAGGCAATGGGGAAGCGCACGTCTTCGAGACGCAGCGCGCGCACCGCCTTGAAGCCGAACACGTTGCCCACCAGGGAGGTGAACACGTTGACCACCGAACCCTCTTCGAACAGATCCATGGGGTAGGCGATGAAGGCATAAAAGCAGGTGTCGTCGCCCGGGACGTCCTCGATCGCGTAGGCGCGGCCCTTGTAGTAGTCGAGGTCGGTCAGTAGATCCGTCCAGACCGTCGTCCAGGTGCCGGTGGACGACTCGGCGGCCACCGCCGCGGCGGCTTCCTCCCGGTCCACGCCAGCTTGGGGGGTGATCTTGAACACCGCCAGGATGTCGGTGTCCTTGGGCGTATAATGGGGTTCCCAGTAGGTGCTCCGGTACTCCTTGACGCCTGCGTTGTACGTCTTGACTGCCATGGCTCATCTCCTGTTGAAGGGTTTCCTATACCCACCCATCCGCTGGGGTTATGCGAATGATTCCCGCCACTATACTATCCGCAGAGGATAAGATATAGTCACGATTTCTGATACTAATTATAAGTTGAAATATATACCACACCGGCCGCACCGCCGGCGGGAATGGAGACAGGCATGCTTCGGGTGACATTGCGCCAGCTCAGCGTGTTCGAGGCGGTCGTGCGCCAGTCGAGTTTCTCTCGGGCGGCCGCGGCCTTGCATCTCACGCAGCCCGCGGTATCGATGCAGATCAAGCAGATGGAAGAGACGATCGGGCTCGCGTTGTTCGAACAGCTGGGCAAGAAGATCTTCCTGACCGAGGCCGGGCGCGAGCTTTACCATTACAGCCGCCTGATCGCGCAGCAGCTGGAGGAGGCGGAATCCGTCTTCGACCGCCTGAAGGGCGTGGACTACGGCAACCTCAAGCTCTCGGTGGCGAGCACCGCCAACTATTTCGCGCCGGAGCTCCTGGCCGCGTTCTGCGCCCGTTATCCCAAGATCACGGTGAGCCTCGACGTCACCAATCGCGAAGCGCTGCTGCAGCAGCTCGCCCACAACGAGACCGACATGGTGATCATGGGGCAGCCGCCGGAAGGGCACGACCTGGTGGCGGAATCCTTCATGCGCAATCCCCTGGTCGTCATTGCCAATCCGGGCCATCCGCTCGCGGGCCAGAAGAAGATCGACCTGCCGCGGCTTGCGCAGGAGGTGTTCCTGGTGCGCGAGCCGGGCTCGGGGACGCGCAGCGCCATGGAGCGCTTCTTCGAGGAGCATGCGGTGGCGCTGCGAACGGGCATGGTGATGAACACCAACGAGGCGATCAAGCAGGCCGTGCAGGCGGGGATGGGGCTCGCCGTGGTGTCGGCGCACACGGTGGCGCTTGAGCTGGAGACCGGGCGGCTCGTGCTGCTCGACGTGGAGGCCTTTCCGATCATGCGCTTCTGGTATGTCGTGCACCGGCAGAACAAGCGCCTGTCGCCGGCCGCCACCGCCTTCAAGACGTTCCTGCTGAACGAGGCGGCGACCCTCGCCAAGCCGCTGCCCACCGAGGCGGGCGCGCCGTCCGGTCAAGCCGCAAGGAGGCGCCGGAAGTAGGCGATCGTCTCCTTGAGGCCGTCGCGCAAGCCGACCTTCGGTTCCCAGGCGAGCGCTTCCCGGGCGAGCGCAATGTCGGGCTGCCGCTGCCTGGGATCGTCCTGCGGCAGGGGCTGAAAGCTCAATGCCGACCTCGATCCGGTCAACTCCAGCACCTGTTCGGCCAGCTCGATCATGCTGAATTCGCCCGGATTGCCGAGATTGACCGGGCCGGCAAAGCCGTCCGCGCTTCCCATCATGCGCACCATGCCCTCGATCAGGTCGTCGACATAGCAGAACGAGCGCGTCTGGCTCCCGTCGCCGTAGATGGTGATCGGCGCATTCTTGAGGGCCTGCACGATGAAGTTGCTCACCACCCGTCCGTCGTTGGGGTGCATGTTCGGGCCGTAGGTATTGAAGATGCGGACGACCTTGATGTCCAGCCCGTGCTGGCGCCGGTAGTCGAAGAACAGCGTCTCGGCGCAGCGTTTGCCTTCGTCGTAGCAGCTGCGCGGGCCGATGGGGTTGACGCGTCCCCAGTAGGTTTCCTTTTGCGGGTGCATCTCGGGATCCCCGTAGACCTCCGAGGTGGACGCCTGCAGGATGCGCGCCTTGACCCGCTTGGCGAGCCCCAGCATGTTGATCGCGCCGTGCACCGTGGTCTTGGTCGTCTGGACCGGATCGAACTGATAGTGGACGGGCGAGGCGGGACAGGCCAAATTGTAGATCTGGTCGACCTCGACATAGAGGGGAAAGGTGATGTCGTGGCGCATCACCTCGAAAAACGGATGGCCGATGAGCGGCAGGATGTTCGCCCGCGTTCCGGTGAAGAAGTTGTCGACGCACAGCACGTCGTGCCCGTCCCGGACCAGGCGTGCACACAGGTGGGAGCCCAAGAAGCCGGCGCCGCCGGTCACCAGGATTTTTTTCATCATTTTGCGCGTGAAACCCCGTCATTCATGGCGGGGAGGTGGAGCGCCGACCGCAAAGCGGTCGATGCCGTGGCCGTTACCTGCTCACGCTTTCCTTTCCGGTTGGCCGGTTGAACAAGAATACCCATAGCCATCCGCACGCTGGGTCACGCGGCAATATCTGTGCGATATGCCTTGCACCACCCCGGCGTTCGTCTGGATGTTGAAGCTGCCGCTTGCGCGCACCGCCACGCGTCCGGCATGGATGCCGGCTTTGATGCCATTCGGCACCTTGGCCGTGACCATGTCACCCGTGGCGAAACCCTTGACGCGCTTGTCTCGGGTGAGGTATCCACGCGGAAATCCATGCACGTCGAGCCGTGTCCGGCAGTGCGAGCCGCGTCCCGCGCATTTGACGCTCAAGACCGGCTGTGCCGTTCCAAGGACATCGGATACCTTCCCGACGCAAGCCGCATCCAGCGCATGAGTCTTGGGTATCCCGAGCTTCGAGCGGTTGAACTTGGTCAATCCGCCGGATCCTGTCTCCACCGGCAGCCCGGTCCCGCACAACCGCCGGAACAGGACCCAGCGGGTTGCATTGACCGCGCTGGCATCCCGGAGCGGAGTCTTGACCTGCCGAAGGATTCGCGCCAGCCGCTCGGGATCGTGCGCCAGAAACATCCGGACCGGACTGGCATCCTTCCGCCGATTGCACGGATGGCAGGCGAGCGCCAGGTTATCTATCCGGTTTGACCCGCCACGGGCGCGCGGCATAACATGATCGATCTCAAGCGGCACGTCCCGGGCATCGCAATAGGCGCAGGCCCGACCCCACTTCTCCAGCAGATATTCGCGCACCTCGTATCCGGCCAACGTCCCTTGCTGGTACTGGACACCACCGATTTCGGGATTGCGCATGAGATGCATGTCGAACCGCACCAACTCCTGCGCCAGGTGCGTGATCGGAGCCAACCGGCGCAGCCTGGTCACCCATGCCGCGGTCGTTTCGACGCGGTGCCGCAGGCTCGGAGCAAGCCAGCCTTCCGGCTTTGTCCGGTTATCGAAACGCGGCGCCCGGTAGCGCAGCTGGGCGCGGCGGCGCCGGCGGAAGCCGCAACGGGCCGTGAGTTTCTCCGAGATCAGCCGCCCGCGATGAATCAACTCCATCAGGAAGCGGATGTGCATGACCGGCGCATCGTCCCGCACTACTTCGATCCTGGACATGGCCAAGCCCGTCGTTTGGCTCCCGGGATCGAGCGAGAGTCGCAACGGTTGAAGCGACGAATCGTCAATCAAGCGGTCAGTGAGCCGGATGGTGAAGGGATAGAGCCGATGCACGCGCGCGCGGCCGGAAACGAGCAACTTCCTGGCCCGCTTCGACTCGCACGGCATGAGCGGCTTTTTCCGCTTGTCCAGCACAAAGACCATAACTGCAACTCCTTGCCCTTACGGGCCTGGTGACGGAAGAATGTCTCGCGACATTCCGCGCTCCTCTCGGGAATGACTGCGGACAGTTTTGCCTCGTGAGAGGCCGGTCCTGACCTTCGGCGCTTTACCTTTCGCCAGCATGATCAGGACCTTCCAGAGCGTCGAACTGAGGAAGCATTCGACGGTGGGTCTTGTACCTTCCGCAATCGTAGATCTTTACGATCTTTCCCTGGTCGACCGAGCTTGTTTTCACAAGCTCCGGCCTTCAGGCCGGGGTAGTTGACCGGATGCCTTTGCCCTTGATCATCCGCGACAGCCGCGTGCCGGCGATTTTAGCAGACAACGCGCAGCCCATGCGGCGGGTGCCGCCGGGAGGTGGTCCCGGGCGGCGTCCACCCGCGGATGCCTGAACGAATTTACAGACTTATGATTATGTGTTATCACTCACACAGGTCAAGCCGGCGCGAGATGCGCCTACTGCCCCAAGGAGAGGATGCCCGACATGCAGACGATCGGCCGCGGCGAATTACAGGCGGCGCTCGAACAGGTGGAGCGCGCCATCGGCAATCACCTGGACTGGTATGACGCCCTCGCGCGGACCCTGGTCTGCCGTCTCCCGGTCGACATGCGCCGGGCCTCGCCCACCGCCCATCGGGAATGCGCGTTCGGCCTCTGGTATTACAACGACGCGTCCGCCCTCCTGCGTGCCCATCCGGCCTTCGCGGTCATCGAAGCGCAGCACCAGGCGATTCACGATGCGGCCTCCTTGCTGCTGCGCCAATCGCAGCAAGGGGGGGTCGACGCGGCCGCCTACGACGCCTTCACGGACGGTGTCGGCCGGTTCCGCCTGGAGCTGGAGAACCTGCGCGCCGAGCTGCAGACGATGTTGGGCTCGCTGGATCCCCTCACCGGCGCCCACAACCGGATCGGCATGCTCACGTGGCTGCGCACGCAGCAACAATTGGTGGAGCGCGGCGTGATGTCCTGCGGGCTGGCGATGGTCGACCTCGACCACTTCAAATCCATCAACGACACCTACGGGCATCCGGCCGGAGACGCGGCCTTGAGCGAAGTGGCCCGCTTTCTCACCGAGCACGTCCGTCCGTACGACCGAGTCTACCGCTACGGCGGCGAGGAGTTCTTGCTGTGCCTGCCGGGCACCGAGCCCGAGGCGTCCTATGCGCTCACCGACCGACTGCGGGAAGGGGTCGCGCGCCGCGAGATCGAGATCGTCGCGGGGCAGGTGGCGATTCGGTGCCACATCTCCTGCGGCGTGGCCCAACTGGACGCCGCATTGCCCGTCGAGTCGTCGATCGAGCGGGCGGATCAGGCCCTCTACCGGGCCAAGTCGGCCGGACGCAATCGCACGTGCGTGTGGGACGACAGCCCGGCGCTGGCGCGCTGAGCCGGCGCCCGGGAAAAGCAAAGCCCCCAGGGACGAACCCTTGGGGGCTTGGGTGAAGCGGCGGGTCGGGCTTACTTGACGACGGCCTTCAACTCGCCCTTGGCATACTTGTTGGCCATGGTGTCGAGGGCGATCGCCTTGATCTTGGCGGCCTGGCCCGCGGATCCGAAGGCCTCGAAGCGAGCCTTGCAGATGTCCTTCGCGGCCGCGGTGGCGTCCTTGAGGAACTTGCGCGGATCGAACTCGCTCTTGTTCTTCACCAGATGGCGGCGGATGGCGCCGGTCATGGCCAGCCGGATGTCGGTGTCGATGTTGACCTTGCGCACGCCGTACTTGATCCCCTGCTGGATTTCTTCCACCGGCACGCCGTAGGTCTCCTTCATGTCGCCGCCGAACTCGCGGATGATGCTGAGCCATTCCTGGGGCACCGAGGAGGAGCCGTGCATCACCAGATGCGTGTTGGGGATGCGCGCGTGGATCTGCTTGACCCGTTCGATCGCCAGGATGTCGCCCGTGGGCTTGCGGGTGAACTTGTAGGCGCCGTGGGAGGTGCCGATGGCGATGGCGAGCGCGTCGACGCCCGTCTTGGCGACGAAGTCGGCGGCCTGCTCGGGATCGGTGAGGAGCTGGTCGTGGGAGAGTTTGCCCTCGGCGCCGACCCCGTCTTCCTCGCCCGCCATGCCCGATTCGAGCGAGCCCAGGCAGCCGAGTTCACCTTCGACGGAGACGCCGACGGCGTGGGCCATGTCGACCACCCGCCGGGTGACGTCGACGTTGTATTCATAGGAGGAGGGCGTCTTCGCGTCCTCGCGCAAGGAACCGTCCATCATGACGCTGGAGAAGCCGGAGCGGATGGCCTGAATGCACACGGCGGGCGAAGCGCCGTGGTCCTGGTGCATCACCACCGGGATGTGCGGATAGGCCTCGACGGCGGCCTGGATGAGATGGCGCAGGAACGCTTCCCCGGCGTACTTGCGCGCGCCCGCGGACCCTTGCATGATGACCGGGCTGTCGCACTCGTCGGCCGCCTGCATGATCGCGTGGATCTGCTCGAGGTTGTTCACGTTGAAGGCGGGCAGGCCGTAGCTGTTCTCGGCTGCGTGGTCCAGCAGCTGGCGCATCGAAACGAGAGGCATTTCTGAATTCTCCTTTAATTCCAAAGACAAGACGAAAAAGCGAAAAAAACCGAACGGCCTGTGTCGGACCCAGGCCGGAAGATCAGGGAATGCGCCGGATCCATGCTTCAGGGGCCGGCATGGGCGCCGACGCGCACGATCTTGAGCGTATTGGTGCCGCCGGATTGCCCGATGGGTTCGCCGATCGTCAGCACGATCAGGTCACCGTCCCGCACCGCGCCGCGGCGGCGAAGCTCGTTTTCTGCTTCGATCAGGAGCTGCTCCCGATCCGTCGAGGCGGTCTTGAAGTTGACGGGGTAGACGCCGCGGAACAACGTTACCTTTCTACGTGTTTCCACTTCGGGTGTCAAGGCGTAGATCGGCACGCCCGATTGCATGCGCGACATCCACAGGCAGGTCGAGCCCGACTCGGTCAGCGCCGCGATGGCGCGCACGTTCAGGTGATTCGCCGTGAAGATGGCGGCCATGGCGATGGATTCGTCGACGCGCGAGAACGTCTTGCCCATGCGGTATTGGCCGAGCAACGGCTCGTCTTCCTTTTCCGCCTCCACGCACACGCGGTGCATGGCGGCGATCGATTCGACCGGATAGGCGCCGGCCGCCGTCTCCGCCGACAGCATCACCGCATCGGTCCCGTCGATCACCGCGTTGGCGACGTCGGACACCTCGGCGCGCGTGGGGATGGGATTGTAGATCATGGATTCCATCATCTGCGTGGCGGTGATGACCAGCTTGTTGCGTTCGCGGGCCATGCGGATCATCCGCTTCTGCAGGGCGGGCACCGCCGCATCACCCACTTCCACGCCGAGATCGCCGCGGGCGACCATGATGGCGTCGGAGGCCTCGAGGATCTCCTCCAAAGCCTCCACCGCCTCCGCGCGCTCGATCTTGGCCACCAGCATGCCTTTGCCGCCGGCCGCCCGCAGGAGTTCGCGGGCCTGGCGCATGTCGGCCCCGGAGCGCGGAAAGGAGACCGCGAGATAATCCGCCTTGAGCTGCGCGGCGGTCCCGATGTCCTCGATGTCCTTTTCCGTGAGGGCGGCCGCCGAAAGCCCGCCGCCTTGGCGATTGATGCCCTTGTTGTCGGACAGCACGCCGCCTTGCACGACCTTGCAGAAGATCTCCTCGCCTTCAACCTTCTCCACCCACAACACGATGCGCCCATCGTCGAGGAGCAGGGTCGAGCCCCGCCCGACATCGCCCGGCAGGCCCTTGTAATCGAGGCCTACCCGTTCCTGGGTGCCCTGGGTGCAGCGGCTGTCGAGGATGAAGGGATCCCCGTTGTTGAGATGGATCTTCCCTTCGCGGAACTTGCCGATGCGGATCTTGGGGCCCTGAAGGTCCACCAGCACGCCGACCGTGCGGCCGCGCGCGCGGGCCGCCGAACGGACCGTGTCCGCACGCTGGATGTGCTCCTCGGGGGTGCCGTGGGAGAAGTTGAGGCGCACGACATCGACGCCCGTCTCGACCATGCTGTCGATCACCTTGGGGTCGGCCGATGCCGGACCCAAGGTGGCGACGATCTTCGTTCTACGTAACATATCCCGCCAACGTGCCGATCAATTGAACGTGTGACTCGCGCGTTTCCGGCGCGGTCCCTTAGGCCTTCGCGCGCGTCTCCAGGATCTCGACGGCGGGCAGCTTCTTTCCCTCGAGAAACTCCAGGAAGGCGCCGCCGCCCGTGGAGATGTAGGAGACCTTGTCCGCGATGCCATACTTGGCCACTGCCGCGAGCGTGTCGCCGCCCCCGGCAATGGAGAACGCCGGGCTGTCCGCGATGGCAAGGCCCAGCGCGCGGGTGCCGGCGCCGAACTGGTCGAATTCGAACACGCCCACCGGGCCGTTCCACACGATCGTGCCCGCCTGCTTCACGAGGGCCCCATAGCGGGCGGCCGTGTCCGGGCCGATGTCGAAGATCATGTCGTCGTCGGCCACTTCCGAGACCTGCTTGACGACGGCCGGTTCGTCGGCATCGAAACGCTTGCCGACCACCACGTCGGTGGGCACCGGAATCTCGCCGCCCTTGGCCTTCGCGGCCTCGATCAGGCGCCGCGCCTCGTCGACCAGATCGGCTTCGTAGAGCGATTTGCCGACGTTGAAGCCGGCCGCCTTGATGAAGGTGTTGGCGATGCCCCCGCCGACGATCAGTTGGTCCACGATGGAGGACAGCGCGTCGAGCACGGTGAGCTTGGTGGACACCTTGGAGCCGCCGACGATGGCCACCAGGGGGCGGGCCGGCTTGTCCAGGGCGCGTCCCAGCGCGTCGAGCTCGGCGGCGAGCAAGGGGCCTGCGCAGGCGATGGGCGCGTACTTCGCCACGCCATGGGTCGAGGCCTGGGCGCGGTGGGCCGTGCCGAAGGCGTCCATCACGTACACGTCGCACAAGGCGGCATATTGCTTGGCCAGGTCGTCGACGTTCTTCTTCTCGCCCTTGTTGAAGCGGACGTTTTCCAGCACCACGACTTCGCCGGCGCCGACGTCGACGCCCGCCAGGTAATCCTTGACCACGCGCACGTCCCGGCCCAGCAGCTTGGACAGGTGGCGAGCCACCGGGGCGAGCGAAGCCTCCTCGCTGTAGACGCCTTCTTCCGGCCGTCCCAGATGCGACATCAGCATGACCCGCCCGCCCGCCTTCATCGCGTGCTCGATGGTCGGCAGCGAGGCGCGGATGCGCGTGTCGTCGGATACTTCGCCGTTCTTGAGTGGCACGTTGAGGTCTTCGCGGATAAGCACGCGCTTATCCCGAAGATCCAGGTCGGTCATCTTGACTACGGACATGGTGGACTCCTTGAGCTTTCGAAATTGACCACACGGCGCCGCGCCTGGCGGCACGGGGCCGTGTGGTCCATCTCGCGGGCGGCAGGCGGGGATCCCCGCCTGCGCCTTGGGCCTTGGCGCCGCTTACTTGGCGGTCATCAGGGCGAGCGTGGTATCCAGCATGCGGTTCGAGAAGCCCCACTCATTGTCGTACCAGGCCAGCACCTTGACCATCTTGCCTTCCATGACCTTGGTGAGGGTCGCCTCATAGGTCGAGGAGACGCTCGAGTGGTTGAAGTCGCAGGACACGAGCGGCAGGTCGTTGTAGGCGAGGATACCCTTCAGTTCGCCTTCGGACGCCTCCTTCATGATGGCGTGGATCTCGTCCTTGGTGGTGGCGCGAGCCGCCGTGAAGGTGAGGTCCACCAGGGAGACGTTGATGGTCGGCACGCGCACCGCGAAACCGTCCAGCTTGCCGTTGAGCTCCGGCAGGACCAGCCCGACGGCGGCCGCCGCCCCGGTCTTGGTGGGGATCATCGACATCGTGGCCGAGCGCGCGCGGCGCAGGTCCGAGTGGTACACGTCGGTGAGCACCTGGTCGTTGGTGTACGAGTGGATGGTCGTCATCAGGCCGTTCACGATGCCGATCTTCCGGTGCAGCGGGGCCACCAGCGGCGCGAGGCAGTTGGTCGTGCACGAGGCGTTGGAGATGACGGTGTCGCTCGCCTTGAGGGCCTGGTGGTTGACGCCGTAGACGATGGTGGCGTCGACATCCTTGCCGCCGGGCGCGGAGATGATCACCTTCTTGGCGCCGGCCGCAAGGTGCGCGGAAGCCTTTTCCTTGCTGGTGAAGATCCCCGTGCACTCGTGCACGACATCGATGCCGAGCTCCTTCCAGGGCAACTCGGCGGGGTTGCGCACGGCGCACACCCGGATCTTGTCGCCGTTGACGATCATGTACTCGCCATCGACCGAGACTTCGCCCGGGAAGCGGCCGTGCACGGTGTCGTACTTGGTGAGGTGGGCGTTGGTGGCGGCATCGCCCAGGTCGTTGATGGCGACGATCTGGATGTCCTTGTTGCGCCCGCCTTCATAGAGGGCACGCAGGATATTGCGGCCGATCCGGCCGTAGCCGTTGATGGCGACTCGAATTGCCATGGTAAAAGCTCCTTTTGTCGATGGATGGAGTAAATAAAAAAACGCACCGCAGCCTGGCCCCGGGATCCACCGGCGGCCGCAAGCTGCGGCGATGATTCCTTACAGCACGCTCTTGACCGTGTTGACCACGTTCTCGACGGTGAACCCGAAGATCTTGAAGAGCTCGCCGGCGGGGGCCGATTCGCCGAAGTGGTCGATGCCGACCACGGCGCCCTCGAGGCCCACATACTTGCGCCAGTAGTCGGTGACGCCGGCCTCGATCGCGACCCGCACCACGCCCCTGGGCAGGACGCTGTCCTTGTAGGCCTGATCCTGGCGGTCGAAGACGTTGGTCGAAGGCATCGACACCACCCGTGCCGGGATGCCCTGTTCGGCGAGCACCTTCTGCGCACCGACGGCCAGCGCAACTTCCGACCCGGTGGCGATGATGACGACCTTGGGCGCGCCTCCGGCCGCTTCCGCGAGGACATAGCCGCCTTGCCGGACCCGCTCGAGGGTCGCGGCGTCGCGCTTCTGGAAGGGCAGGTTCTGGCGGCTGAAGATCAGGCTGCTGGGGCCGGTCTTGCGCTCCACCGCCTGGGTCCAGGCCACGGCGGATTCGAGCGTGTCGCACGGGCGCCACACGTCCATGTTGGGAATCTGGCGAAGGGTGGCGGTCTGCTCGATCGGCTGGTGGGTCGGTCCGTCCTCTCCCAGCCCGATGGAGTCGTGGGTGAACACGAACAGCGAGCGGATTTTCATGAGCGCGGCCATGCGCAGGGCATTGCGTGCGTATTCCGAGAACATCAGGAAGGTGCCGCCGAAGGGAATCACGCCGCCATGCAGCGCCATGCCGTTTTCGATCGCGGCCATGCCGAACTCCCGCACCCCGTAGTTGACGTAGTTTCCGCCTTCCTTGCGGATGGGGTGCGCCTGCGACCAAAGCGTGAGGTTCGAGCCGGCCAGATCGGCAGAGCCGCCGATCAGTTCGGGCAGGACCGGCGCCAAGGCCTCGATGCAGTTTTGCGAGGCCTTGCGGGTGGCGATGGTTTCCGCCTTGTCGTTGACGGCGCGGATGAACGCCACCGCCTTCTCCGACCAGTCGGCGGGCAGCTCGCCCGCCATCCGGCGGGAGAATTCGCGCGCGAGGTCCGGATAGGCCTGGGCGTATTCGGCGAACTTGTTGTTCCAGAGCGTCTCGAGCCCCTCGCCCTTGGTGCGGCAGTCCCAGCCCTCATAGACGTCCGCGGGGATCTCGAAGGCGGGATGGGTCCAGCCCAGATGGGCGCGCACCGCGGCCACTTCCGCTTCGCCGAGGGCCGCGCCGTGCACGTCGTGGGTGCCTTCCTTGTTGGGCGAGCCCTTGCCGATCACGGTCTTGCAGCAGATGATCGACGGCTTGTCCTTGACCGCCTTGGCCGCGACCAGGGCCGCCTCGATCTGTGCCGGATCGTGCCCGTCGACATGGGGCACGACATGCCAGCCGTAGGCTTCGAAGCGCTTGGGCGTGTTGTCCGTGAACCAGCCTTCGACATGGCCGTCGATCGAAATGCCGTTGTCGTCGTAGAAGGCGATCAGCTTGCCCAGACCCAGGGTTCCGGCGAGCGAGCACGCTTCGTGGGAAATGCCTTCCATGAGGCAGCCGTCACCCATGAAGACGTAGGTATGGTGGTCGACGATCTCATGACCGGGACGGTTGAACTGGTGCGCGAGGATCTTCTCGGCCAGCGCCATGCCCACGGCATTGGTGATCCCCTGGCCCAGCGGGCCCGTCGTGGTCTCCACGCCGGGCGTGTAGCCGTATTCCGGGTGTCCGGGCGTCCTGGAGTGAAGCTGACGGAATTTCTTGATTTCCTCCATCGGCAGATCGTAGCCCGTCAGGTGGAGCAGCGAGTAGATGAGCATCGAGCCGTGGCCGTTGGAGAGCACGAAGCGATCGCGGTCCGCCCACGCCGGGTTCAGGGGGTTGTGCCGCAGATGGTGGTTCCAGAGGACCTCGGCGATTTCGGCCATGCCCATGGGGGCGCCCGGATGCCCCGACTTCGCCTTCTCGACCGCATCTATGGACAGCATGCGGATTGCATTTGCAAGATCTTTACGGGTTGCCATTTTCTCTCGTTCCAGTGGTTTTAAATCCTGTGCCCCGGCTGTTGCGGGCAGGCCGACGGGCCCGATCCCAAGACCCGTTCAGCCGCGAGCCTCATGCCATCGCCTTCCCGTTCGCGGAAGGGGCGCTATTCTTGGGGAGACGTCCGCAACGGCCGGGCGCCTCGCTCCATTTCGATATATGGGTGCTGTTGTCCTTCAATTCGCCTTGGCCCCTGCAAGGAGCGGCGATCGCGACAGACGAAGCCCCGGATTATCGCCCACTCGGCTGGCTTGGGCAATAGTCGTAAGTGGTGGGTTTTCTTGGGGATGGACCCTGCACGCGACCCGGCCGCAGGCCGGCTCGCCCTGTCATCTCGCCGCGCCTGTTCCATGTCCTCGGGACAGGCTTTTGCGGTCAAGGATGGGAAACCGCCTAATTGTATTATGTTACTGCACGAGTCGGTTTTTGAGTCCCAAAAAAATTTTATGCGCCGGGCGTCAGCACTTATTGGCGGCCCGTACCCAGCGCTTCCAGGCGAGAAAGAGATCCGGATTGCGGGCGGCGATGACCGAGCGCGTCCAAATGTCGTCGGCCCAGAAATCGTCGTGCTCCAGGGTGCAGATCTGCCCCCCGGCCTCCTCGAGGATCAGCGAGCCTGCCGCATAATCCCACAGCTTTTGCCCGCCATGCAGGTACACGTCGTAGCGCCCGGCGGCGGTATAGCACCAGTCCAGGGTGCTCGCGCCGTAGTTGCGCTGCGAGCTGTAGGGGGGGGCGGAGGCCAATTGTTCGGCCAGATGGGGACGCAGGCGCTTGAAATCGACGCCTGCCATGCTGCGGTGCAGGTCGGGGATATATCCTTTGATGGGGAGCCGTTCGCCATTCAGGAACGAGCCTTTGCCGCGCTCGGCATAGAAGACTTCATCCGCGACCGGATCGTAGACGACCCCCAGCGCGCTGCGCCCGTTCTTGAACCAGGCGACGGAAACGGCGAAGTAGGGCAGGCCGTTCACGAAGTTGGAGGTGCCATCGATCGGGTCGATGCACCACAAGCCCTCCCGGCCGTCGCGCCAGCGCGCCCGCTGCAGGTTGGAGGGCATCTCTTCTCCCAGCACCGGGCAATCCGCCACCGAGCGCAGGCCGGCCGCCAACGCGCTCTGTGCCACGATGTCGGCCTCGGTCACCAGGCTGCCGTCCACCTTGTGCTGCCGCGCCACCTTGAGGTAGCGCGGCATGATTTCCTGCTGCGCCACCGCCTTGACGGTGGCAATCACCGCTTCCAGCATGTCCGGACGGCCGGGGGCGCCTTCCTTGACGGGGAATGGCTTGATGACGTTCTTCATGCCGTGCACCGAGTAGATGCCCTGGCCAGACGGCCTAGGCATCCTTCCATTTGATGGAGCAGCCCATGCTGGGGATCTGCTCGGCCGGGCCAAGGCCTGTCCGTGCGACTTGGACCATGGCTTCAAAAAGATCGCGCCGCGCGTCCGCAGGGGCCGCCTCCTTGCGCGAAGCGTCGAGCCGGCCGCGATACTGCAGCTCCAGCCGGGCGTTGAAGCCGAAAAAATCGGGCGTGCAGACGGCGCCGTAGGCTTTGGCAGTCGCTTGCGTCGCGTCTTGCACATAAGGGAACGGGTAGCCGAATTCGTGGGCGACCTTGACCATGTTCTCGAACGAGTCCTCGGGGTACTCGGTCGGGTCGTTGGACATGATGGCGACGGAGCGGATCCCGTATTCGGTCAGTTCGCGGCAGTCGCGCACCAGGCGGTCGCGCACCGCCTTGACATAGGGGCAGTGGTTGCAGATGAACATGACGAGCAGCCCGTTGGGCCCTCGTACATCGGCGAGGCTGTAGCGCCGGCCGTCCACGCCCGGCAGATCGAAGTCCACGGCCTTCCAGCCAAAGTCACAGACGGGGGGTTGCAAGCTGACCATTGCTGTCTTCCAAGAATTGACGACTGAGGCGGCCGTGGCCCGCAGGCTAGGGCAGGGCCGTGCCGCGGAATCCGCCCGGGGCCCCGAGGCTTCAACACGCAGCGCCCCCGGCCCCGGATGGCGTATTCTTCGAGGGGCGCCGACAGTCCGATTTCCACGCTTTCGTCGCGATGATAGCAGGAAACCGAGACGCGTCCCAACCGGGGACGACGGGGTTGTGCTCGCCTGCACGCCAAAGCCGAAGGGATCCGGCCGCCCGGCGGCTGTTGCGGAACGCCCGGGCTCCGCCCATGCCGGGCGCATTGTCCCGCCCAGACCAGGGGCCGGGCCACTTTGCGACCCCGCGCGCTGATAGTATGGTCGGTCTTGGGAAAAATGCAAGCCAAGGCCCGCGTGCGGGTGCGTGGCCACGACCCGGCGGGCGGGCGCCCGTGCCTCGCCTTCCGGCCGAACGGCGCGGGGCCGCCGTCCGCCGGGGTGATCGAAGAGCGCGGTCCATTATTGAGTAATCGTTCACAAATGCCTACAATGAGCCCGCGTAGGAGAAAAAATTCGATGGCGAGACCTGCCGGATTCGATCGCGATGAAGTGCTGGAAAAGGCGATGAACGCGTTCTGGGAACAAGGCTACGGTGCGACTGGCGTGGCCGAGCTGGGGGCCATTACGCAACTCAATCCAGGCAGCCTGTATGGCGCGTTCGAGTCCAAGCAAAAGCTGTTCATGGCGACCCTTGAACGATACGGGACAGCGGGCGTTGAACGGCTGCAGAGGGCGTTATCGTCAGCCCCTTCGCCCCTTGAAGGGATCCGCTCCTTGTTCGCCACTGTGGCGGCGGATGTTGCGGGAGTCCACGCGGACCGTGGCTGCTTGCTGGTCAATACCGCATTGGAGATTGCGCGCCACGAGGAACCCGTTCGAGAGCTGATCAAACGCTATTTCCGCGAGATCGAAGGCGTTCTCAGGCTGACCCTCGAGCGAGCCCAGGCGCAGGGGGAAATTTCTCAAGACAAGGATGCCGGCGCATTGGCCGCCTTCCTGATCTTGAGCATCTGGGGCCTGCGTGTACTGGGTGCTACCAGGCCCGGTCATGACCAGGCACGGTTGATTGTGACTCAGATACTGAGCGTGCTGGATGGCAAGGGCGACGTCGGATAATGCAGACCGCCGGGAGGCGGACGGCACGCGGCTTTCTCTTCATGGGGCCCGCCCCGCTGAAGGGCCCGGCGCATCCGCAAGGGCCTGCGGTGCCGCCTTTGGGGGCGGATCGGGATCCGGCTCGCCGGCCGGGTTGACCGTGCTTGGTCGGCGGGCTCCGGCCGGCTCGACGCTCGGGCGCCCCGGTTTCGCACGCCATGGCAGCGAGGCCGGAGTCGCGAGAGTGCCCCGCTTTGGGTAGGAAGCGGGCAGGCACAGCCGCCCTGCCGAAGGCCGAACGGCTGATTCGTCCTCTTCAGGGGCCGGGCGTGGTGCGCGGCGCGGCGCGCCGGCTCCTGCTCGCCGTCCCGCTGCTCCTCGCCGTGGCCTGGGCCGTGGTGGGCGAAATCCACGACTACCGCGAAATACGACACCGGGTATCGGGCGAGGCCGCGCAGGCCGCGCAGATCGAGGCCCAGTTCATCACGCTGCGGCTGATGCGGCAGTTCCAGGAGTTGTCCTTCATTGCCACCGGCTTCATCGGAACACGGGGCCCCGAGCGGCTCACCGAGCCGCGCCGGCGGCTGCTGGCGCAATTCGCCGCCGCGCATCCCGAACTCTATGCGATCAACGTGCAATCCGCGAGCGGCAACCGCATTGTCTGGTCCACCCGCCCCCAATCTTCGCAGCCGATCACGGCGGATGCCCGATTCACGCCCTTGCGCGACCAACCGGATTTCCTTCTCGGCCAGGATCGCTTCGCGCGACGCTCCGACGACAACGTCCTCAGCCTGCGCGTGCGCAGTCCAGTCGGCGCCCCCCGCTATTTTGTGGGATCGCCCTACCGCCTGACCGACCTGCTGGCCAACGGCACGCGCACCCCATTCACGCTCGTGGTGCGTGACCTGCGCGACGGGAGCATCCTGGGGCGTCTTGCCGGTGGCCGGGTGACGTTTCCGAAGGCCGTGCCGGAGGCACCCGTGCACGTGCCCCTCCCAGACATTCCCCTCAGCGTGGAGGCGGGCTGGCCGCCTGGCTATGTCCGGCAAGCGTTCTGGCAGCAACTGCCCGCCGGCTTGATGGCGCGCGGACTCGTCGTCCTTTTCGCGGCGCTGGTGGTCGCGGTGGTCGCACGCCTGCTGCGCCGGACGCAGCGGCTGGCCGATCGCAATGCGGAGGCGGCAGCCGAGGCCATGGCCGCCCGGCAGCTCAGCGAGGGGCTGTTCGACACGATCGGTGCCATCGCGATGGTCATGGATGCGCAAGGCAACATCCTCCGGCTCAACGCCGAAGCAGAGCGTTTCATGGGCTATACGCTCGCCGATGCGCGCGGGATTCCCTATTTCTGGGAACGGTTCATTCCGCCGGACGAACGCCCCCGCGTGCGTCGCGTCTTCGAGGCCATGCGCGGGAATGCCGTCCCGCGCGAGAGCCAGAACCACTGGGTATCGCGGACCGGCGAGCAGCGCTTGTTCCACTGGATCAACACGATCATGCGCGATGCCCAGGGGCAGCCCGCCTATCTCATCACCATCGGCACCGATATCACCGAGCGGACCCGGCTCGCGCACCAGAATGCGCGGCTGCTCGCATACAACAGCCTGCTCGGACAAGTCAACCACATCATCGCGCGGGCGGAGGACGCCTCAAGCTTGTTGCAAACCATTTGCGAACTGGCAGTCAGCCTGACCAACGCCCAATTGGCGTGGATCGGACGGCCTGACGAGACGCTGCGCTTCGTGTTTCTCGCCAAGGCTGGCCCTGCGTTGGGCTATCTCGATGGCGCGGTGCTCTCCGCGGATCCCGGCATCCCCGAAGGTCGAGGCCCCGCCGGCCAGGTCTGGCGGACGCGCGAGCCGCTGTTCGACGTCGCGGTCGACGACGAATCCCGGCTGGCGCCCTGGCGTGAGCGAGCCGCTCGCCACGGACTGGCCGCCAGCGCGACGCTTCCGGTATTGCGCCGGGGGGAAATTTGGGGCGTATTCGCGCTCTATATCGGCGACGAGAGCGTTTTCGACGACGGGCTGCGCGCGTTGCTCGCCGAATTGGCGGACGACATCTCGCACGGCCTTGAACACCTGGAGATGCGCCGCTTGAACCAGGTCATGCTCGACCATTCCGACGCCGGCGTCGCCCTGGTGCGCAACTGCGTTCTCGAGTTCGGCAACGCACGATTGGCGCAGATGCTCGGCCTCGACGGTCCCGGCGATCTGTCTGGGCTTAAGATGCGCGCCCTGTATGCAAGCGATGCCGCCTATGCGGCGGCCGAGGCCGGATGCCAGGGCCGGACGCATGATGGGGCACTGCGCATGGAGGCGGTCGAATTCGCCCGCACCGACGGCACGTCCCTGCTCGCCGACTTGGTGGGCGTGCGCATGGACGAGGAGCGGTCGGTTTGGACCTTCATCGGCGTCGATGAACGCGAACGGCAGCGGCGCGCCTACCTCGAATTGGAGCGCCTGTACCGGGCGCTGATGCGCGCAGCCGACGTGCTGCTGCAGGCCGAGAACGAAGAGGCGATCCTGCAGGAGACCTGTGCGCGTCTGGTGGACGACACGATGTTCCATGCCGTGTGGATTGGCCGGCCCGATCCTGACGGGCTGTTCCGCGCGCTCGCATGGGCCGGCGCGAACACACCGATGATCGATGCCGTGACGGTGCCGCTCGACCATCCGGATGCCGTGGTGTCCGCGGCGTGGCGGCGCCGGGAGACGGTGTTCCACAATGACCAGCTCGCCGCCGTCCCGGACCCCTGGGCCGAGGCGTTGATCCGCCACCGCTGGGCCGCCGTGCTGGGGACGCCGATTCGCCGCGGCTTCGATGTCTGGGCCATTCTCGTGTTCGTGGCGCCCGAGCGCGATGTCTTCAACGCCCCCAGTGTCGAGCTGTGCGAACGCGTCGCCGCATTGCTGGGACGCGGACTGGACGAAATCGACCACAAGGCGGCAATGGTGACGCTGCAGCTGGAAGACTCGCACCGGGCGCGCCACGACGCACTCACCAATCTTCCCAATCGCTTGAGTCTCGCAGAACGGCTGCCCCAGGCCATTGCCCGCGCCCAGCGGCGCGGCACCCGGCTGGCGGTGGGCATGATCGATCTCGACGATTTCAAACCCGTCAACGACTCGCTCGGACACGATGCGGGTGATCTGCTGCTGCGCACATTCGCGCGCCGGATCGAGAAAGGCGAGCGCGAAACCGATTTTTTTGCCCGCCTGGGCGGGGACGAATTCGTGGTCGTGTTCGAGGATATCGACGAATTCGAGGCTTCCGAGCAGATGATTCGTGCGCTGCAACGCCTGCACGAGGCGGTCGAGCAGTCTTTCGACCTGGGCACCGGAACACCGGTGCATGTCGGCATGAGCGTTGGGCTGGCGCTCTACCCGGACGACGCCCAGGAGGCCGACGCCTTGCTGCGTCTTGCCGATGCCGCCATGTACCAGGTCAAGATGCGCAAGGCCGATCGCGCCCGCTGGTGGCAGATGTGGAGCGATGCCTCGGATTCCCCTACCGATCTCGAACAACGATTCGATCCCTTCGGCCCTGAGGCAAGCCGCGTGCTCGCCGATAGCGGGTCCGAACTTTCGGCCGTCACGCAGGAGTTCGTGAGCGCCTTCGGCCTGCCGGGCGCCGGTCCGGACGGTCCGGCGCGTGTCCTGCCCAGCCTCAGGGATGCCGAACGCGCAAGGATCATGGCGTCATTGGCGGCGCATTTGCGCTTTTTGTTGCATCCGGACACGAGCGCCGATGCGATTGTCGGCGCCGCGGCCCCGCTGGGGCAGACACATGCCCTGTCCGGCGTCACCAGCGCCTGGATGAGCGAGGCGCAGCAGGCCTATCAAGACGTGCTGCAGAACCGCCTGGAACACATGGCCGTCACCGCGCGCCACCGCTACCGGCTGCTGCGTGCCGTGACCGCTCGGCTCCAACTCGACATCGGCACCCAACTCAATGCCATGCAGTCGGTGTTCGACGGGTACAGCGCTTTTCTGGCGCGTCCGATCAGGGCGTCGGCCCCCTGGCGCGATCAGGTGCAAGACGAGATCGATGCCCTGTCGGCGCTCCCTGGCATTGCCTCGTGCGTCTTGATGCGCCCGAATGCCGAAGGCGTGTTCGTCGTGGAATTCGCGTCGGGGGCGGCCGCGCCGCAACTGGCCGGTATCCTGAAACGAGCCGGAACGCGTCCCGAAGTCGGCAGCAACAGCCGTACGGGACAGGGACTGGTCCCCGAGGCTTGGCGCACGCATGCGATCCAGTTGAGCGACGCCTATCTCGGGGATGCGCGTACGCAGCCTTGGCACGAGGCGCTCGCCGCGCTGGGCGTGCGCAGCATGGTGGCCATACCGGTGCAGCTGACTTCGGAGCAGATGTTCGTCCTGGGCATTCAGGGCCGCCATCATCATCAGTTCTCGGCGCAGTGGATGCGGACGTTCGCCGAGTCGCTGCGTTTGCGCCTGATCCATCTCGTGCGGGCCGCTCAGGGGAAGCTCAATCCGGTCGACGAAGCCGATGCCGCCCGTCATCGGGGGCTGCTGTATGCCGACGCTCTCAAAATCCTGGTGCAGCCGGTGGTGGACTTGCGCTCCGGGAAACTGGTCAAGGCGGAGGTGCTGGCCCGCTCGATGTTGCCCGATGGCTCGATGATCATGCCCGCGCAATTCCTTTCGGCGTTCGGGCAGAACGAGCTCGATGCGTTGTTCCGGTTCGTGCTGAAGAGGGGCCTGAGCGCGCTGCGTGCGTGGCAGGCGCATAGCCTGGAGATCGACTTGGCGGTGAACCTCGCACCGTCCACGCTGGTGAATGCCGCCTGTCTGGAGTGGGTCGCCGACGGATTGCGCGAGCATGGGGTCGCGCCCTGCCGCCTGAGCCTGGAGCTGCTGGAAACCGAGGCCTCCGACAACGCCGGGCACCGCGAGGCCATCGAAAAACTGCAGCGGCTTGGGGTCCGGGTCGGCATCGACGACCTCGGCGCCGGCTACAGCAGCTTGAACCGCCTGGCTACGCTGCCGTGCGACTTCATCAAGGTCGACCAGTGCCTGGTGGGCGAGATCGCGCTCAATCCCGCGAGGGGGTTCGGCATCGTGCATTCCGTGCTCCAGATTGCTCACGACCTCGACCGCAGTGCCGTTGTCGAGGGGCTCGACAGCCGCGCGCTGGTCGAGGCCGCCACGGTTCTCGGTGCACGCCATGGACAGGGCTTCGCGATTGCGCGTCCGATGCCGCCCGAAGCGCTTGTGGGCTGGGCCGGCGAGCGGCCGTTCAATCCCTCCCCATCGCCGTGTCCGAGGACCTTTCTCGGTGCCCTGGCCTATCACTGGATGTGCATGCACAAGAACATGGCCAGCCACGAGGGACGCCTGGAGGATTGCCCGCTCACGGACTTCCTGCGGCAGCGCGGGCGCGACGCCGGTGAGGCCTGTCGCTGGCACGCCGAGGTGCATGGTCCGGACGGCGCCGCGACGGCGGCGGCGAGTCGCCGGCTCAGCGAATGGCTCCTGGCCCGCGTGAAGCGCGACAGGGTGGGCACGGGGACGTGAAAGTCCCAACGGCGCAGCCCGAAGCGCGTTCCCTTGCGCATTCCCCATGGGCAGGTCGCCAAGCGCCAGATAGTGTGGCATGCTGGCGCTTGCGCGCGTTCAGCACGGCGCGACGGCCGTTTTTCCCGGTCTGGCGCTGTCGCGTTCTCCCGGCAGGCGATTCTTGCGCGTGCGGGAAGGCCGCCCGCGTCGGCGGACCCGGCATTCGATTTCCCCAGGTACGGTGATGTCCATCGCTCGTTTCTTTTGCCCCCAGCCCTTGTCGCCCGGCCAGCGCATCGCCCTGCCCGAGCAGGCCGCACACCACGCGAGCCGGGTGTTGCGCCTGAAGCTTGGCGATGCCCTGGTGGTGTTCAATGGCGACGGCGGAGAGTTCGAGGCGCGCATCGACGCACTGCGCAAAGGCGCCGTCGATGTGCTCGTGGGGCAGTTTCATGCGATAGAGCGTGAATCGACGCTTCGCATCATGCTCGCGCAGGGCGTCTCCACCGCAGAAAAAATGGACTTCACCCTGCAAAAGGCGGTGGAACTGGGCGTCGAGGCGATCTATCCCATTCTCACCGAGAAGGGGGTGGTCCGCCTGGATGAGGCGCGCGCCGCCCGCCGTCAGCTGCACTGGCAGGCGGTGGTGGCTTCCGCCTGCGAGCAGTGCGGGCGCAACCGGGTGCCGCGGGTCGCGCCGGTCAGCACGCTTCCGCAGTTTCTGCACGCGTTTCCCCATGAGGGTCCCCGCTTCGTGCTTTCGCCGCGGGCGCAGCGACCCCTGCGCGATCTTGCGCCTCCGGTGGCGGGCGCGACCTTTCTCGCGGGTCCGGAGGGCGGCTTGAGCGCGGGCGAGGAGCAACAGGCGATCGATGCGGGTTTCGAGGCCGTGCGGTTGGGGCCGCGCATCCTGCGCACGGAGACCGCGGCCATGGCCGCGCTCGCGGCCGCCCAGGCGCTGTGGGGGGACTTCTGAGCGCGCCGGTGCGGCCCGTGCGATGTTCTTCTAATTTCGATCGTTTAGTCCGATAATGGGGGCGTGCCCTGTCCCTCATGCCCGAGAACAAAACTAACGTGAGCGCACCTCCCGCCAAGCGGGCTCCCGACGAATTCGTACGCTGGTTTCGCCAGGCGGCCCCCTACATCCATGCCTTCCGCGGCAAGACGTTCGTCATCGCCTTCGGAGGCGAGCTGTTTGAGGACGCGGGCTTCGTCGGTCTCGTCCACGATTTCAATCTCCTCATGAGCCTCGGCGTACGGCTCGTGCTGGTGCATGGCGTGCGGCCGCAGGTCGAGGCGCGCCTCAAGGCGAAGGGCGTGGCGACCCGGTTCGTGGCGGGGCGCCGGGTGACCGACGCGTTGGCGCTGGAGTGCGTGAAGGAGGCGGTGGGTGCCGCGCGCGTGGATGTCGAGGCGCAGCTTTCCATGGGCCTGCCCAATTCGCCCATGGCCGGTGCCGATATCCGCGTGGCGAGCGGAAATTTCGTGATCGCTCAGCCGATGGGCGTGCTCGAGGGGATCGACCTGCAGCACACCGGCGAAGTGCGGCGGGTGGACACGACAGGCATCTCGCGCCGCCTCGAGCAGGGCGAGATCGTTCTGCTGTCGCCGCTCGGCTATTCGCCGACCGGGGAAGTGTTCAACCTGACCGTGGAGGATGTCGCGACCGCCGCGGCTGCCGGCCTGAAGGCGCACAAACTCATCTTCCTGATGGAGACCATGGGGGTCGTCGACGAGCAAGGAGGCCTCCTCAAGGAGCTCACGGCCGCTTCCGCGCAACAGATTCTGGCCTCCGGGCGCGTGGTTCCCGAAGACATCGCGCTCTATCTGCCCTGCGCGATCCGCGCGGCCCGCGCCGGGGTCGCGCGGGCGCATCTGCTGAGCCGCCACGTCGACGGGGCCTTGTTGTCGGAACTCTTCACGCACGGCGGGGTTGGCACCATGGTCACCCGCGAGCCGGTGGAGAGCCTGCGCCAGGCCACGATCGACGACGTCGGAGGGATCCTTGCCCTGATCGAGCCGCTGGAGAGCGAAGGGATCCTCGTGCGCCGCTCGCGAGAACTGCTCGAAATGGAGATCGGGCGATTCCGCGTGCTCGAGCACGACAACTTGACGATCGGGTGCGCCGCGCTCTACCCCTTTGCGCAAGATGGTGCCGCCGAACTGGCCTGTCTGGCCGTCCATCCCGACTATCGGCGCGGTGGGCGCGGGGAGCGGTTGCTGGCCGAGATGGAGATCCATGCGAGGGCACAGGGGATCCGTCGTCTTTTTGTGCTCACCACGCGCACGGCACACTGGTTCGTCGAGCGCGGGTTCGAAGAGGCGGATGTGGGCGCGCTTCCCCAAGCCAAGCAGAGCCTCTACAACTGGCAGCGACGCTCCAAGGTGTTCGTGAAGGCGCTCTAGGGGGCGCGCCGGTTCCCCCGGTCAGGCGAACAGGAGCCAGTACAGAAAGGCCCCTGCGAGGACGAGTTGGACCAAGCGGTAAGCGCCCTTGCTCTTGCGTTTGAGCCGCCGCATGAGCCCTGCGCGTCCCAAGACCGAATATAGGCGGTTGATCGGGCCGATGTCTTCTGCAGCGACGTTCCGGGTCGAGGCCGCGCGAATCACGGTGGCCGACACCCAGCGGTTGAGGGCGCGCACGAACGGGGTCCGCAAGGGACGCTCGAGGTCGCAGAACAGGATGAGGCGCGGCCCCGCGGTGCGGTTTTCCGCCCAATGGATATAGGTCTCGTCGAAGACGATGTCTTCGCCATCGCGCCAGCTGTAGGGAAGGCCGTCGACCACGATGCGGCAGGCGTCGGAATTGGGCGTGGCGAGTCCCAGATGGTAGCGCAAGGATCCGCCGAACGGATCGCGGTGAGGGTTGAGCTTGCCCCCCGGCGGCAGCAGGGCGAACAAGGCGGCGCGCACGGTGGGGATGGATTCGACCAGGGCGACGGTCTTGGGGCAGCGCGCCCGCGCCGACGGGAGGGACTGGCCGTACCAGGTGAGATAGAATCGTCGCCAGCCGTACTTGAAAAAGGAATTGAAACCGATATCGGTGTGTCCGGCGGCTTCGCCGATTTCGCCTCCCTGGTACAAGGCGACGGCTTCATCGCGTATCGTCTCCCATTGCGCGCGCAAAACGGCGAGTTCGGGGAAGGCGGCGGCATCGAGCAGCGGGCGCGCAGGCACTTTCGAGAACCAGTACATGAGGACGTTGTAAGGGGCCAGCAAAGTGGCATGGTTGCCTAGCTGGCGGCGCAGGGGCAGGCGCACCCGGCCGCGAAAGTGGACGTAGAGGGAAGCGGCGACGAACGCATAGAACACCAGGAGCTTGGGCGAATACAGGTGGGCGAGCATGGCGACGTCCTTCGACGGTCTTTAATCTATAGCAGACAAAGCGTGCGTGTGCCCGGTGTTCAGAGGGGGGCGGATGGCGGATTACCGGGAGCTTTCCCTCTATCGCAGATGCGTCGACCGGATCGTCGCGCAGTGGGCGGACTTTGGCAGGAGCCGTGCCGCCATGCTGGCCCAGCAGGGGCGTTTCGGAAAGGCGCCGGAGAAGACGGCCGAGAACATCGTCGGAACGCTGCTGACGAGCGTCCTCGGCTGGGATCGGCAGGACCTCAACTGGCAGCTGGCGCGCGCCGACCTGGTCATCACGCGCAATTTCGTCAAATATCTGGTCGTGGAAACCAAACGGCCGGGCAGCCTGGACAGCGCCAAGGCGGTCGATCGGGCATTGACTCAGGCTTGGCGCTATGCGGACGAGCAGAGGGTCAGCCAGGTTGCGGTGTGCGATGGGTTTCTGCTTTATGGGGCCGACATTGGTGCCGGAGGGTTGCAGCCGCGGCTGGTCTGCGATCTTTCGCAGATCACCCCTCCCCATGAGGCGCTCTGGTGGATCAGCCTCGACGGCATTTATCGCCCATGCGGCGAGCGTCCGGATCCGGCCTCGTACTGGCGTGCGCGGCAGGCCCATGGGGCGGATGGGGCCCCGCGGCAAGGGGAGGCCGGGCGCCTGCATCCTAGGCATGGATTGCCCGCGTCGTGTTTTGCCTACGTCGGCGATCCGGACCGGCCTGCGACATGGAAGCTGCCGTTCCTGACCGCTGACGGGGCCGTTGACCTCAAAAGGCTGCCGATGGCCATCCAGGCGCTGGCGACCACATACCGGGGCGCCCGGGTCGGCGGCATTCCGGATGCGGCGATCCCGGGCGTGTTTCGCCGACTGGCCCGGGCGGCCCAGGCAGCGGGGAAACTGCCGTCGAATGGGCTTCCCGTGGCGCCGGCGTACCAGCGGCTGGAGGAGATCCTTGGGCAGCTCGAGGCGGCAGGCCGATAGCGCTCGCCGGGCTCCGGAAGACGGTTGCTTCGCCGTCGGGAAGCGCTTGTCTGCCGCTTGGCACGTTTCTGCGGTATGATTGCCCGATCTTGGCGCTGCCGTGTGCCTGAAGCGGGTTTCCGGGCGCACAGCGGCTGCACGGAACCCTTCCCGATTATTTCCCGCGACCCTCGGTTGCGGATGCTCACGGAGAGATTGTCTATGACGCGAATGGTGAAATGCGTGAAGCTGGGGCGCGAGGCCGAAGGCCTGGCGTTTCCGCCCGTTCCGGGCGAGCTCGGCAAGCGGATCTTCGAGAATGTGTCCAAGGAGGCCTGGGCCACCTGGTTGCGGCACCAGACCATGCTCATCAACGAAAACCGACTCAATCTGGCCGACCCCAAGGCGCGCCAGTATCTGAGCGCACAGTTGGAGTCGTACTTCTTCGGCGCCGGCGCGGAGATGCCCGCCGGCTATGTGCCCCCGGCCAAGTGATCCGGCCTGGAGGCTGGCCGGCCGGTGATCCCGGGCCGGCCTATTCCAGCGCTTCCCGCTCGATCTCCTCCACGCTCGTGTGGCGGACGTCCTTGCCCTTCACCATGTAGACCACGTATTCCGACATGTTCTTCGCATGATCGCCCATCCGCTCGATGGCCTTGGCCGCGAACAGGATGTCGATGAACACCGAGATGGTGCGCGGATCTTCCATCATGTAGGTGATGAGGTGGCGAAGGATGAGCTTGAACTCTTCGTCGACCTGCAGGTCCTGGCGCGCGATCTGGGCCGCCGAACCCGCCTCGAGGCGGGCGAAGGCGTCGAGCGCCTTGCGCAGCATGTCGAGGACGAGATCCGCCATGTTCCGGATCTCGGTGAAGCGCGGCGCGGAGATCCGGCCGGCCTCGGCGATGAGCTTCGTCATCCGGGCGATCTTCGCGGCCTCGTCGCCGATCCGCTCGAGGTCCGTGATGGTCTTGACGACCATCAGCACGATGCGCAGATCGCTGGCGGTGGGTTGGCGCCGCGCGATGAGGTGGGTGCAGTCTTCGTCGATGGCCACCTCGAAGGCATTCACCTCGTGGTCCTTGACCATGACCTGCTCGGCGAGCTCGCTGTTGTTGGTGGTGAGCGCCTCGACCGCATGAATGATCTGCTCTTCGACGAGCCCTCCCATCTGCAGGACGCGTGAGCGCACCGCTTCAAGGTCGGCGTCGAATTGCTTGGAAATGTGTTCCTGGACCATGGCTTTTCCTCCTGCTACGGATGGCGTCCTGGGCTTGCGCCCACGCGCGGGCCCGGACGTTTCTTGTCTCTCGATGAGGCTTTGCGCGCACACTGGCGCCGCCGTCATGCGGTATAGGTCTTCACCCCTTGCGGCGTCGCCAGCAGCAGGACGTCCGCGGGCCGTGCCGCGAAAATCCCGTTCGTGACGACCCCCACGATCTGGTTGATCTTCCCTTCCATCTCGACCGGATTGAGGATGTTCAATCCGTGCACGTCGAGGATGATGTTGCCGTTGTCGGTTTTGAAGCCCGAGCGCAGCACGGGGTTCCCGCCGAGCCGTACCAGCTCGCGAGCCACGTAGCTTTGCGCCATGGGAATGACTTCGACGGGCAGGGGGAATTTCCCCAGCACGCCCACCAGCTTGCTGGCGTCCGCGATGCAGACGAACTTCCGGCTGCAGGCCGCGACGATCTTCTCGCGCGTGAGGGCGCCGCCCCCGCCCTTGATCATGTGCAGGTGCTCGGTGATCTCGTCGGCGCCGTCCACATAGACGGGCAGGCTCCCCGCGCTGTTGAGGTCCACCACCGGGATGCCGTGCGACTTCAGCCGTTCGGCGCTCGCCTCCGAGCTGGCGACGGCTGCATCGATGCGGCCCTTGATCTTGGCGAGTTCGTCGATGAAATAATTGGCCGTGGAGCCGGTGCCCACGCCGATGATTCCGCCATCCACATGGTCGATGGCCGCGCGCGCGACTGTTTTCTTGAGTTCGTCTTGGGTCATCTTGAATAAGCTTTCGTCAATTCGTTTGCTCTCACAAGGGGCGGGAGGTCCCGCCGATAGTTTAGCATGCCCCGCCGCGAAAGGTGATTGCGCGAATGTCACGGGGCGCTGGGCATGCGGCCGCAATCCTGCTACTCTTCTGGCTTTTCCTGCCAGTATAGGACGCGCCGAAGGCAAGCCGATGACAGCCGCCTCTCCCACCAACGACTACCTGAAGCGGATCCTCACGGCGCAGGTTTACGACGTGGCCGTCGAGACGCCGCTGGACGCCGCTCCCAACCTGTCGCACCGGATCCGCAATACGCTCCTGCTCAAGCGCGAGGACATGCAGCCGGTGTTCTCCTTCAAGCTGCGCGGGGCTTACAACAAGATGGCGAAGCTTTCCCGGGCGGCGCTCAAGAAAGGGGTGATCGCCGCATCGGCCGGCAACCACGCGCAGGGCGTGGCGCTCGCGGCGCAGCGCCTGGGCTGTCGGGCGACGATCGTGATGCCCACGACCACGCCCCAGATCAAGGTGTCGGCGGTGCGAAGCCGGGGCGCAGGCGTGGTGCTCTCCGGCGACTCCTACGACGAAGCCTACGCCCATGCCCAGGAGCTCGTGCGCACGACGCGTGCGACGTTCATCCCCCCCTACGACGACCCCGACGTCATTGCCGGGCAGGGCACCATTGCACTCGAGATCCTGCGCCAGCACACCCAGCCGATCCACGCGGTATTCGTGCCGGTCGGCGGCGGCGGGCTGATTGCCGGAATCGCCGCCTACGTGAAGGCGCTGCGTCCGGAGATCAGGATCATCGGGGTCGAACCCGTCGATGCGGATGCGATGTATCGCTCGCTGGCGGCGGGTGAGCGCGTCCGTCTCGCGCAAGTGGGCATTTTCGCCGACGGGGTCGCGGTGAAGCTGGTGGGGGCCGAAACCTTCCGCCTGTGCCAGGCGTTCGTGGACGAGATCGTGCTGGTCGATACCGATGCCATCTGCGCGGCCATCAAGGATGTCTTCGAGGACACGCGCTCGATTCTGGAGCCGGCTGGCGCCTTGGGGGTGGCCGGTGCGAAAGTCTATGCCGCGCGCGAGGGACTGCGCAACAAGACGCTGGTGGCCATCGCCTCGGGGGCCAATATGAACTTCGACCGCCTGCGCCACGTCGCCGAGCGGGCGGAGCTGGGCGAGGAGCGCGAAGGGGTGTTCGCGGTGACGATTCCGGAGACCCCGGGCAGCTTCAAGACCTTCTGCGCGCTGCTTGGGCCGCGCAACATCACCGAATTCAATTATCGCTACGCGGATGCGCGGGCCGCGCATGTGTTCGTCGGCGTGCAGGTGCAAAACCGGGGGGAGGTCGCGAAGCTGATCGACATCCTGGCGCGGCATGGGTTGCAGGCCATCGACCTGTCCGACAACGAGATGGCCAAGCTCCACATCCGCCACCTGGTGGGCGGGCACGCGCCGCAGGCGAAGAATGAGCTGCTTTACCGGTTCGAGTTTCCGGAGCGTCCCGGGGCGCTCATGCGTTTTCTGGAGCGCATGAGCCGCAACTGGAACATCAGCCTATTCCATTACCGGAATCATGGCGCCGATTACGGACGGGTGCTCGTGGGCATGCAGGTGGCGCCCGAGGAGACGGACGCGTTCAACGCTTTCCTGGGCCAGCTGGGGTATCCCTTCTGGGAGGAAACGCACAACCCGGCCTACCGGCTTTTTCTGGCCTGACGGTCAATGCAGCGGCTGGCCGCGGCGCTCGACGGTGCGCTGCCGCAGGCCTCGAACCCAGACGGTCTTCGCGTTGACGAATTCGCGGATGCCGTGGTAGGAGAGCTCCCGTCCGAATCCCGAGTTCTTGACGCCTCCAAAGGGCAGGCGCGGGTCGGACTTCACGATGCCATTGACGAACACGAGTCCTGTGTCCATGGCGCGTGCGAGCCGTTCGCCGCGCAGGGTGTCCTTGGTCCACAGGCTCGCGCCCAAGCCGAAAGGCGTCTCGTTGGCCAGCCGCAAGGCGTCCTGCTCGCTTTGCGCCCGCAAGATGGCGGCGACGGGACCAAAGAGCTCCTGCTGGCAGATCGCCATGCCCGGCTGCGCATGGTCGACGATCGAGGGTTCGTAGAAGAATCCGTCGCCTGCGCCGGGTTTGCAGCCGACGACAGGCAGGGCGCCGGCCGCGAGGGCCTCCAGGACCTGGGCATGCAGCTGGTCGCGCAGATCCTCGCGGGCGAGCGGGCCGATATGCGTGCTTTCGTCGGTGGGCAGGCCAACCTTGAGCGCTTCCACGCGTCTTTTGAAAAGCGCGATGAAGCCGTCGGCGACTTCGGGTACCAGAATGAAGCGCTTGGCCGCGATGCAGCTTTGGCCGGCGTTCTGGAAGCGGGCCGAGATGGCCATCTGGGCGGTGAATTCGAGATCGGCATCGCCCAGGACGACGAATGCGTCGGAGCCGCCGAGTTCCAGGACGCATTTCTTCAGGTGGCGGCCGGCGAGCGCGCCGATCGAGCGCCCCGCCGCTTCTGATCCGGTGACCGTGACCGCGCGGACGTGGGGATTGGCGATGGCTTCTTCGACCCGGTCGGCCTCGATCAGGAGCGTGCGGAACAGCGATTCCGGGAATCCCGCCTCGCGGAACAGCATTTCGATGCCGAGCGCGCATTGCGGCACGTTGGAGGCGGGCTTGAGCACGCAGGCGTTGCCTGCCATGATCGCCGGCACGGCCGCGCGCATGACTTGCCAGAAGGGAAAATTCCAGGGCATGACGGCCAGCACGACGCCCAGCGGCGAGAAATCGACGTAGCTTTTGCCGGCGTCCGTGTCGATCGGCTCGGGCTGCAGGAAATGCGCGGCATGCAAGGCATAGTAGTCACACACGAGAGCGCATTTCTCGACCTCGGCGCGCGCCTCGCGGATCGTCTTCCCGACTTCCAGCGTGATGATCTGGGCGAGCCGCTCGTTTTGCTCGCGCAGCAGCGCGCTCAGGCTTTGCATGAGTTCGGCGCGGTAGTCGAACGAGGTCTGGCGCCACGTGGCTTGCGCATCCGACGCGCTTGCCAGGGCGCCTGCGAGCTCGTCGCCCCCCCAGCTGTCGAATCTCTTCAGCACCGTGTTGGTCGCCGGATCGCGGCTTACGTACGGCATGGGATACCATCCTTCACTCTCAGAGGCTCCTCCGCTCCGGTTGGCGGCGCGGTTCAGCCTGACGGCCCCAATCATAACCCACTCATCGAAGACTGGCGAGCCAAACAGGCGGACGTCTTTTGGCGGCGCGCGATTTCCCCATGGAGCGGCGGGAAACTCGGATTATCGCGGTAGCGCTTGCAGCAGGGTGACGCGATCTGCTATAAAACCGGAATCGGACGCTGGCCGGAGAGGCGCGAGAATGCGTCATTTCCGGAGAGAACGGCGGGGCGCGCTGTTGATTATTATAGCAGCCCAGGAGCCAAGTGCCGACGGCAAGGGTGCGGGTGGCGGTCACATGGAAGTTGCGGCAGGGTATCAGGGATGGCGATGAAGGGGTTGGGCACAGGCTGGATTCGCTGTCTGGGGGTCATTCTGCTGATGGTTGTCGGCCTGGCACAGGCGAGTTCGCAGGACGACGAATTCCTGGCCGCGCATGAGGCCTTTCGGGCGCACGACGTGGCGAGCCTTGCCGCCTATCAGGCCGCGCTACGCGGCTACCTGCTCGAGCCTTATGTCCGCTATTGGTTGCTGGAATCCGAGCTGGATACGGCCAGCCCGCAAGACATCGAACATTTCCTCACGCGCTACGCCGGCGAGCCGACGGCCGATGCGTTGCGCAGGGACTGGCTTGAGGTGCTTGGCCGCGAGAACGATTGGGCGACCTTCCTCGCGCAGTATCCCAAGGTCGTGAAGCCCGACGTCTCTCTCGTCTGCTACGATCTCCAGGCGAGGATGGCGAACCAGGACGCCACCGCGGACGCCGAGGGGAAGTCGCTTTGGTTCACGGGGAGCGACCGCCCGTCGAGCTGCGATCCCGTATTCAACAGCCTCGCCGACCGTGGCATCATCAGCCGCGCGGACGTGTGGGCGCGCATCCGGTTGTCCCTTGAGGCGGGAAACGTGGACGTCGCCGAGGCGGTCTCCGGCTACCTGCCGCCGCGCGAGGCGATCCGTGCGCGCGCACTGGAGGCGGTGGCGGCGGATCCGGGGCGATTTCTCGAGCAGGGCCGGTTCCATTTCGCCAGCCGCGCGGGGCGCGAACTCGTCCTGTTCGCGATCTACCGGCTCGCCCGCATCCAGCCCGACGAAGCCGACTTCTATTGGCACCGTTTGCGCAGGCGCTTCGGCCCGCATGATCGTGCCTACGAATGGAGCCAGCTGGCGTTCCTGGCGGCGCTGCGCCATGATCCGTCCGCGCTCGCGGACTATGCCCGTGCGGCTGGTGCGCCCCTGACCGACGAGGAGCTTGCCTGGAAAGCCCGCGCGGCGCTACGGGTCCAGGATTGGCCTGGCGTGCTTGCGGCGATCCATGCCATGACCTCGAAAGGCCGCGACAAGGCGGTCTGGCGGTATTGGCGTGCCCGCGCGCTCGAGGCGACCGGGCACGTCGCCGAGGCCAATGCGCTGTTCGTGCCCCTGAGCTTCCAGTACGATTATTATGGGCAGCTCGCCCTCAACGAGATGGGCGATGTCGCCGACCCCTTGCCGAAGAGCTACCGGGCGACGGACCGCGAGATTGCCGCGGTCGCGCACGTGCCCGGGATCCAGCGGGCGCTTGCGCTCTATCAGCTGGGTTTTCGTTGGTTGGCGACCCGCGAATGGCTCGTGGCGATCCAAGGGATGGACGACCAGCGGTTGCTCGCGGCGGCAAGGCTTGCCCTGCGCTACGATTGGTACGACCGCGCCATCGACACGGCGAACAAGACGGTGACGCTGCATGATTTCGGGCTGCGCTACCTGACGCCCTATCGAGGGGCCGTGGGCCGCTATGCACGGGAGTTCGGACTGGACGAGGCGTGGGTCTACGGGTTGGTGCGCCAGGAAAGCCGTTTCATGGTGGCCGCGCGCTCCGGCGTCGGGGCCATGGGGCTCATGCAGGTGATGCCGGCGACCGCGCGCTGGGTGGCGCAGCAGCTGGGCCTTAGGGGTTTCCGCAGCCGCCTGGGCGATGAGCTTGACATGAACATTCGGCTCGGCACCTACTATCTCAAGCACGTCATCGATGTCGAGGACGGCGACGAGGTGCTCGCGACCGCCGCTTACAATGCCGGGCCGCGCAACGCCTCCAAATGGCGCGCGGCCGAGCCCCTGGAGGGCGCCATCTACACGGAGACCATTCCCTTCAGCCAGACGCGCGACTATGTCCGCCGGGTGATGAGCAATGCCGTCTATTATTCGCAGCGCCTGGGCGAGGATCTGCGCTCTTTGAAGGAACGCATGGGCATCGTGCCGGCGAGGGCGCCGGATGTGGTGCCGATCTCGGGCCCCTAGACCGCGCCCGATCGGCCCGCCCGGCCCCCCATGCTTTTGCCGCACCGCAATCTTCACGCAGCATTTCGACGCGCCTGTCCGGATTTTGGCGCAAAAGTATTGCCTTTGTGCGCGCCCGGCAAGGGGAGCACGCGGGCACGTGTTCGGCAGACGGGCCTCCGAAGCGGGCCGCTGTGATGCGTCATCCGCGCGAGTCGCCTTGACGAGGCCGGCATCGTCACGATGCGAGGCTCTCGCGGCTTTCGGCGGACGCTTGCCGCGGCGCACGACGTGCCTTTAACATCGGGGCTGTCTCCCGTCCGGCGGTGGATCCTCCCCGGCGACGCATGAGGTCGCACGCATCCCGGCCCGGCCAGGACATGGCTCAAACAGAAGGAGGGTGACCATGAGCGGTCCGCGTATCCCCGTGACTGTCGTTACAGGACTCTTGGGCGCCGGCAAGACGACGCTGCTCTCGCATCTGATTGCCGAGAGCGGCCGTCGGCGGCTGGCGGTCGTGGTCAACGAGTTGGGCGAAGCCTCCATCGAAGGCGTCCACGCCCAGGACGAGGACGTCGAGATCCACGGGGTGCCCAGCGCCGTTGTCGTTTATGGGACGGGTGAGGATCTCGCGCCGACACTGCGTGAGATCCTCGCACGAGACGAGATCATCGATCATGTGCTGGTGGAGACGGCAGGCCGGGCATTGCCCACGACGGTCATGGCGCAGCTCGAAGAACCGGAATTCAAGGACGACTTCGTGCTGGACGTGGTGGTGACGGTGGTGGACACGCCGCAGCTTCTGGCGATGGACGCACAGGCAGCGAGGGCCACCCTGGATCCATGGTTCGTGCCGCAGCTGGAGACGAGCGATCTCGCCGTGCTCAACAAGATCGATGCGCTCACCGATGACGCGCTGTCGGCCGCGGAAACGCGGCTGCGCACCTTGGCCCCGGGCGTGCGCTTCATCGAGCTCGCTTATGATGCACGGATCATGCCCAGGCTGCTTTTGGGACTGCGACTTCACCAGGAAGCCTTTGCGCGCACGGCCCCGCGGCACGCGGGGGCCACGCCGCAGACCGCAGACGCTGTTCCAACCCCGCAGGGAAGCCCGTCTGCGCGTGGCGAAGAGCCAACCAGCCACGGCCATTTTCAGGTGAAGGATCCCGGCTGGCAATCCTTCAGCGTGCGGACGGACACCTGCCAGAACCTCGAGGCGCTTCTCGGGGCGCTGCAGCTGATCGCCCAGGACGAACCGGTGCTGCGGGCGAAAGGCCTCGTGAACGTGGGGGAGGGCGGGCGGCGCGTCCTGATTCAGGGCGTGCGCACGCGCATCGATGTCGATGAGCAGGCCCGCAAGGCGGCATCGAGCTCCCAGATGATGTTCATCGGTTATTATCCGAGCCGGGAGCGCACGCTCGAGCGGTTGAACAGCTTGACTTCAGGGGATTGGCGCTAGCGGCCTGTGGAACGGGTAAGGTTGGATCGCAGCTTGCATCGCTCTCGCGATCTCACCTTACCCGTTATTGCATTTTCACTGTGGGTGATGCGCCGCAGTCTGTGCTCAGGCGATACATCGAGCAACAGGAAGGGCCGGAATGATCGCCCTATGGGCGATCGCGCCGCCTCACCACCCGCTACATCGCTCCGCGATCATAGGCGGAGCACTGCGGCGCGTTCTGGTAGACACATCGTAATCCGGGTTCAGGATGGGACGGCGACAGAAGGGCAACGACTGCCGGCGCGGAGCAGGTGGCCCAGCGCATGCGGCAGGCCAACGCCCGCGAGGCGGTGCCTTCCATCGGATGCGCCATGACGGCGAGCCTCGGCGTCGTTCGTCGCCGGCGGAACGCTCAACCCACAACTTGGTAGTACAGGTTCTGCGGGTGACTGGCCTGGGCGAAGAAGAACCAACGCTCGAACAGCAGTCCGACGTATTGGACGGCAAAGGCGGCCATGAGCGCGGCCGGGTGGCCCCCGGCCCAGCCGGCCCAGAGCAGCGCGACCGGCACCGCAAAGACCAGGACGAGGAAGATCCACTTGACCGACTTCAGGAACAGCACGGTGCGCCCGTGGAAATACTCGCGGGTGTTGTAGGATCCCCCCATGAAACCCATGGAACGCTGCTGCACCTTGGCATGGCGCACGCCTATGGCAGTCTGCACGGTCGCCACCCGCTTGATCCGCGCGTTGCGGAACAGCGCGGCGGCGCGCGTGAAGAAGGCGACCACGGTCAGCGTGATCGCCCAGCCGGCATAGAATGCCACCATCTTCGGAGCCGCGAAGGCGGCATAGGCGGCGGCGAACGTGAAGCCGGAGGCCGAGCCCAGCAGGAAGTAATTGACCACGGTCAGCGGCGTCGCCCATTCCTGCAGAAACTTGATGGCGCCGTAAATCATCCCCGTGCACAGGAACAACGTCAGGGTTGCGGCCACACCCAGGGCGCCGACGGTCAGCGCCACCTGATCGGGCAGGCCCCATCCGTAGAGGTTGGCGTCCAGCCCGACCCCGTTGACCAGGGCATAGAGGAACACCAGGCCCATCACGGCCGGCAGGGCGATGACCTCGCGCGACAGCCATGAGGTGCGCCACTGGCTCGCCGCGCGCCAAGCCCGTTCGGGATGGCCCAGGTGGAAGAAGGAGGCCACCAGGCCGCCGGCCAGGAAGCACAGGGCAATCACCCCGCCCAGGGCGTAGTAGCTGTTCGGCTGGTTCGGCAGAACCTTGACGATGGTGAAGGCCTGGCTCGAGAAAAGGGCCAGAAACAGGCCCTGACCGACACCGATCAGTGTGGTGAGGACAATCACGGAAAATGCGGGATTCATGGTGTGCTCGGATTACATCAGCCAGTCGTCGAGGGTGACGTCCTTGCCCGTTTCGTGGCGGATGTCTTCCTTCCGGAGCGGATTGTCGGCGCGGACCAACTCGTCCTCGTGGATCCGCAGCTTGGTCTTGCGCCGCGGCAGGTAATGGTTGGCCGGCTTGGTGCCCCACTCCGGCATGAGCGGGTAGCCGCCGGCCTCGCGAATGGCAATCGAGACCTCGGACTCGGGATCGTGCACATCGCCGAACAGGCGGGCGTTCGTCGGGCACGCGATCACGCAGGCCGGCTTGCGCCGCTCCGCGGGAATCGTCATGTCGTAGATGCGGTCGACGCACAGGGTGCACTTCTTCATCACCTTCTGGTTCTCGTCGAACTCGCGCGCCCCATAGGGGCAGGCCCAGGAGCAGTACTTGCAGCCGATGCACTTGTCGTAATCCACCAGGACGATGCCGTCCTCGGCCCGCTTGTACGAGGCCCCCGTCGGGCAGACCGGCACGCAAGGCGCCTCCTCGCAGTGCAGGCAGCTCTTCGGGAAGTGGATCGTCTCGGTGCAGGGGAATTCCCCGACCTCGAAGGTCTGCACCCGGTTGAAGAAGGTGCCGGTCGGATCCTGGGCGTAGGGGTTGTCGTCGAACAGCGGACCGGCCTGGCCGGAGGTGTTCCACTGCTTGCAGCTCGTCACGCAGGCATGGCAGCCGACGCAGACGTTGAGGTCGATGACGAGGGCGAGTTGGGTCATTTGCCCCTCCCCGTGAACTTGCCGGCGAAATAGTTCTGCCATGGACGGCGTCGACTCGTGCCCGGCGCCGGGGGCACCGGGGCGAATTGCGGCGAGGTTTCATGCGGCTCGTCCTCGGCCGCCTTGTAGATGCGTACCCGGACGTCGTACCAGGCCGCCTGCCCGGTGACCGGGTCGGAGTTGGACAGATGCTCGCCTGACGTCTGCGCCGGCAGTTCCTCGCTGATCACATGGTTGAGCAGGAAGCCCTGCTTGGACTCGTTGGCCGACGGGTCCAGGTTCCAGGCGCCTGCCGCCTTGCCGATGGCGTTCCAGGTCCAAACCGTGCCCGGTTCGACCGCCTCGGACAGCCGCGCCATGCAGCGGACCTTGCCCCATTGCGATTCGACCCAGATCCAGTCATCGTCGACGATGCCCTGTGAGGCCGCCGTCTTCGGATTCACGTACAAGTGGTTGTAGGTGTGGATCTGGCGCAGCCAGGCGTTCTGGCTGTCCCAGGAGTGATACATGGCCATGGGCCGCTGGGTCACGGCGCTCAGCGGATACTTGCGCTTGTCCGTGAGGCTGGCCTCGAGCGGCTCGTAATAGAACGGCAGCGGGTCGAAGTAGGTCTCGACGCGCTGCTTGAGGTGCGCCGGCGGTTGGCGGCCGTCACCGCGGCCCTGCGCCGCCAGGCGGAACTTCTGCAGCACTTCCGAATAGATGTGCACGTTGATCGGTTCGGCGTGCCGGGTCATGCCGTGGGCCTGGGCCCACTGCAGGTAGCCCTGGTTCCAGTTGCGCATGTACTGGTAGGACTTCGGCAGGTGGTACTGGAAGACGCAGTTGTTCTTTTCGTACATCTCCCACTGGTTCGGGTTGGGCTCGCCCTTCATCGACTTCTCGCCGCCACGCCCGCGCCATCCGGCCAGAAAGCCAATCCCGGAACGGGGGGCGGTCTCGAAGTTGACGATAAAGTCCGGGTAGTCGCGGTACTTGCGCTTGCCGTCCTTGTCGACGAACGCGGGGAGCTTCAGGCGGGTGCCCATCTCGATCAGCACCTCCTGGAACGGCTTGCACTGGCCGGTGGGCGGGAGCACGGGGATGCGCACGGAGTCGACCGGGCCGTCGAATTCCGAGATCGGTCGGTCGAGCATGGACATGACGTCGTGTCGCTCGAGGTAGGTGGTGTCGGGCAGCACCAGGTCTGCGAAGGCCACCATTTCGGACTGAAAGGCGTCGGCGACGGTGATGAACGGAATCCTGTAGTCGCCTTTCTCGTCCTTGTCGTTGAGCATCTTGCGCACCTGCTCCGCGTTCATGGTCGAGTTCCACGACATGTTGGCCATGAAGATGAGCAGGGTGTCGATCTTATAGGGATCGCCGCGCCAGGCGTTGGTGATGACGTTGTGCATCAGGCCGTGCACGGAAAGCGGATATTCCCAGGAGAAAGCTTTGTCGATGCGCACCGGATTGCCGTCGTCGTCGACGAACAGGTCGTCGGGATCTGCCGGCCAGCCGAGCGGCATGCCGTTCAACGGCATGTCCGGCTGCACGTCCTCCGGCCGGATCGGGGTCTTCGCGCAAGGCGGGATCGGGCGGGGAAACGGCGCTTTGTGGCGGAAGCCGCCCGGCCGGTCGATGGTCCCCAGGATGGACATCAGGATCCCCAAGGCGCGGATGGTATGGAAACCGTTGGAATGGGCGGCCAGACCGCGCATGGCGTGGAACGCGACCGGGTTGCCGGTTACGGTCTCGTGCTCGTTGTCCCAGACGTCGGTCCAGGCGATGGGCAACTCGATCCGTTGATCGCGGGCCGTGACCCCCATCTCGTGGGCCAGCCGGATGATGGTCTCCTTGGGAATGCCGGTGATGCCGGCAGCCCAGTCCGGGGTGTAGGCGGCGACCCGTTCCTTGAGCAATTCGAAGGCGGTCTTCACGGGCGTGCCATCCGGCAGGGTGAAGGCGCCGAGCAGGCGGGGCTCGACCCCCGGGGTCATGGTCGACACCGGACGGTCCATTTCGCGATCCCACCACAGTTTGTTCTGGGGGTCGAAGCAGCCTTCTTCGGGGGGTACCTCGAAGCGCACGAACATGCCGTATTCCGCGCTCGCCGGATCCTGGTTGACCAACTCGGCGGCGTTCGAGTACTGAACCAGGAAATCGCGGTCGTACAGCCCATGCTTGATGATTTCGTGAATCAATGCGAGCAGCAGCGCACCGTCGGTCCCGGGCCTGATCGGGATCCACTCATCGGCGATCGCCGAATATCCCGTACGCACCGGATTGATGGAGATGAAGCGGCCCCCGTTGCGCTTGAACTTGGACAGCGCGATCTTCATCGGGTTGGAGTGATGATCCTCGGCGGTGCCGATCATGACGAACAGCTTGGCGCGGTCGAGGTCGGGGCCGCCGAACTCCCAGAACGAGCCGCCGATGGTATAGATCAGGCCGGCCGCCATGTTGACCGAACAGAAGCCGCCGTGGGCCGCGTAGTTGGGGGTGCCGAACTGGCGCGCGAACAATCCGGTCAGGGCCTGCATCTGGTCGCGACCGGTGAATAGGGCGAATTTCTTGGGATCGGTCGAGCGGATCCTCGTGAGCCGCTCTTCCAGGATGCCGAAGGCTTCCTCCCACGAGATCTCCTCGAACTCCCCGGCACCCCGTTCGGCGCCGGGCTTGCGGCGCAGCGGCTGGGTCAGCCGGGCAGGCGAGTACTGCTTCATGATGCCGCTGGAGCCCTTGGCGCACAGCACGCCCTGGTTCAGGGGGTGATCTGGATTCCCCTCGATGAAGCGCACCTCGCCGTTCTTCAGGTGCACCTTGATGCCGCAGCGGCAGGCGCACATGTAGCAGGTGGTGGTGCGCACTTCCTCTTGCTGGGTCGGCGAATCGGCAGTATCAGTAGTCTGGGACATGTCTCGCCATCATTCCGGCGCCCGAATGGGCAGTTCAAAAAACGCACAGCATGAACCCTGCGGCATACTTAATCAACTCTTACATCGACGCTTGATCGGGTCCGCCATGGCATGCCCGCGCGGGTCGCTCGTGCTCCCGGAAAGAAACCTGCCGCCGGCTAGTTCACGACCTGATTGGTCACGGTGTCGAGCATCCCATCGAGCTTGCCGATGAGCTGTCCCATGCCCTTGATGTCGTGACGCGTCTTGAGGTATTCCATGGTGTTGTAGGCCAGCCATACGTGCCCCTTGGGCCCTTGCCAGACGATGGCCTTCATCGGCAGATCGATGGCGACGGTGGGCGCGGCATTCATGAGCCGCGTCCCGCCTTTGGGATTGCCGAAGATGAGGAGTTGCGTCGGCCGCATCTTCATGCCGACCTTCTCGGCCTCTGCGCTATGGTTGATGAGGGCAAATAGCGTCATGCCCTTGGCCTGCAGGGCCTTTTCAAGGCGTTCCATCGTCCGGTTGACGCCGTACTTGCTCTCCTTGACGGCGAGCCCATTGACGGCGGCGGAAGCGTTGATCGCAAACAGGACTCCAAAGGCACCCAGCCAAAATTTTTTCATTATTAATGTCCTCATGACGCGTAGTGACGAACGGGGATGCACAACGCGCACCCGAGGTGCGGAGCGCATTGTGCCAGCCGAAGCCGTCGCCCTTTATACCTGCCAAAGACAGATGTGCGCAATCGAACTTACGCGACGCGCCATAAGGTGGGTCTATCCGATTTGCGCCGCAGTACTCCAGCCATAGCGATTCCCGAACCGGTTTTGCGCTTGGCTGGTGGTGAGGCGGCGCTGACCGCGTAGCGGTCAATGGGGTGCTTCTTGCTGCTCGATGTATTGCTTGATCACCGATAACGGTGCGCCGCCACAAGTGATGATGCAATAGCTGCGACTCCAGAACACTGGCTGCTTCCAATACACTTTTGCCAGATCCTCCGCAAAATCTTTCCTGATGTACCGGCTGCTCACTGTTTTGAGATTGTTCACAAATACCGAGGGCGCGACCTTCGGGTTAAGGGATAGCAATAAATGAACATGATCCGCTTCACCATTGAATTCCAGTAGCTCACATTCCCATTTTTTGGTCAGCTCAGTGCAAACCACTTTCAGCCTTTCCAGCATCGGCGCGGTGATGCATTTACGGCGATATTTAGTTACAAGAACTAAATGATGGCTCAAGTTAAAAACACAATGATGTAAAGTTCTTACGGTATGTTGCTTTTCCATAACTGTATTGTATGATGAGACATGGTTCTCCGTAAAGTCACATTCCGCCTGTATCCCAACGTCGCTCAATCAGAGCGACTGGGCGAACTGCTGGGTTTGCATCAGCGCTTGTATAACACCGCTCTGGAAGAGCGGATCAATGCGTACAAGGAAACGGGCAAGTCTCCCGGTTACAATGCTCAAGCAAAATCATTGACCCAATGGCGCTCTTCCTGCCCGGCATTGGCGAATGTCAACGCACAATCCCAGCAAAATACCCTTAAGCGCTTAGACCTTGCGTATCAGGCTTTTTTTCGCCGAGTCAAAGCCGGCGAAACACCCGGCTTTCCGCGCTTCAAGCCCCTGCAGCGTTATTCAGGATGGGGATATAACACGCATGGCGACGGCTGGCGTCTTCATGCTGGAGAAGGCATGAAGCATGGTCAGGTGCGGCTGTCTGGTGTTGGTATGGTCAAGATGCGTGGTAAAGCCAGAACGCCAGGCGTTATCAAAACGGCTGAGGTTCAACATAAGGACGGGCGCTGGTATTTGTCAGTCACCGTAGAGTGTGCGCCGAAGCGCACTTCCGGCGCTCAGGCAATGGGGATGGACTGGGGGCTGGAAACTTTCGCCACGGTTTGCTCTGAAGGCGATAAAACGCTTTCCATTCCAAACCCTCGCTGCCTGGATAAGCCTCAACGGCAAAAACTCAAGGTATTGCAGCAGGCGGTCAGCCGCAAAACCAATAAGCAGAGCAATAATCGGCGCAAGGCGGTCGCGAAGTTGTCTGCTGAAACCCGTCGCATCGCCAATAGACGTAAAGATTTTTTGCACAAAACATCAGCCAGGCTCACTAGCGTCCGGTTAATGTTGGGGTCCATTCTCTGAAAGCCATGATTGACGCGGTATTCGAGGCGACGATGGGTGGTGTCGATTTGAATTTGAACAGCTGCTACCGATTCTGGCA
>JAKAFK010000100.1 GCA_021817985.1 Pseudomonadota bacterium | reverse complement strand
GCTTCGGCCTGCCGGAGAAACCCAATGATCTGCTCTTCGCTGAATCGACTCGTCTTCATGTCCATCATTCTCCATCGTGATGGACTCCACGAACTTCACCGTGGTACGGCTGACGGGGAGCAGGTCAAATGCTATGCGGAGTCTTATGTCTAAGGCTGGCCCTACCCCAATGTTTTGAAGCGCTCCGCGCAATCGCAGAACGTAACTTGGTTCCGCGGGTGTGTTCTCTCGAATGAACGCTGCCAGCGACTTTCTGTCGTAGGGGTCAACTCCGTCATGCGGCATCAAAATTATCAGGGGGCGGAAGGCATCGCGGTGGTGCTCCTGCATTTGCCTGATTGAGTTTCTAGTCATCCAAGCCATCCAGCCGGTGACCACTGCTGCTAAAGCGGTGGCAATTGCGGCGATGGCTGTCCAATCAATTGTCATTTCAACGCGTCCTCGACTGATTCCATCGCCGCGGTGACGTGGAGCCTGCCTGAAATGAGGCGAGGCAGGAGGCTGTCGCGCAGGTCGATGAGCAAGCGCAATTCCATTGCATTCGCCAAGATGCGCTCAAAAAATGTGTGCGTCAGGCTATCGAACAAATTGATGACTTCTGACGGCGGGTCGCACACATCCACCGAACCAAGCGTATCCCGAGTGATGGTGTCGAAGACGCCTCCATGCGCCAGGTGCTTCAGCCTGTCTACCAATCTCTGTGCCGCTAAATACGTAACCGTCTCACCCCTGCCAACCTTAGATTTCAGTCCGTAACAAGACTGATTCATCGCCATCTCGGCCCCCGTCAGCGCAAGTTTTCCAACAGTCCCTCTAGCCGAAATGATGGTGGTCCATTTCGGCAGTATTTTGGTTGACGAGTTATAAAGGCCAGACTGGGTGATTGTCTTCTCCGTTACCAAGGCGAAGACTTGACCAGCTGCTGGCGCGTCAACAACGGAAAACCATGGAATTTCTCCGCCCCAATAGTCTGGGATACTAGTCTTGGGTGTACCGCCACCGATTATGTCCACGGTGTGAGAAAAGGGTCGAACACTCCACCCCTTCGGAATCGCCCCCAGCTCCGATTCCTCAAACTCACTTGGAAACAGCGCCGCCGTCTCTGCATCCATGCCTTCGGGCACTCGCCCCTCGGCCTTGGCGCGCACCGGGTCGAAGTCGACAAACCAGCTCTTGAACAGCGCCTGGGCGATGGCTTCAAGGGTGGCGTTGGTTTGGCGCAGGAGGTCGATGCGGTCGTCGATTGTCTGCAGCACTTCAACGATTTCATCCTGCTCGCGGCGCCCTGGAATTTCCACCGGCATTGAATAAATGAAGTTCCGATTCAAAGACGGTTGCGCGCTGCCGGAGTTGTACTTCGCGAGGTCAAGCGTACTCAGCAGGTAATACGCAAAACGTGGGTTGTTTCCGCAGAAGTCTGTGACATACAAACAGGTGTTGTGTGGCCAGTAGTCACTTGAGGAGAAGTGCACGCGCCCTATCGATGCACCGCTGCGACCAATGACAACGCCAGGACCAGTTGCTCGCGCAACGTCGTGGGTGCCATTGGGGCCAGCTGAACCCATGACTGGCACATTCCCCGGCCGCTGTTCTAAAGATGTAAGGTCATGTCCTCGCTGGAGACGCACAAACTCGCCGAGAGTGGATTGCCTCCAATCAGACCGCATACCCCAGCCCCCCCAGCTTCTCCCGAATCACTGCATCCAGCTCCGCGCCTTTCGCCATCTGCTCCGCAAGCTGAGCGGTCAGCCGTTCCATCTTCTCGTTGAACGCCTCGTCGTCATCATCGACAGCTTCGGCACCGACGTAACGCCCCGGCGTGAGCACATGGCCGTGTTCGGCAATCTCGGCCAGTTTCACCGCGCGGCAGAAGCCCGGCACGTCGGCATATGGCTCTTGATTCTCTGCCTCTCCATCCTGCCGCCAGCGGTGCACCGTGCCGGCAATCTTGGCCACGTCCTCATCGTCGAACACCCGGAACACCCGGCCTTCCATGCGCCCCAGCTTGCGAGCATCGACGAACAACACCTCGCCCCGACGGTCACGGCCATGGGCGGTTTTGCTCTTGGTGAGAAACCACAGGCAGGCTGGAATCTGGGTGTTGAAAAAGAGCTGTGGCGGCAGCGCCACCATTACCTCCACGACGTCGGCCTCGACCATGGCCTTGCGGATGACGCCTTCATTATTTTGGTTGGACGACATGCTGCCATTGGCCAGCACCACGCCGGCTTGCCCGCTGGCGTTCAGGTGCCAGAGGATGTGCTGCAGCCAGGCGTAATTCGCATTGCTCGGGTTGGGCGTGCCATAGAGCCAGCGCTTGTCATCCAGTAGCCGGTCCCCGCCCCAATCGGAGATGTTGAATGGGGGATTGGCCAACACATAGTCGGCTTTGAGGTCGGGGTGCTGGTCGCGGTGGAAGGTGTCGGCGGGTTCCTTACCGAGGTTGAAGTCCATCCCCCGGATGGCCAAATTCATGGCCACTAGGCGCCAGGTCGTGGGATTGGCCTCTTGGCCATAGATAGAAATGTCGCCAAAGCGGCCACCGTGGCTCTCGATGAATTTCTCACTCTGTACGAACATGCCGCCCGAACCGCAGCAGGGGTCGTAGACCTTGCCCTTGTGCGGCGCGAGTACTTCGACCAAGACCTTGACGACAGAGGCTGGGGTGTAGAACTGCCCGCCCTTCTTGCCTTCAGCGCTGGCGAACTGGCCAAGGAAATATTCGTAGACCTCCCCCAGCACATCTTTGGCATGGGTGCCGGAGCCGAAGCCGATGGTGGAAACGAGGTCCACCAACTCTCCCAGCTTGCCGGGTTCCAGTTGGGCTCGGCCAAAGCGTTTGTCGAGAATGCCCTTAAGGCGCGGGTTATCGGCCTCGATGGCGTCCAGTGCCTGGTCAATGCGGATGCCGATGTCCCAGAACTTGGCCTGACCACGAAGTGTCTCCCACCGGGCGGCTTCGGGCACCCAGAAGACGTTGGCCATCGTGTAGTAATCGCGCTCCTCCAGCGCTCCCTCCTGGTCTGCCGCATCGGGCAGGTAGAGGTCACATGCTGGGTCGTTGAACTGGGCTTTGAGCTGCTCGCGGCGCTCATCGAATGCGTCGGAGATGTATTTGATGAAGATGAGGCCGAGAACGATGTGCTTGTACTCGGCCGCGTCCATGCTGGAGCGCAATTTGTCTGCCGTGGCCCAGAGGGTTTTTTTTAGGTCTTGGTTCATGCCGGATACTGACGCCGTGTCTTTGTATTTGCTGTGCTGCACTCCGCCAGGCGTCTCTTTATGTCGGCCTCGTTGGCGTACAAGTTAATTTCAAACTGAGTTTAAGGGCAGTGGTTGAGATGTAACCGACGGAAATGTGACCAAGCGTATTGATTAACGGCTGGCGAGTGCTGCCTTGTCGTTCTGAGTACTGACATGGCTTTTTGGCCGCCTACCTACTATCGACATAGCGACGGGCTCGATATCCATGCCGGGCGTCCTCACGTTCCAATGCTGGCATCGCCGTCTGTTCGCCAGCGCAGGTGGCCTTTGCTTGAACCCATGCATTCGCCGCAACGGCGTAACCGTGTAACTCCCACTGCTGCCCGGCATTAGTGAGAGAACCAAACCAACCGATTCACTCGGGTAAGTCTGGGCAGACAACGTAACCCATTCAACCCGTTGATTCCGCACGCCAGAGCGACGCCAAATTGCCGTGCCCGTGTGCAAATGCGTGAAGGGGCCATGCATTTGTGCATTTGTTGGGCGCAGGCCGACCCTGAATTTGGGTTTTCCGCAATTTGGCCTCGGGTTGAATTCACGATTTCAACCAACTTGCCCAGTGCACTGAGAAAGCTGCTGCCTCGTTCCCATGGAAGGATTCTACGAGTGGCAGCGGCCATCATGTCAGCAGGCGTTCGTCGGCCGCCGTCGAGGGGCTCAGTCCAACCTGGATTTGCATGAAAAATCTGACAAAATTCCCCCACTGGGAGAACTTTTGAAATTTTTTTATGCCGCATGTAGCCATGCGAGACTGTGGCCTTTCTCTGTGCAGCAGCAGGGGATGGCATAGAAAAACTGCTATAATTCCCCTGTAATGAGAACTTCTGCGAATTTTTCAATCAAGTCTTTGTTGGCTGAGGCGCCTCGAGGCCAACCCTTGACCACCGATTGGCTTGCCAAGCACGGGCTTACTGCCAAACACGCAGCTCGACTCGCCCAAGAGGGCTGGATGCGTCGGGTCGGGCACGGCGTCTACGGGCTGCCTGGCGACGTTCTTGAGCGCGACGCAAGTTTGGTAAGCCTAAGTGCGCTCATCCCAGGATTTCATGTCGGAGGGAAAACAGCCTTGAGCTGGCGCGGCGTTCGACACAATCTGAGCTCGCGCGAAACGCTTTCCTTGTGGGGAGAGAAGTCGGTTAGTCTGCCCGAGTGGTTCGTTCAACAGTTCCCCGCGCACTACCAGTCGACTCACCTGTTCAGCGGGAAGCTACCAACGGGCCTCGGCATCTCACCATTGCCTGCAGGTCGTCCAGAGTTACAGGTCTCCACGCCAGAGCGCGCAATTCTTGAGCTCCTGAGCGATGTTGGCAAGCGCCAGACACTCGAAGAGGCACAGAACCTGATTGAAGGAGCGCGGGCCTTGAGGCTGAACGTACTGGATGAGCTCATGGGGTATCTCACACGAATCAAGGTGGTTCGGCTTGCATACACAGTGGCGGACAACCTGGATTTGTCATGGAAGACGATTGCCCTCAAGCACAGCACTCGGCTCGGGGGCGGTGAACGATGGGTCACAGTTGGTCGCACAGGCGAGCGACTCTCTTTGCGAAAGACGAAATGAACCCGGTCTATGTGTCCACCGTCCAGCTTCTGCTGGAAGTGGCTCCGGTGCTGTTCGAATCCAAGTTCTTCGCCCTCAAGGGTGGCACAGCGCTCAACCTCTTTGTCCAGGATTTGCCTCGACTCTCTGTGGACATCGACGTCGTTTTCACCGACCACGAACTCGACCGCGAGAACGCGCTCGCGACAATCAAAGACGAGCTCACCAATGCAAAGAGCAGGCTCGAAAAGCTCGGGCTGACCGTCGAGGTACGCACGAACAAGGTGGGCGACGAGACGAAGATGTTCGTTAGCGACCGCTCATCAGCAGTGAAAGTTGAGGTCAACTTCGTACTCCGGGGCACCGTGCTTCCCATCGCACGAGTTACATTGACGCCTGCTGCTCAGCAGATGTTCGCCGCCAATATCGAGGTACCGATGCTGGCGCTGGCGGAGGTCCATGGCAGCAAGCTCGTCGCTGCCATGGACCGTCAGCACCCCCGCGACCTCTTTGACGTCATGCTGATGCGGCGGCGCTTTGGGCTTCCCGCAGACTTCGTTGACTGCTTTGTGGCGTATCTGGCGGGACACAATAGAACGATACATGAGGTCCTCTTTCCCAGGCCAAAGCCAATTGCCGAAGTGTTCGACAGCGAGTTCGTCGGCATGACATCAGCACCCGTTGAGTTGACCGAACTGGAGGCAACCCGTACTTGGCTGTTCGACACGCTGCCAAGAGCGCTCACACGCGGCCACAGAGAGTTCCTTCTATCACTGTTGCGCGGCGAGCCTGCTTGGCAACTGATGCCGTTCGCGCACTTACAGGAGATGCCGGCAATCAGGTGGAAGTTGCTGAACCTCGCAAAATTTGCCAAGGCTAAGCCGAAGGCTGCCGCAGAGCACTACGAGGAACTGGTTGCCCGATTTGCGGCGCTGGACAGCTGAGCGCTCCCATTCTCCATCGCATCGGTAGTTCGCAGGAACGGCCCCTTGATGCCGTTCTCTCACCAGAGACATCATCAACGATGTTGCGCTTTCTCACCAGTCCATCAGTTGGAGGGGTTCAGCGTCCTCACTGCACCTACCCGAGTAAATTGGTTGGTTGAGTATTCTTACTAATGCCACTGCTGCCCCAGCGTTCCAGGGTTACACGGTTACGTGCCTCGCTCGACCAGGTCAGCCATGTCGACCGCGTCCTGGGTGCCGAGGTCGCGAAGCCCCGCCGCGACGCCAGCGCAATCCCGCTGACCGTCATCCTGGCACAGCTTCCACTTACCCTGCAGTTGGGTCACCTCGATGTCGATGCCCACAATGGCTTTGAGCATGGCGTCGATGTAATCCGCAGGCGCGTCCGCCATGCCCCAAGGCGAGACCCGTGCGGCTTCGTGCTGCGTAGTCAGAGATTCGACGAGCGCGCGTACCCAGACTGCATCTTCCTTGATGCGAAGCACTCCTCGCGCCATCACCGAGACATAAGCCCAAGTCGGCACGACTTTGCCGGTCTCGGCTTTGCTCGGATACCAAGCTGGGCTCACATAGGCGTCAGGCCCGCGAAAGACGGCGAGCACATCGCTGCCGTCTGGAGTTTGTTTCCAGACAGGATTGGCACGGGCGACATGGCCGCGCAGGACGGCTTTGTCGTCCTCTTGAATGAGAAGTAGCGGGATGAGATTGGCGTCCAGCCCCTCGCTGCCCAAGGTGACCAAGGTCGCCAGCGGATGGGCGCGCATCAAGGCGTGCAGTTCAGCGGGGTCGGATTGTTCAAAGTGTTTGGGCAGGTACATGGGCAGGGCTCTAGTGAGGTCACGGGTCACACAGCGGTACCGAGCACAGTGGCGGCGCTGCAGGTTTTTTTCTTGCGCCGCACAATTCTCGATGCACGTGGCGCAGCCTGTTTCCTCTGGCTGCACTCTACCTCTCAGACGTAACAAGAATTTGTATGGCGGGTCAGGTCATCCGCTCCGACACGTGTTCAAGTGAATTACCGAGGCGCACCGTGGTATGCGCTCCGCTAGGGGGAAACCGCGTTACGGGAACCGCTACCACGCGTCATCGGCTTCCTCAGCTGGTTTAGACTTGACGGCAACCCTCATGGAGACGAGTCGATGGCACTGTATTAGGCAACTCGATTGCGCGCCGCAGAGTTCACCGCTCAGCTGGGCTCAGACCCATACAACGACGAGCACACGGAATGTGCATCGATTCAGCCGGTCGATGGCTAGGCGGAGCGCTTGAGACAGAAATAGCCTGGAGAGAGCTCATCTTGTTCATGGAATTTTCGGAGGTCAAGATGTTCGCTTGGCTGGGAAATCGCAAGAAGCGCGTCATGAATCAAATGGCTGCCCTGACGAGGGCTGCGCAGATGGCCACATACATTTCGCTGCGCAATAGTCTGCAACCAGCTGACCCTGCCTCACCACGCGATGATGAGAAGGAGCTTTCCGGACTTCGCGCGGCAGCCCGAACGAATATCCTCTATGGCAACCCTTCCAATGAAGCCCGCCGAGACCTTGACTTGGCGGAAGAACATCGCGCCGCCCTCCGGTGGCTTGACCACACGCCTGTTTTTCGAGAACTTGTTGTCCAAACGTTGCGAGTCATTGCGACCGTTCGCTACGGGCGTACGGACGCCGCGAAGGTCGATGGCGAGCCCATCCTTGTCGCTTACGGTACCGAATTCCCGGAGGCGCCGACCCCCGACTCATACCAGGCTCTCCTTGTACGTGCTTTGAGCACTTTGACGGAGGGTCAGCAAAGAGATATTGCCGCGTGGATGCGACGGGGCGCCTGACGCCGCAGGGCGGGAGGGCGTCCCTCAAAGGAGAGTGCCGTGGATGGCGAGACGATACAGACGCTTGATAGATGCCTGACCGTTGGCCGACACGCCGGCGCAGGCGAACTGCAGATGCTTGTGGCTGAACTGACGCCACGCCGCTTGGTCATGTTATCGGACTCGATACACGAATTTTCCAACCAGTTACCTACTACGGCACTCGCTGCCCTAGTGAAGCTATTTACACAGTTGGAGAGCCTAGACGAACCCCATCGACTGCGTCGCGGCAGCACAACCGCTGTCCCACGGCTGCTGCGCGCGCTGGAGGCGCGTGATGCGGACTTGGCACGAGAGCTGACCATCTGGGCGTTCCACACGGCACAAAATCCGTACATACCGTTCGGTACCGACAACGCTGAGCGCGGCGTTGCTGATTCGGTGGTTGCCTACCATCGAATGCGCTGCGAGCGAGCTAGCGCTGCCGCCGAGGCCGACAAGCAACAGCGCACGCAGCGAGAGCAGCGACTTGCTGAACGCGCTAGTACCCACGCCAAGGCGCGAGAGCATCACGCTCAAAAAAATGGGCGTCGTGCTGAACTCCTTGCGGCCATAGAGAAGCTCGATGCTTCGGAAAGGTTGGCTCGCCTCGCAGCTGCCGCAGAACTCCCCGTCGCCGCGTTTCCTGCGAGTTGGGCAAACATGCCGGCGGCCAAGCGTCTCTCGAAGGACACACGGCTCGAACTGCTGCGCAGGCTGGCCCGCGCTCCCAAGGGCCCTTGGCAAGCTCTCGCGGTGGCGCTGGCGCAATTCGACGACTAGCCGCCACATATCAACAGACCGGGCTTGACGGCTTAACGGTTGCCGCCAGGCAGTTGCTCGTCTTAGAGCGCCTTGATTTCTCGTCGCGCTTTGGGGTCTTTGTAGCCGGGCGCGAGCTGGGCATTGCTGGCTCCGTACAACGCCAACGGGTAGCTTAGCCACAGGGCGTACTCTAGCCCCTTGAGGTGATGATGGTCGGACGAACAGCCCACGGTCCA
>JAKAFK010000027.1 GCA_021817985.1 Pseudomonadota bacterium | reverse complement strand
ATGCCGACAAATTCCTCCCTGCCGGCCACGGCGCCCTCCTGGTCCATATAGTGCCGGAACGATTCGATGATCCCGTGCGGATCAACCGGCTTCGGAGCATGCGTCAGCGCCCAGTACAGGTCGAAAAGGTCGCGCCCACGACGGCGCTGGAACATGGCCCGCATCTTCGTGCCGAGCATCTCGTGAATGTCGAAGGCATTGACGGCCACACTGGCGTCCTGCCCGCGGAACGAATGCGCGAAGGGCACGCGCACGATCTCGCGATGAGGGGTCCTTTCCGTGACATTGGCCTCGACCACGATTTCCAGCGGCTCGCTCCCATGCTCGGAAACACAGTCCAGCCTGTACGTCAGGCGCAATATCTCCGAAGGGCGGAGGGCATTGCGGACAGCGAGCCTGACCGCACCCCAGACCGAAGCCGCCGGCTTGCCGAGCACGTCGCTCAGCACCCTGCGCAAGGCTTTCTCGATGTGTTCTTTTGGGCGATCGCCGACAACGACAAGATCGATATCCTCGCTGTATCGGGACGCCGGCGCGAGATGCACCTTGTGGAGCAAGGTGCCGCCCCGCATCGCGATCTGCCCTTTGAGGAAGTCGTCGTTAAACAACGCGACCATGGCTTGGCACAACAGCAAATCCTGCTCGACCTGGCGTCGATTCGGCCATGGAACCAACGCTTGATGGGCGATCACGTCGCGTTGCGTCAGCAAGTTCATGCAAATGCGTCCGAGTTGTTCACCACGTGCCATTTCGGGTGCATGGGTGCCGCCTCACGCCCGCCGCCCTGTGCGGACAGCACGGTCGGCGGGAGCCTCGCCGGCAGCCATTTCCAGGCAACTTCCACGAGCTTGGCGGCACCGATGGCTTCGAGCACGAAGCCAAGCCGCTGCACCGTGGCCACTTCCTGTTCAGCATCGAGCACCCGCCGGAAGGCACCTGGCTTCGCTCGTGCAATCATCGGCGCAATAGTTTCCGCCATGCGCTCGATACCTCCAAGCTGGGGCGCGTACCGGATCAGATCAACAATCGTCGACTCCACAGTGCTCACGGTCAGTGGCGCATACGCACTTGGCGCCTGCGCGACCAACGTCCTGCCAATCCCCGATTTCATGAAGAACCTGACCCGAATTCTTCCGAGAACAATATCGCGCCGAGAAGCATCAGTCATGACCTGGGTTTCTTGAACGGCTTGCGGGCTGGATCCAAACAGGGCGGCTGCCGACAGCAACGCAAGGTAATACGGGTGACCAAGCTGCCGCATGTAGTCGTCGAGCCACCATTCAATGGGGGGAGCGCCAAAGGTGCGGTATTCAGGCGGGACGATCAGGAAGCTCTGCTGGCGCGGCGTAACCCGAGCGATCTTATTTCCCAACCGCAGCAGCTGGTGTTTTGCGGCGATCTCCGACAGACCGGTCTTGGCAAGAAGCTCGGCGAAGGAAAAAAAGACGCGCCCCTCAGCGAGCCGCTCGTCGACAAAGCGGGCCGCGACGCCAACCGAGTGCCGTTTGTGTGCGTTTTTCACTCTCCTATCGTAGCATTAAACGCTACGATAGGAGAACAATATAAGCGCGTTTCAGGGCATTCTGGCCCAACGAACTAGGCGACCAATGCCCCGCCACACCCTTCCGGCCCACCTCACCGATAACCTGTGTGCTTTGAAGCCAGCGGTGTGGCGTTCAATCCGTTATTGGCCGGCGAGCCGAAGAAACCGACTGAGAATGGCGCACTGATTGGCTTTGCGCCATGCGGATGGGGTGGTGGGTCCGGACGGACTCGAACCGTCGACCAAGGGATTATGAGTCCCCTGCTCTAACCGACTGAGCTACAGACCCCCGCATAAAAAAACTGGCCAGACCGTAGGGCCTGACCAGTCCTCTGCTCGACGAGACCTCAGGTCTCGGTATCCAGGAAGCTCTTCAGCCGCTCGGAGCGGGAAGGATGACGCAGCTTGCGCAGCGCCTTCGCCTCGATCTGGCGAATCCGCTCGCGCGTCACATCGAATTGCTTGCCGACTTCCTCCAAGGTATGGTCGGTATTCATCTCGATGCCAAAACGCATACGCAACACCTTCGCCTCCCGCGGGGTCAGGGTGTCCAGCACCTCCTTGGTGACATAGCGCAGGCTCGCATAGACGGCCGCCTCGATCGGCGCCATGGTCGCGGCATCCTCGATGAAGTCGCCCAGATGAGAGTCCTCATCGTCACCAATCGGCGTTTCCATGGAGATGGGCTCCTTGGAAATCTTCATGATCTTGCGGATCTTCTCCTCGGGCATTTCCATGCGCTTGGCCAATTCGGCAGGATCCGGCTCAATGCCGGTCTCCTGCAGGATCTGGCGCGAGATCCGATTCATCTTGTTGATGGTCTCGATCATGTGCACCGGAATCCGAATCGTCCGCGCCTGGTCCGCGATCGAACGCGTGATCGCCTGGCGAATCCACCACGTCGCATACGTGGAGAACTTGTATCCGCGCCGATATTCGAACTTGTCGACAGCCTTCATCAACCCGATGTTGCCTTCCTGAATGAGATCCAGGAACTGCAGGCCGCGATTGGTGTACTTCTTGGCAATCGAGATCACCAGTCGCAGGTTCGCCTCGATCATCTCGCGTTTCGCCCGGCGTGCCTTGGCCTCGCCCGTGGACATCTGGCGATTGATTTCCTTCAGGTCCTTGATCGGGATGCCCACCTGGTCCTGCAACGCCAGCAACGCCTCCTGCTGCTCCACAATCGCCGCCTCGTAGCGGCCAAGCGCATTGCTGTAGTCCTTGCCGGCCGCGGCCTCCTCGCGCACCCAATTGAGGTTGCCCTCATTGCCCGGGAACGCCTTGATGAAGTGCTTGCGGGGCATGCCGCCACGGGTGACGCAAAGCTCCATGATCTCGCGCTCGCTCCCCCGCACCGCGTCGACCAGGTGCCGCAGGTTGTCGCACAAGGCTTCGACCTGCTTCGCGGAGAAGCGGATCGCCATCAGCTCGTTGGAAATCCGTTCCTGAATCTCCTTGTAGGCCTTGCTGCGCGCCCCCTTCTTGGCCAAAACCTCGCGCATCTGATCGAAGGCCTCGCGAATCACCGCAAACCGGTCGGCGGCCGCGGCTTTCAGTTGCGCGAGATTGGCAGAGGCGACCCCGCCTTCCTCATCTTCCTCATCGCTCGCGAGCTCAGGCTCGGCTTCCGCCATCTCGTCGGTGATTTCTTCGATGTCGCCGGAATCGGCCAAGCCGTCCACCAGCTCGTCGATGCGCAGTTCGTCACGATCGACTCTCGCCGCCAACTCCAGGATGTCGGCGATGGTCGCGGGACAAGCCGAAATGGCTTGCACCATGTGCTTCAGGCCATCTTCGATGCGCTTGGCGATTTCGATCTCGCCTTCCCGCGTGAGCAACTCCACCGACCCCATCTCACGCATATACATCCGAACCGGGTCGGTCGTGCGCCCGAACTCCGAATCGACAGTGGACAGCGCCGCTTCCGCCTCTTCCACCGCGTCTTCGTCGGCCACCGTGGGGGCGGCATCGGACATCAGCAACGCCTCGGCATCCGGCGCCTCGTCATAGACCGCGATGCCCATGTCGTTGATCATGCTGATGACGCCTTCGATCTGTTCGGCGTCCAGCATCTCGTCCGGCAAGTGATCGTTGATCTCGGCGTACGTCAGATAGCCGCGCTCCTTACCCAGCACGATCAGGTTCTTGAGGCGCATCCGCCGAGCCTCGGCGTCATTCAACCTCACTTCCGACTTTTCGTTTTCCGTAGCCATCAACGTCATTCCGATAAACGAGCACTAAAAACCTAAAATTATACACTAATGCGCGATTTTACCCTTGATTTTTTTCGGCTTGTCCGGGCTCGCGCAGCAACCGCTGGAGCATTTGGCGCTCCTCCAAAGTCAGGGCGCCCAAACCTTTCTGGCGCAACGCATCGATCTTCTCATGCCGAAGCAACGCGCCAACCTGGTCCAGCGCACCCTGGAATTCCTGCTTCACCGCGAAATCCTCGCCCCACTGCAACACTTCCTGCTCAATCTGATAGAGCAAGGGTCCGTGCCCTGTCTCCCGGAAGTGTTCCACGAGCGGTGCCGCATGGCTAATTTGTGGGTGATCCCGCAGAAATTCAAGAACGGCCTTGAGCGTCTGCGCTTCCCCGCCACACCATCCGGATCTCCCGCACACGCTCAACAAATCGGCCAGAGGGGAATCGGGACTGACCTCTCCATCACCCGCACATGGGGCGATCAACTTCGGTTCGAACATCAAAAGCTGAAGAAGTTTTCGCGCCAAGGAAGGCGCCACGCGGCCTGCCCGCGGGGCCGGTGCCGCCACCCGCAAAGGCGCCGTCGGCGCCGGGCCATAAAGAGAGGACAGCTCGTCCGCCTGCAGGCCCGTGAGATCCGCCACGCGCTTACGCAGCATGAGGCGCAGGCCGGGCGCCCGGATCTTCTCGAGCAACGGCTTGGCCAGCGCGAGGAAATTCGCGCGCCCCTCCTCGCTGCCCAAGTCGCGGCGCCCGCGCAACTCTTCGATCAAGAATGACGACAGCGGCATCACCTGTTCGCGAAGCGCCGCCTCGAACGCCTCTCGGCCCTCGCGCCGCACGAAGGTGTCGGGATCGTCCGCTTCGGGCAGGAAGAGAAAGCCGACCTGCTTGCCATCGGCGAGTTCCGCCAGGGTGTTCTCCAAGGCGCGCCACGCCGCCCGCCGCCCTGCGGCATCGCCGTCGAAGCAGAAGAGCACCTCGTCCGCCTGGCGCAGGAGGGTCTGCGCATGGATCGCGGTGGTCGCCGTTCCCAGCGTCGCCACGGCATACCCGATGCCATGCTGCGCCAGCGCCACGACATCCATGTACCCTTCCACCACCAGCACGCGCCCCTGGGCGCGGATAGCTTGGCGGGCCTGCGACAGGCCATACAGCTCCCGCCCTTTCTCGAAGAGCGCGGTTTCCGGGGAGTTGAGGTACTTCGGCTCCCCCTGGGTCAGCACGCGCCCGCCGAAGCCGATGATTTGGCCGCGCCGATCCTGAATCGGAAACATGATGCGGTCGCGGAAGCGGTCGTAGCGCTTGTCCTGCTCGCCGGCAATGACGAGCCCGCAGTGCTCCAGGACCTTGGCGCGGTAGTCCGGGAAGACCTGCGCGAGCGACTGCCAGCCGTTCGGCGCATAGCCGATGCCGAACCGCGCGGCCACCTCGCCGCTGAGGCCCCGCCCCTTGAGATAGGCGATCGCGGCCTCGGACTGCTTGAGGCTTTGCCGGTAGTATTGCGCCGCCTGCGCGAGCGCCTCGTACAAGGCCTGCGTGCCGCTACCCGCGTGCGCATCCCGGGCGGCATGCGGCTTCTCATCGGGGACGGTCATCCCTACCGTGCCCGCGAGTTCGCGCACCGCGTCCACGAAGCCCAGCCCGCCATGCTCCATGAGAAACGTAATGGCCGAACCGTGCGCGCCGCACCCGAAGCAATGGTAGAACTGTTTGGTCGGACTGACGGTGAAGGAGGGCGATTTCTCTTGATGGAAGGGGCAACGCGCAACCAGATTGGCACCGGCCTTCTTGAGCGGAACGTACCGTTCGACCACATCGACGATATCGACGCGCATCAGCAGGTCCTCGACAAAGGACTGCGGAATCATGGCACGCCCCCCTCACACGCGGCCGCGGCCGCTGGCCCACCGGCCGCCGTTTCCCAAGGACCGCACGAGGCGCCGGCCTGCCGGCGTCCCTACCCTCAGCGTCCGGCCAGCCTGTCCTTGACTGCGGCGGAAACACGGCCCATGTCCGCACGGCCCGCGAGCTTGGGCTTCAGAATCGCCATCACGGCGCCCATGTCCTTCAGGCCCGTCGCCCCGGCAGCCGCGACCGCCTCGGCGATGAACTGCGCGACCTCCGCCTCGGTGAGCGGCTGCGGCAGGTAGGCCGACAAGACATCGATCTCGAATTGCTCTTTGCTGACGAGGTCATCGCGGCCCGCCGGAGCGAACTGCGCAATCGAATCGCGCCGCTGCTTGATCATCTTCTCGAGAACGGCAATGACCTGCGCGTCGTCGAGCGCGATGCGCTCGTCCACCTCGCGCTGCTTGATCGCCGCGAGCAGAAGACGCACCGCGGACAGGCGCGGCGCATCCTTTGCCCGCATCGCGTTCTTCATGTCTTCGGTAATGCGCTCTTTCAAGCTCATGGGAGGCATGGTCGCCCACAAGGGACGAGCACTCGCAAAAACGGCGCTCCCGGACGGGAGCGTCAGAACAAACCTACTGGCAAGGAGAAATCCAGCATACCCGAGGCCACAGGCCCCAGCGCCCGTTGCCCGGGATCAGTACAGCTTGGGGGGCAGCATTTGGCTGCGCAGGCGCTTGTGGTGACGCTTGACCGCCGCCGCGAGCTTGCGTTTGCGCTCGGCCGTCGGCTTCTCGTAGAACTCGCGAGCCCGCAATTCGGTCAAAAGACCCGTCTTCTCAACCGACCGCTTGAAACGGCGCAACGCCACTTCAAAGGGCTCGTTCTCCTTCACACGTACGCTTGGCATGGATAAAGATTCCTCTCCTGCAGGAAACAGGCAAAAGCGAGATATTACTAACAAATCGCGCCGCTTTCAACCCTCAGCCGACGAAACCGGGGGGAAAACGCAACGCTTTCGCCCATGAGATCTAATGCTCTATTATAGCAGCGGCCTGTGCCCTGCCTGAAAACGGTGCAGCCCCTTTGTCAAGCCATCGGAAAACCATGCGAGTCCTGGGCATCGAAACCTCCTGCGACGAAACCGGCGTCGCACTGTACGACACGTCGCAAGGGCTGCTCGCCCACGCGCTGCATTCCCAGGTCGCCTTGCACGCCGAATACGGTGGCGTCGTGCCGGAGCTCGCCTCGCGCGACCACATCCGCAGAGTGCTGCCGCTCATCCGCGGCACGCTCGCGCAGGCCGGTCACGCCCTCAAGGACATCGACGCGGTCGCCTACACGGAAGGCCCTGGCCTGGCGGGCGCCCTGCTGGTCGGGGCGGCCATCGGTTCGGCACTCGCTTTCGCCCTGGACATCCCGGCCGTCGGCGTGCACCACCTGGAGGGCCACCTGCTCTCCCCGCTGCTCGCCCGCCCGAGGCCGCACTTCCCGTTCGTCGCGCTCCTGGTGTCCGGCGGGCACACGCAGCTGATGGGCGTGACCGGCGTCGGGGCATATGATCTGCTGGGCGAGACCCTTGATGATGCGGCCGGTGAGGCCTTCGACAAGACCGCGCAGCTGCTCGGTCTCGGCTATCCGGGAGGTCCCGCCCTGTCGGCCTTGGCCGCCCGCGGGCGATGCGGGCGCTTCAAGCTGCCGCGTCCGCTCCTCAAGTCCCCGGAACTCAACTTCAGCTTCAGCGGCCTCAAGACCGCCGTGCTCATGCTCGTGCAGGCGCAAAAGGCGCTGGACGACCAAACGCGCGCCGACATCGCCTGCGCGTTTCAGGAGGCGATCGTGGAGGTGCTGGTCGCCAAGGCGCTCGCCGCCACCGACCAGACCGGATTCTCGCGGCTCGTCGTGGCCGGCGGCGTCGGCGCCAATGGCAGGCTGCGCGAACAGCTGTCGGAGCAGGCGCGGCGAAGAGGCATCGAGGTCTTTTACCCGCCGCTCGAATTTTGCACGGACAACGGCGCCATGATCGCCTTTGCGGGCGCGGCCCGCCTGCAGGACGCCGGCGCCGGCGCGACCGGCTTCACGGTGCGGCCGCGCTGGGAGTTGAGCGAGCTGCCGCTATCCAATGCCCGCCTGTTCGAGGACGAGCCTTCCGGCGAAACCGGTCGATAATCCCCCTCATCGGCCGATGAGGTGCGCCCAGCGCATCAGGGCAGCGTTGCCCGAAAACGCGGCCAATTGGGCAGGGAACAAGACAAAGGCCGCCAGCAGCGCCATCACGATGAGCAAGGCGGCGTATCCCCACAGGTTCGCCGGGTGCAGTATGCCCCAATGCCGCATGGTCATGTAGACGAGGTCTTTCTTGGGTTCCGACAGGCTGCGATAGCGTTGCACGAAGCGCACCGCGAGCCAGGTCACGGACCCGCCCACCAACGCGGCGAGAACAATCCGGAAAACAGTAAACAAATCGAGGTGCGAGCGGGCCATGTCGTGATAGGTGAGGGAGACGATCGCCATGCCGAGCGACGCCGTCAGGGCAATCCCCACATTGGTGAGCAGGCGCCGCCGCTCGCGCGCGAGGTCTTCCTGCCGGCGCACGAAGAAGGTATCGACCTCCTGCTTGAAATATTCCACCTTCTCTTCGACCAGCTCGGCAATCTCCGCGCGCATGGTTCGGACACGCGCATCCAGCGCATCCCCCAGCTTGTCGGCGGCGTAATCGACCAACTCCTTGACGTCGGACTTGGTGAAGGAGCGCTGGTCGTGCAGCGCCTGCGAGATCTTGTCCAGTTTGGCGTCGACTTCCGTGCTGGCGCCCATGACCACGTCGCGCAACTCACCGCTGGCCCGCGCGATGCCGCTCGCCACGACCGCGCTCAGCCGTTCACCGGCCCGTTCGATCGCCGAGTCGGACGCCTGGGTGAGGCTGTCCTTCGCGTAATCGATCTCGCTTTTGAACCACACCATGCCTATTCTCCATGCCGCCAGGCCGCCCGAACGCGTTCCGGCATCGGTCCAGCGCTATTTCGCCTGCGGCCCGTTGGATCCGATGGCCGCCTCGGCCCCCGCGAGCAGATTCCGGATGTTGGCTTTGTGCCGCATGGCCAGCCAGACCGACAGGATCAGCACGGTGAGCGTGAGGACGTTGAAACCGAGGATCGCGGCCGCATACAGCGGCGCCAAGGCCGCCGCGATCAGGGCAGACAGCGACGAGATGCGCCACATGTACGCCGCCAGCAGCCAACTGGCCAGCACCGCAGCGCCCAGCCAGGGGCTCAAGGCGGTCAGGACGCCCAGCGCGGTGGCCACGCCCTTGCCGCCCCGGAAACCGAAGAACAGCGGATAGATGTGCCCCAGGAACACCGCCAGGGCCACGAGCCCGAGCACGACCTCGCCTGCGGCCAATTGCCTGGCGACGAAGACCGCGACATACCCTTTCAGCCCGTCACCTGCCAGCGTGAGTCCGGCCGCAAGCTTCCTGCCCGTGCGCAAGACGTTGGTGGCACCCGGGTTGTGCGAGCCGAAGGTCCGAGGGTCGGGCAAACAAAAGAGGCGGCTCATGATCACCGCGAAGGACAGCGATCCGACCATGTACGCGAGAAGAATGTAAACCACGACTTGCATGACCATCCTCGACCAGTTTGAGATAACGCCTTGGGGATGACGCCATGCCCGTCCGTGCTGCCATTTGGAGGCGCGCGACAAACGCTATACAATGGCGCCTCCGGGAGCCTGGGCCCGCATGGGGCCGGGACGAGCGCGCCGCCGGGGCTTACGCCCTGCCCAGGCGGTCCGGCGCGGATTTTACGGCGAACAGCGCCTGCGGAACACAGACTTGCCCCATGGACATCATCTTCTTGCGCGACTTCAGGCTCGATCTCACCATCGGCATTCACGAGTGGGAGAAAATGGCGCCGCAAACCGTTCAGCTGGACCTCGAAATCGGCCTGCCGCATTCCCGGGCCGGTGAGACCGACCACGTCGAGGATACCATAGATTACGCCCAAGTCGTCGGCCGGATCCGGGATCTCGCCGCACACCGTGCCTTCGGGCTGGTCGAGGCGCTGGCCGAAAACATCGCCGCACTGCTCCTCCATGAATTCCATAGCCCCTGGGTCCGCGTGAGCGTGGCCAAGCTCGGTCTCATGCGCGGCGTTCGCCAGACCGGCGTCATCATCGAACGGGGCACGCGCGCAGACGCCAAGCTTCCCCGCTAGCCGCGCGGATGGTGCCGGGCATGCAGCTGCTTCAGGCGCTCTTTCGCCACATGCGTATAGATTTGCGTGGTGGAAATGTCGGCATGGCCCAGCAGCATCTGCACGACCCGCAGGTCGGCCCCATGATTGAGAAGATGGGTGGCGAAGGCGTGGCGCAGGGTGTGCGGCGACAGCGGCTTGGCGATGCCGGCGGCCTGCGCGTAGGCCTTGATCCGATACCAGAACGCCTGCCGGGTCATCGGCGCGGCCCGTTGGGTGAGGAACAAGGCATCGGCGGATCGCCCCTGCAGGAGCGCGGCCCGCGCGCCCGCGCGGTAGCGGCCAATCCATACGACGGCCTCCTCCCCGAGCGGGACCAGGCGTTCCTTAGCGCCCTTGCCCAGCACGCGCACCACCCCGCTGGCGAGGTCCACGGCCGCATTGGGCAGGCCCACCAATTCGGACACGCGCAAGCCGCTCGCATAGAGCGTTTCCAGCATCGCCTTGTCGCGCAGCCCTAACGCCTCCGCCGCATCGGGCGCCATTAGCAGCGCCTCGACCTCCGCTTCACTCAGATCCTTGGGGAGCCGCCGGACCTGCTTGGGCGATTCGATGCGCAAACTGGGGTCGACGCTGAGCAAGCCTGCGTGCAGCGCATAGCGGAAGAAACGACGCATCGCCGACAGGCAGCGGCCGGCGGTTGCGGCGCGCGCGCCGCTTTGCAGGCGGTAGGACAGGTAGGCCAGCAGATCGAAAGGCTCCGCCTGCGCGAGCCCCCTGCCCCGCTCCTGGTCAAGCCACACGGCCAGACCGCGCAAGTCGCGCCGGTAGCTCTCCAGGGAATTGCGAGAGAGCCCTGCCTCCAGCCACAAGGCGTCGCAGAATTCGTCCAGCAGCTGGCCGTCAGCAGGCCTCATGGGCAAGGAGCCAGCGCTTGATGGACAGCGGTCCGGTGTCCGCCGCGTGCATGAAGCCCCCAAGGCCGTCGCGCGCGACGACCCGATGACAGGGCACCACGATGGGAATGGGATTGTCGCCGCAGGCCTGCCCGACGGCACGGGCGCTGGAGCCCAACTCGCGGGCCAGCGCCCCATAAGAGACCGGACTGCCGGGGGGAATCGTCCGGAGCCGCGCCCAGACCGCGGTGCGGAAGGGCGTTGCGCGAAGGCGCAGCACCAAGTCGAAGGAATAGACGGGGTCCGAGAAGTAGCGTTCGAGCTGCCGACAGACCTGCTCGGCCGCCGCCGTGCGCGGGGCGCTGGCGCCCGCCTCGCGCGGAAGGAAGTCGATGCCGGACAAGGCACCCCCTTCCGTGCGGATCCCCAGGGCGCCGAACGGCGCCGCCAGTATCGCCTCGTAGGCCATCGCGCGGCTCACGGCCATGCGCAGGGCTTATGGCTAGGCGGCCGACTCCGCCTTGCGCGCGGTCAGCTTTTCCTTGATCCGGGCCGACTTGCCGGAGCGGCTGCGCAGGTAGTACAGCTTTGCGCGCCGCACGTCGCCGCGACGGCGCACCTCGATGCCGGCCACCAGCGGCGAGTATGTCTGGAAGGTCCGCTCGACGCCTTCCCCGGAAGAGATCTTGCGCACGATGAACGAGGAATTGAGGCCGCGATTGCGCTTGGCCACCACGACGCCCTCATAGGCCTGAACGCGTTCGCGCTCGCCTTCCTTGACCTTCACCTGCACGACGACGGTATCGCCCGTGGCAAAATCCGGAATGGTTTTGCCCAGGCGCGCCATTTCTTCTGCTTCAAGCTGTTTGATGAGATCCATTTTGTCAACACTCCTTAAGCCTATCCTTGCCCGGCCGCTCGCCTCAATCCTTCGTCGCGCCGTCCCGAAACTCGCGCTGGAACTCCTCGAGCAGCGCGCGCTCCGTATCGTCCAATACCCGATCCGCCAGCAGATCGGGACGCTGAAGCCATGTCTTCCCCAACGCCTGCTTCAACCGCCAGCGCGCGATCCTCGCATGATTGCCGGACAGCAGAACCTCCGGCACCCTCAGGCCCGCATACTCCTCCGGGCGCGTATAGTGCGGATAGTCCAGCAGCCCTTGCACGAAAGAGTCTTCGAGCGCCGACTGGGCGTCATTGAGCACCCCGGGCAGCTGCCGCACGAGGGCATCGATCAGCACCATCGCGGCGAGCTCCCCGCCCGAAAGCACGTAGTCGCCGATCGACAGCTCCTCGTCCACTTCCCGCTGCAAGAGCCGCTCGTCGACACCCTCGTAACGGCCGGCCAGCAGCACCAACCCAGGCTGCGCGACCAGCGCCATCACCTTGCGGTGGTCAAGCACGCTGCCCTGCGGCGACAGGTAGATCACCTTCGGCGCGAGACCGAGTTCTGCCTGGCGCCCCTTGGCCGCCTCGACGGCCTTCTCCAACGGAGGCCCTTGCATGACCATGCCCGGCCCGCCTCCGTATGGGCGGTCATCCACCGCCCGATAGCTGTTGTCGGCGAAATCCCGCGGATTCCACAGCGTCAGCCGGTAATATCCCTGCTCTTCGGCCCGCCGCGTGACGCCATAGCGCCTCACCGCCTCGAACATCTCGGGAAACAACGTGACGACGTCGAACTCCAACGTGCGCGTTCCCTTCACGGCGCTTAAAAATCCGGCTCCCAATCCACGACGATCCGGCGATGCGTCAGGTCGACCTCCGACACGATCGCCCCCACGAAGGGGATCAAGCGCTCACGGCTGCCCTCGACGACCAGGACGTCGTTGGCGCCGGTCGCAAGCAGCCGATCGACACGTCCCAGCGACACGCCCTGGCGGTTGACGACCGCCAACCCGATCAGGTCGCGCCAGTAATACTCATCGGTGGCCGCGGGCGGCAGCTCCTCGCGCCGGACACTCACCAGCGCCCCGTTGAGGCGGGCGGCAGCCTCCCGGTCGGCACAGCCCTCCAGGAGCGCGACAACCGAAGGTCCATGCACATGGGCCTGGATCACCTTGGCCGCACGGGCCTGCTCGGGCTCGCCGAGCCACCAGACAGGATAGTCCAGCAACGCCCCGGGCGTGTCGGTGTAGGGCTTGACCTTGACCCAGCCCTTGACCGCAAACGGGGCGACCACCTGCCCCATGACGACCAGATCGTCAGCCAGCCGCTTTCGCTCCCGCGCGCTTGACGAGCTTGGCGACCGCGTCGCTGACCTGCGCGCCCACGCCTTGCCAATGCGTCACGCGATCGAGGTTGATGCGAAGCGCATCCTGCCCCCCCGGCGCGACCGGGTTGTAGAACCCGAGGCGCTCGATGAAACGCCCATCGCGACGGTTGCGCGAGTCGGCGACCACCACGTTGTAGAACGGACGGTTTCTGGCGCCGCCGCGCGAAAGTCGAATCACAACCATGGCTTAACTCTCACCCACGAAGCTGGAAAAAGACGGGAATTCTACCCCGCCGAACCCCTCGCTGGCAAGTCCTTTTTGCGGAGGGCGGCGGTGCTCAGCGCACGCCCGGAAACATGCCGCGCATGGATCGCATCATCTTCCCCATGCCGCCCTTGGCCAGCGTTTTCATCATCTTCTGCGTCTGCTCGAACTGGGCGAGCAGGCGGTTGACCTCCTGGACGCTCACCCCCGCCCCCTGCGCGATGCGGCGCTTGCGGGAGGCCTTGATGATGACGGGGTTGCGCCGCTCGCCTGGCGTCATGGAATTGATGATGCCCTCCAGCCGGCTGATGAACTTGTCGTCCACCTGGGCATTGCCGGCCATCTGGCCCAGCTGGCCGGGCAGCTTGTCCAGCAGCGCGCCCACGCCGCCCATCTTCTTCACCTGAATGAACTGCATCTTGAAGTCATCCAGGTCGAAGTCCTTGCCCGACTTGAGCTTCTTGGTGAGCTTGAGGGCCTCTTCCTTGTCGACGCCGCGGCTCGCCTCTTCGATCAGGGACAGGACATCGCCCATGCCGAGAATGCGCGAGGCCATCCGCTCCGGATGGAAGGGCTCGAGCCCCGCGAGCTTTTCGCCCACGCCCACGAACTTGATCGGCTTGCCCGTCACAAAGCGCACCGACAATGCGGCGCCCCCGCGCGAGTCGCCGTCCAACTTGGTCAGCACCACGCCGGTCAGCGGCAGGACGTCGTGGAAGGCCTTGGCGGTGTTCACGGCATCCTGGCCTTGCATGGCGTCCACGACGAAGAGCGTCTCGGCGGGATCCAAGGCCAGATGGAGCGCCTTGATCTCCGCCATCATCGCCTCGTCGACGCCCAAGCGCCCGGCGGTATCGACGATCAGGACGTCCGCGAGCTGCTTGCGCGCATGCTCGAGCGCGCGCCGCGCAATGGCAACCGGCTGCTCGCCGGGCTCGACGGGAACGAAATCGGCCTCGACCTGCGCCGACAGCACCTTGAGCTGCTCGATGGCCGCCGGCCGATAGACGTCGCAGCTGACCAGACAGACCTTTTTCTTCCCGTTCTCATGCAGCCACTTCGCCAGCTTGCCCGAGGTCGTCGTCTTGCCGGAGCCCTGCAGGCCCGCCATGAGGATCACGGCGGGGGGCGCGGTGTTCAGGTTCAAGGCGGCATTGTGTTCGCCCATGAGGCGCACCAGCTCCTCGTAGACGAGCCCCACCAGGGCCTGGCCCGGCGTGAGGCTGGCCGCCACCTCCTGGCCCGAGGCGCGCGCCTTCACGTTGGCAATGAAGGCCTTGACCACGGGAAGCGCGACATCGGCTTCGAGGAGCGCGACGCGCACTTCGCGCAGCGCATCGGCTATATTCGCCTCGGTGAGGCGCGCCTGACCGCGCAGGCTCTTGATGACGCCGCTCAGGCGGCTCGTCAGGGTGTCGAACATGATGATTTGCGCTCGATGGAAGGAGAGTCAAATGGCCGGAACAGCTTTGCGGCCGGGTGGTCTAGAGTTATACTAAATTTTTCCGCCGATTACCATAATGCAACTGACCCTCTCGCTTCTCGCCAGCGTACTCTATGCATCACTGGGGTTCCATTTCGCGCGCACGCGCTTCACGTTGAACCCGCGCCGCTGCCCCCTGCTGCGCCCCACCTGGGAGCAGGTGGCCATCGTGGTCCCCTTGGCGCTCCATGCGGCCGCGCTGTACCATTCCATGGACATCGGGGCGGAGCTCAACCTGGGTCTGGGCAACGCCGTGTCCATGATGGCCTTCGCCACGATCGTCATTTACTGGCTCGGCAGCTTCGTCTACGAAGTGGAAGGACTGCAGGCGCTCATGCTGCCCGTGGCCGCCGTCTGTGTGCTGCTGCCCGCGATCTTTCCGGAATCCGACGATCTGGCCTATGCGGCCTTGCCGGCGTTCCGCATTCACCTGTTCATTTCCGTCCTGGCCTACGGACTGTTCACCATCGCCGCCGCCCACGCCCTGCTGATGGCCTTCATCGAAAGACGGCTGCACCGCGGCGCCATGCCGCTCATGCTGCAGAAGCTGCCGCTGCAGACCCTCGAGAATCTGCTGTTCCGCCTCATCTGGCTCGGTTTCCTGCTGCTCACGGCAACCGTCGTCAGTGGGGTGTTCTTCTCCGAGCAAATGTTCGGGAAGCCGCTCGAATTCAATCACAAGATCGTCTTCGCGCTGCTCTCCTGGGGGATCTTCGCGGCCCTGCTCGCCGGCCGCGCGATCTACGGCTGGCGGGGACGCACGGCCATCCGCTGGACGATCTCCGGTTTCAGCATGCTCGCCCTTGCCTATCTCGGGAGCAAGTTCGTCCTGGAAGTCATCCTGCACCGCCACTGAGCGCGGCGCGGACATCCCTTGACAAATCGCCCCCGGTTGCCGAGACTCATCGCATCTCATTGATTTAGAGGTTCATCGTTGAATGACATCCCGATAGGCGTGTTGCTCGGCGCGCTCGTGGTCCTGCTTCTCCTTTCCGCGTTCTTTTCCACCTCCGAGACCAGCATGATGGCGCTCAACCGCTATCGGCTCAAGCACTTGGCCCGCGAGGGCCATCGCGGCGCCAAGCTGACCTCGGGGCTGCTCGCGCACACCGACAAGCTGCTCGGCGTCATCCTGCTGGGCAACAACCTCATCAATGCCGCCGCCGCCGCGCTCGTCACCGTGATCACCCTGCGCGAGTTCGGCAACGGGGGGCTGGCCCTGACCCTCGCCACGCTCGCCGTCACCTTCGCAATCCTCGTCTTCAGCGAAGTCACCCCCAAGATCCTGGGCGCGGCCTATGCCGAGACGATCGCGCTCAAGGTGGCCTATGTGCTGGCGCCCCTCCTGCGCCTCGCCTATCCCGTCGTGTGGTTCGTCAATCTGTTCGTGCGCGCGATCCTTTGGCTCCTTCGCCTCACCCCTCCGGTCGGCGAGTCCAACCAGGCCTTGCGCCCGGAAGAACTGCGCACGGCGGTCCTCGAGGCCGGCAGGTATATTCCGGCCCAACACCAGAACATGTTCCTGAATCTGTTCGAGCTCCAGTCGATCACCGTCGACGATGTCATGACGCCCCGCAGCCAGATCGAAGCCCTCGACATCGAGGCGCCGGTGGAGGTCATCATCGAGCAACTGGCGACCAGCCACCACACGCGCTTGCCCGCGTTCAGGCGCGAACTCAATGAAGTGATCGGCATCATCCATATCCGCCGCGTCATGCACTGGCTCCACGCCGGCACCTTGGACCTGGACACGCTGCGGGAGACGCTGCAGGACCCGTACTTCATCCCCGGCGGCACGCCGCTGCTCCTGCAGCTGCAGCATTTCCAGGAAAATCACCGGCGATTGGGACTCGTCGTGGACGAATACGGGGAACTCATGGGTCTCGTCACGCTGGAGGACATCCTCGAGGAAATCGTGGGCGAATTCACGACCCACGGACCCCAGCAATCCGGTACCTATCAGAAGCTCGAGGACGGCAGCTTCCTGGTCGACGCGGGCGCGGCCCTGCGCACCCTCAACCGCAAGCTCAAGCTCCACTTCCCCTTGACCGGGCCGAAAACCCTCAACGGGCTGCTGCTCGAGCATCTGCAGGACATCCCCGAGGGCGGCATCAGCCTGAAGGTCGCCGGCTATCCGATCGAAATCGTGCAAACCCACGACCGGGTCATCAAGATGGCCCGCATCTTTCCCGCCACCGAGGCAGAAAATGACGCCCTCCGGTCAGACGGCTAAAGGCGCTGCCCCGGCGGCCGTTATTGGGTCATGCAATGCATCGGATTTTCGGCACCGACCAAGGGCGGCCGGTGCCCGTCAAAACCCATGTCCGGCATGGCCGGCGGCTTTACAAACGAAGTTTGACATAGGCATAATCTGCCTATAATTCCCACGCACTGCGGAAAATAGATGGCCGCCATTCCAAGCAGCATCACGGGTCTTGCCTACGCGCTGGTGCAGCACGGGCGCTTGTTGGAGGTCGATGCCGAGGACATCCAAAAGCAAGCCGCGGCGGCGGGCGTCGGCTTCGTCGCCCAGCTGCTGCAGACCAAAAAGATGCAGCCACTCGAGGTGGCCGAGTTCGCCTCCCAGACCTTCGGCTTCCCCCTGCTCGACCTCGATGCGGTCGATCCGGTTTACCTGCCCGGGGATGCGCTTGAGGCCGGACTCGTCCAGAAGGCGCATGCGGTGGCCCTGCATCGCAGGGCCCACAAGCTCTTTCTCGCGGTATCGGATCCCACCAATCTGCAGGCGCTCGACGAGATCAAGTTCCAGACCAGCTTGACGATCGAGCCCATCGTGGTGGAAGAGGACAAGCTGACCCGCCTGATCGGGCGCATCGTCGAAGCCTCCGACACCACCTTGAAGAATTTCGTGCAGGAGGACATCGATCTCGAGCTCACGGGTGACGAGGCGCCCACCGCCGATGCCGCCGTCGCGGCCGAGGTCGACGATGCCCCCGTCGTCAAGTATCTGCAGAAGATCATGCTCGACGGGATCAACCAAAACGTCTCCGACATCCATTTCGAACCCTACGAGAAGTTCTACCGCATCCGCTATCGGCGCGACGGCGTGCTCTACGAAATCGCACAGCCTCCCCTCGCGATCAAGGAGAAGATCGCTTCGCGCATCAAGGTCATCTCCAAGATGGATATCTCGGAGAAGCGGGTGCCGCAAGACGGGCGGATGAAGCTGGTGCTGTCCAAGACCCGGGCCATCGACTTTCGCGTGAGCACCCTGCCGACCCTGCATGGCGAGAAGATCGTCATGCGGATTCTCGACCCGTCCAGCGCACAGCTGGGGATCGAAGCCCTGGGCTACGACCCCGACCAGAAGGAATCCTTGATTTCGGCCGTGCGGCGGCCTTACGGCATGGTCCTGGTGACCGGACCGACCGGCAGCGGCAAGACCGTGTCCCTCTATACCTGCCTCAACCTCCTCAACGAACCGGGGGTCAACATCTCGACGGCGGAGGACCCGGCCGAAATCAACCTGGCGGGCATCAATCAGGTCAACGTCAACGAGAAGGCCGGCTTGACCTTCGCTTCCGCCTTGCGCGCCTTCCTGCGCCAGGACCCGGACGTCATCATGGTGGGTGAGATCCGCGACCTGGAAACGGCCGACATCGCGATCAAGGCTGCGCAGACGGGCCATATGGTCCTGTCGACGCTGCACACCAATGACGCGCCCACGACCCTGACGCGTCTCATGAACATGGGCGTGGCGCCCTTCAATATCGCCTCGTCGGTGTCGCTGATCACGGCCCAGCGCCTCGCGCGCCGCCTGTGCAGCTGCAAGCAGCCCATCGAGCTCCCGCGTGAAGCCTTGCTGCGGGCGGGCTTCTCCGAAGCGCAGCTGGAGGGCTCGTGGCCCGTATACGGCCATGTCGGCTGCGACCTGTGCGCCGGCACCGGATACAAGGGGCGAGTGGGCATCTATCAGGTGATGCCGATTTCCGAGGAGATGAACCGCATCATCATGAAGAACGGGACCGCCCTCGACATCGCCGACCAAGCGCGCCGCGAGGGCATCCGCGACCTGCGCCAGTCGGGGTTGCTGAAGGTCATGGCCGGCGTCACCTCCCTGGAGGAAGTGGAAGCGGTCACCAACGAATAAGGACTGAAGACATGGCAGTCGCGAAACTGGCAAAGGCCGCACCCAAGGCGGCGCGAAAAGAGATCCCCTTCCATTGGGAAGGCGTCGACAAGAAAGGGAAGAAGGTCAGCGGGGAAATGCTCGCCAGCGGCGACGCGCTGGTCAATGCAACCTTGCGGCGGCAGGGCATCAAGGTCCTCAAGGTCAAGAAACAAAGCGCCTTCGCCAAGGGCAAGAAGATCAAGGAGGCCGACATTTCCTTGTTCACCCGCCAGCTGGCGACCATGATGAAGGCGGGCGTCCCCTTGCTGCAGGCCTTCGACATCGTGGCCAAGGGCCATGCCAACCCGGCCGTCCAGCGCCTGCTGGGTTCGATCAAGTCGGACATCGAATCCGGCTCCAGCATGGCGCAGGCGTTTTCCAAGTATCCCGTGTACTTCGACACCCTGTTTTGCAACCTCATCCATGCCGGCGAACAGGCGGGGATTCTGGACACGGTGCTCGAGCGCCTCGCCACCTACAAGGAGAAAATCCTCGCCATCAAGGGCAAGATCAAGTCGGCGATGATCTATCCAATCTCCGTGATCGTCGTGGCCTTCGTCATCACGACGATCATCATGCTGTTCGTCATCCCCGCGTTCAAGAACCTGTTCTCGAGCTTCGGCGCGAATCTGCCCGCACCGACCCTGGTGGTGATCGCCATCTCCGATTTCTTCGTCCATTACTGGTGGCTCATCTTCGGGGTCTTGGGCGGCGGCCTATGGGGCTTCTTCTATGCCTGGAAGCGCTCGAAGCCCATGCAGCGGGTCATGGATAGGCTCCTGCTGCAGATTCCGATCTTCGGGCCGGTCATCGAGAAGGCGACCATCGCGCGCTGGACGCGCACCCTGTCCACCATGTTTGCCGCCGGCGTACCCCTCGTCGAGGCTCTGGATTCGGTCGGCGGCGCGGCGGGGAACATTATCTTCCTGGAAGCGACCAAGAAGATACAGTCTGAGGTGAGCACGGGCACAAGCCTGACCGTCGCCATGCAGAACAGCAACCTGTTCCCCAACATGGTGTTGCAGATGGCGGCCATCGGTGAGGAATCGGGCTCGCTGGACGCCATGCTCGGCAAGGTTGCGGACTTTTTGGAAGCGGACGTCGACGATGCGGTGGACGGCCTGAGCAGCCTGATGGAACCCATCATCATGGTGGTCCTGGGCACGCTCATCGGCGGCCTTGTGATTGCGATGTACCTGCCTATCTTCAAGATGGGTTCGGCCGTCTGACGGCCGGGCCCGCGCAGCTTCGAGGACCGTGCGCGGCCCTTGGGCAACGATAAGGGAACCTGGTCGGCCTATGACCCTATTGGACCTACTCAGACAGGACAGCCACGCGTTCGTCGGGCTGAGCGCCTTGGTCGGCTTGATGATCGGCAGCTTTCTCAATGTCGTGATTCACCGCCTGCCCAGGATGCTGGAACGCGAATGGGCCGCCCAATGCGGCGCCCTCAACGAGCAGACGGCGGCAGCCGGGCCGCTCGCGGCACCCTACAACCTCGTCGTGCCGCGCTCGGCATGCCCTTCCTGCCATCGCCCCATCGGGGCATGGGAAAACATCCCCGTCTTGAGCTATCTCTGGCTGCGTGGCCGCTGCGCCGGCTGCCGCACCCCGATCAGTTTCCGCTATCCTGCCGTCGAGATCGCCTGTGCGGCCGCCGCCGGCTACCTGGCCGCCCACTTCGGCTTCGGCGTCACGGCCGTGGCGGCGATGCTCTTCGTCTTCGCGCTCATTGCCCTGAGCGTCATCGACTTCGACACCCAACTGCTGCCTGACAGCATCACGCAGCCCTTGCTGTGGGCGGGCCTCCTGGTCAACCTGTGGGGGGTCTTCGTCCCGCTGCGGGCGGCCGTGATCGGCGCCGTCGCGGGCTATCTGACGCTGTGGTCGATCTATTGGCTGTTCAAGCTCGCGACCGGCAAGGATGGCATGGGATTCGGCGATTTCAAGCTGCTGGCCGCCATCGGCGCCTGGCTGGGCTGGCGGATGCTGCCTCTCGTCATCCTCCTGTCGTCGATCACCGGTGCGATCGTGGGCGTGGCCCTGATCGCCATTGCCAAACGCGGGCGCCAAATTCCCATCCCGTTCGGTCCCTACCTGGCGGCGGGCGGCTTCGTGGCCCTGCTGTGGGGCGCCGCCCTCACCCGCGCCTATCTGGGCGGGTGAGCGGCACGCAGATGGTCTACACTATCGGCTTGACGGGCGGCATCGGCTGCGGGAAAAGCACCGTGGCCGCCCTGTTCGAACGGCTGGGCGCCGGGATCGTCGACACCGACGCCATCGCCCACGAACTCACCGGGGCGGGGGGCTTGGGCGCCGTGCGCATCGAAGCCGGATTCGGCCCCGCCTACATGAGGCCGGACGGCGCCGTCGACAGGGCACGCCTGCGCGAGCATGTATTCGCCGATGAGGGCGCCTTGAAGCGGCTGGAGGCGCTGCTGCACCCACTCATCCGCGACGAGGTGACCCGCCGCCTGGCACTGCTTCGCGCGCCTTATGCCGTGATCGTCGTGCCTTTGCTGTTCGAAACCGGCGCCTACCATCACCTCGTGGACCGAACGCTGGTGGTGGATTGCACGGAAGAGCAGCAAGTCGAGCGGCTTGCGACGCGCCGCGGGCTATCGCCTGGGACCATAGCGGCGATCCGGGCCCATCAGTGGACGCGGGCACAGCGGCTCGCGGCAGCCGACGACATCATCGACAACAGCGGCGGGACGCACACCCTCGCCGAACAGGTCGAGCACCTGCACGCGGATTACCTGGCGCGCGCGCATTAGCGAGGGCGCGTGACGGGCACCGGGGTCTTTTTGATGCTAAATATTTGCGCTTGTGGGAGATTTCCATTATCGTTACAGGCATTTCCGAATATCGTGCCGACTCTGCCCGGTACCTTGAGCCGGCGGAAGGCCCTCACCTCAATGCGCAGAACATCGGCTCGTGATTAGCTACGAATATCCCCTCAACGAGCGCATCCGCACGCTGCTGCGCCTGGAAGACTTGTACGACAAGTTTCGGCACTTCTCGGCGTTGACGGGCAGCCTTGAACACCATGTGGCCATTCTCTCCCTGTTCGAAATCCTCGAAGCCGCCAGCCGCGGAGACCTGAAATCGGACCTGCTGCAGGAACTGGAGCGGCAGAAAGCCGTTCTGGAGGCCCTGCGCAACAACCCGGACGTCGCCGAGGACGCGTTGCACGATCTGCTCTCCGACGTCGACCGCACACTGGCGGGGCTGCGCGGCATGCCCGGCAAGGTCGGGCAGCACCTGCGCGAGAACGACTGGCTCATGAGCATCAAGCAGCGCACCGGGATCCCCGGGGGGGTGTGCGAGTTCGACTTGCCCACCTACCATTTCTGGCTGCACCAGGACCAGATGCTGCGGCGCCAAGAGCTGTCCGAGTGGATCGCACCCATGCTGCCGATCTACGAAGGCTTGGGCATCGTGCTCCGGGTGCTGCGCGAGAGCGGCCGGGTCAGCCACCTCGTCGCGCGCAGCGGCGTCTACCAGCAGATGTTGGCCGGACGCCTGGCGCAGATGCTGCGCATCAGCCTCGACCACACCTTGCCCTGCATTCCCGAAATCAGCGCCAACAAATACATGATCAACGTCCGGTTCACCACCTTGGAAGGCACCCAGCGCCACCGCGTGTGCGATCGCGACGTCGCGTTCGATCTGTTCTTCTGCAACCTGTAACCCACCTGCCCAAAGCCCTCCCTGCGAACGATGAAGCCGCCCAGACGCCTCGTCCCCTGTCCCACCTGTGGCCGCCTTTCCCCCTGGGATCCGGACAATCGCTCGCGCCCGTTCTGCTCGGAGCGGTGCAAGCTCATCGACCTCGGACAATGGGCGCAGGACCGCTACGCCATCCCCCTCGCACAGGAACTGCCCCTTCCCGCCGACGACACGCCCTCCGGCAACTAGGGGGCCGCGAGAGCGCTTCGAACACGCCCTGAAAGGCCCTGGCCGCCCGGGAACGCCGGCCTCACGGCCTGATCGAGGGCTCCGACGAGGAGCCCGCCAGGCTCGCGCGGGGTTGGACGGCGCTTCGCCATGGGCGGCTGACAAACGAAGGCCACACCTCGACGCAAATGCGCTAGACTTGCGACATAACGATTCCAATATCCGTATTGAAGATAGGCCATCGGCATGTCATATATTGATCGCGCGCGCATGACGGAAATGGACGCCCAATCCTTCCAATCCGTCCAACCTTTTCCGTGGGCGAATGTTCAGGGCTTCCTGACGGCCGACGGCTTCCAGCGTCTGGCGGACTCGGCCCCCGACGTTTCCCTCCTGACCCCGGAATTCCGAAAGGCACGCGGCCACGGGCAGGCGAGCCATGATCGCTATGCGCTGCAATACCGGCCCGCCCTGGACGCGCAGATCAGTCCGGCGTGGCGGGCGTTCATCGCGGAGCTGCATGGGCCGGACTACCAGTCATTCTTGCGCCGCCTGCATGGGATGGACCCGGGGCAGCGCTTCACGCTGACCATGCACTGGCACTATGCGCCGCGAGGCGGTTCGGTTTCCCCGCACACCGACGCGAGCCGCAAGATCGGCTCCCACATCTTTTACTTCAACACGCCGTCGGACTGGGATCCCGCCTGGGGAGGCCAGACGCTCGTCCTGGACGACGCAGGCCATTTCCCCGCCCATTCCGCGCCCGATTTCGGCGACTTCCGCACCGTCGCGGCCTCCGCGATCCTGGGCAACCAAAGCTTCATCTTCCAGCGCACGCCCCATTCATGGCACGGCGTCGCACCGATCACCGCGCCCGAGGGGAAGCTGCGCAAGGTCTTCATCGTGGTGGCCAACCGGGCCAACCTGCAAGTCTGGTGGCGTCGCGTTCGTGGCAAGGACGCCGATGGCTACGCGTTGCGCTGAAGGGCGAGCCGTCCCGCTTCCGGGCAGGCCTCACCGCGTGACCGAAAAGGGAATCGCCGTCCGGCGTCCGTCGAGATCGAGGGTAAGAATCCAGTCGCTACGGCCGGCCACGCACGCGGGCAGCAGGATGTGCCCGACGAAGCGTCCCGGCCCCGCCGGCAGGAGCCGATAGCGGTTGGGCCCCATGTCCATGCCGACCATGGAAAATTGCGCTTGGGCCTGCCGGACCGCCGGCGCAACGACCTCCAGATCCACGGGCACGAGCACGCCGGGCCGATGCGAGAAGCGTACCCGGACCGGGTGTCCGGGCGTCCCGATCGCACAGCCTCGCGTGATGTCCGGGCACGTCGCGTGAACGACTCGCGCGGGCTTGGTCCACGCATGGTGAACCATCGCATAGCCCAAGGCAAGGGCCGCGCCCAAGACGAAAAGCATCGCCGGCCTCATGGGCGTTCCTGCCCGCGCGCACCGACGGCATTCGCCCACGCCCCCCGCAGCATCGCCACGCCATGCGCGCCCGCCGCACGCGCACGCACCAGATCTTCATGCCCCAAGCCCCCGATCGCATAGACAGGCATCGGACAATCCCGGGCGAGATCGGCGAAGGCCTCCCAGCCTAGGCCGGCCTGGCCCGGATGGGTGGCGGTCTCGCGGACCGGACCGAGGACGACATAATCAAGATCGAGCGCGGCCGCCCGCGCCAATTCCCCGCGATCATGCGTCGAGGCCCCGCAGTAGGCGAAATCGGGCCGCTCTTCGAGGGTAGCAAGCGAGCGGGCCGGAAGATGGATCCCATCAAGCCCGAGGGCGTGCGCCAAGCCCGCGTCGCCATTGAGAACGACCTGCGCCCCGTGCTCTCGCGCGCGGCTCGCCACCTCGCGGGTCAGCCGCTCGATGCGATCGCGGTCCCAGCCGGGCTCGCGAACCTGGATCAGACGCAGTCCCCCGATCAACGCGCGGTCCAGGGCGCGCAGGAAGGGCGCCACCCCCATGCCCGCGGCCGCGCTCACGCCGTACTCGAGAGGCAATTGCAGCGCATGCACGATGGGCTGGTTGGCCGGCAGCAGCGGCGCGATGTCCAGGGCGTCGAGGCGTTGCCAGGAGAGCATCTGATGCTCCCGTCCGAACGGCTCGCCCGCCCAATCGACGACCCGATGGAAATGCAGTCTCACCGTGGCGTGGGGATAGGCGAATACCCGGGTCACCCAGGGATACGCGGTCTTGACCCGGATGCCCAGTTCTTCCTCGAGCTCGCGCGCAAGTGCGTGCTGCGCCCCCTCCCCAGGCTCGAACTTGCCTCCGGGAAATTCCCAAAAGCCGGCGTAGGCCTTGCCTTCCGGGCGTCGGGCGAGCAGGACGCGGCCGTCGGAGCGCTCCACGATCGCGGCCGCGACATCGATGGGGCCGCCTGTGCTCATTTGCGCGCGCCGAGCCGCAGCCGTCCCGCATAGTCGCGCGCGAACTGCCAGGCGGCGCGCCCGCTGCGCGAGCCGCGCGCGAGCGCCCACTGCAGCGCGGCTTCGCGCATCGCTTTGCGCGCGCGGGCGGGCACCCGAAGCTTGCGCGCGCAGTGCTCGACGATGGCCAGGTACGACTCCTGGTCGAACGGATAGAACGACACCCACAGGCCGAAGCGCTCGGAGAGCGAGATCTTCTCCTCCACGCCCTCGCTCGGATGGACCTCCTCGCCGACGTGGCGCGTCTCGAGATTCTCTGCCATATACTCCGGCATCAGGTGGCGCCGGTTGGAGGTCGCGTAGATCAGGACGTTCTCGGAGGGCGAGGCGATCGACCCGTCCAGCGCCACCTTCAGCGCCTTGTAGCCGGGCTCGGCGGCCTCGAACGAAAGATCGTCGCAGAAAACGATGAAGCGTTCGGGGCGGGCGCCGATCAGCGCCACGATGTCCGGCAGGTCGGTGAGGTCCTGCCGGTCCACCTCGATGAGGCGAAGCCCCCGGCCGGCGTATTCGTTGAGCAGTGCCTTCACCAGCGAGGACTTTCCGGTGCCCCGCGCACCGGTGAGGAGCACGTTGTTGGCCGGCCATCCTTCCAGGAACTGGCGCGTATTCTCGTCCACGCGGCGCTTTTGCGCTTCGATGCCGCACAGATCGTCCAGCCGGATATGATGCGGATGGGCAACTGCCTGGAGGGATCCGCCGCGCTCCTGGCGACGCCAGCGGAAGGCCGTGTGGCCGGCAAAGTCTGGAACCGCGCAGGGTGCGAAGCTCATCGCCTCGATCCGGTCAAGGAGCTGCCCGGCGCGCTGCAAGAAGGCATCCAGGGCGGACGGCCACCCGTCCGCCGGGGCGCGCTCGGGGCGCGGCGCCTTAGGTGCGGTACTCGGCATTGATCTTCACATAGTCGTAGGAGAAGTCACAGGTCCAGACGGTGGTCGAGTGCGTGCCGCGCTCAAGCTCGACGCGCACCGTGATCTCCTCCTCGCGCATGATCCGCTGCCCGTCCTCCTCGCGATAGCTCGGCGCACGCCCCCCATGCTGCGCGACCAGCACGTCCCCCAGATACATCCGAATCTTGTCGACCTCGAGTTCGGGCACGCCGGCGTAGCCAATCGCCGCCAGAATGCGGCCCAGATTAGGATCCGAGGCGAAGAACGCGGTCTTGACCAGCGGCGAGTGGGCGATCGCATAAGCGACCCGGCTCACTTCGTCCGCGCTTTTGCCGCCGCAGACCCGGATCGTGATGAACTTGGTCGCCCCCTCCCCGTCGCGCACAATCGACTGCGCCAGCGCGATGGCCACCTCTGTGATGGCGCTTTGCAAGGCGATGTACTCGTGCCCGCCCAGCTCCGTGATCTCGGGCATGTCGGCCCGGCCGGTGGCGATCATCACGCAGGCGTCGTTGGTCGAGGTATCGCCGTCCACGGTGACGCGGTTGAAAGACAGCTTGACCGCATGGCGCAGCATGCGCTCCAACAGGTCCTGGGACACGCGAGCATCGGTGGCGAGGAAGCCCAGCATGGTGGCCATGTTCGGATGGATCATGCCGGACCCCTTGGCGATACCCGTGACCGTCACCGTGGCGCCGGCCAGGGTGATCTGCTTGGACAGCCCCTTGGGAACCAGATCGGTCGTCATGATGGCGTGCGCCGCCTTCAGCCAGCGGTCGTTGGCCAAGTCTGCGACGCAGGCCGGCAGGCTCGCGCAGATGCGCTCCGCGGGCAGGATTTCCATGATCACGCCCGTGGAAAACGGCAGCACCTGATAAGGCTCGCAGCCCAGGAGAGCGGCGAGCTCGCCGCACGTCGCGCGGGCCGCCGCGAGGCCCGCCTCGCCGGTCCCGGCATTGGCGTTGCCGGTGTTGACCACCAGTGCGCGGATGGGGTGTCCCCCTGCAAGGTGCGCGCGGGCGACCGTGACCGGAGCGGCGCAGAAGCGGTTTTGCGTGAAGACGCCCGCCACCCGCGCGCCCTCGTCCAGCGCCATGACTAGGAGATCGTCACGGTTCGGCTTCTTGATGCCCGCCTGGGCAATGCCCAGGCGCAAGCCCGCGATGGGCAGCAGCGCTCCCGGTTCGGGAGCCGTCAGGTTTACAGGCATGATCGCGTCCTCCGGGGAGACAAGGGCGCCGCGGGCACGCGCAACCCTGGCCTCGCGTCAGCTGAGTTTTCCATGGCACTGCTTGTACTTCTTGCCCGACCCGCAGGGGCACGGGTCGTTGCGGCCCACCTTCTCGCCCGTCCGCCTGATCGGCTGAGGCGCGAGCGCCGCCTCTTCCTCCGCCGGTTCCGCCGTCAAGGCCTCCTCGAAGGAGGCGTGCTGATAGCGCACGTGGATGGGTTCTGGGGCTTCCATCGCCTCCACGTCGGCGCTCGAGCGGACCTGCACGGTCATGACGATCTGAGTGACCTCCCGCTTGATCCCGTCGAGCATGGCCGCAAAAAGTTCGAACGCCTCGCTCTTGTAGGCCTGTTTCGGATCCTGCTGCGCGTAGCCGCGCAGATGGATGCCCTGCCGCAGATGGTCGAGCGCCGCGAGGTGCTCGCGCCAGTAGGAATCCAGGGTCTGCAGCATGATGGCACGCTCGAACGAGCGCATCACCTCGACGCCGCCCTCGGCACACTTGAGGTCGTACTGCGCCTGCGCCTCCTGGACGATCCGCTCGCGCAACACCTCTTCGTGCATCTCCTCGTCGGCATCGAGCCACTTCCGGATCGGAAGGTCCAGCTGAAGCTCGGCGGCCAGGGTCTTTTCCAGGCCCGGGATGTCCCACTGCTCCTCCACGCTTTGCGGCGGCACATGCGCGCCGATCAGCTCGCCCACCACGTCTTCGCGCATCGCGCGGATCATCTCGGAAATATCCTCGGTGGCGAGCAGATCGTTGCGCTGCTGGTAAATCACCTTGCGCTGATCGTTCGACACGTCATCGTACTCGAGCAGCTGCTTGCGGACATCGAAGTTGCGCGCCTCCACCTTGCGTTGCGCGTTCTCGATGGCCCGGTTCACCCAGGGATGCTCGATGGCCTCGTTTTCCGGCATTTTGAGCCGCGACATCATGGCGGCCACGCGGTCGGAGGCGAAGATGCGCAGCAGCGGATCGTCCAGGGCCAGATAGAAGCGGCTGGATCCCGGATCGCCCTGCCGTCCCGCACGCCCGCGCAGCTGGTTGTCCACCCGGCGCGACTCGTGCCGTTCCGTCCCTACGATATGCAGGCCGCCATTGTTCAGCACCTCGTCGTGGAGCTTGCGCCATTCGGCCTTGAGCGCGGCCGTGCGCGCGGCCTTGTCGTCCGCGCTCAGGCTTTCGTCGGCCGCCACCGCGTCCACAGCGGCCGAGATGTTGCCGCCCAGGACGATATCCGTGCCGCGGCCGGCCATGTTGGTGGCGATGGTGATCATCTTCGGGCGACCGGCCTGCGCCACGATGTCGGCTTCTCTTTCGTGCTGCTTGGCGTTGAGCAGCTGGTGCGGCAGCTTCTCGCGGGTGAGAAGGTCCGAGAGGAATTCGTTGTTTTCGATGGAGGTGGTCCCGACCAGCACCGGCTGGCCCCGGGTATAGCAGTCCTTGATGTCCTCGATCACGGCGTGGTACTTTTCCTTCGTCGTGCGAAACACTTGGTCCATGCGGTCTTCGCGGATCATGGGCCGGTGGGTCGGGATCACCACCGTCTCGAGTCCATAGATTTCCTGGAATTCATAGGCCTCGGTGTCGGCCGTGCCGGTCATCCCCGCCAGCTTCTCGTACATCCGGAAGTAGTTCTGGAAGGTGATCGAAGCGAGCGTTTGGTTCTCCTTCTGGATCTTCACCCCTTCCTTGGCCTCCACAGCCTGGTGCAAGCCTTCCGACCAGCGGCGACCGGCCATGAGGCGCCCGGTGAACTCGTCGACGATCACCACTTCCCCTTGCTGCACCACGTAGTGCTGGTCGCGGTGGTAAAGGGCGTGCGCGCGCAAGCCGGCATACACATGGTGCATGAGCGTGATGTTGGCCGCGTCGTACAGGCTTCCGCCGGGGGAGAGCAAGCCCGCCTGCGCCAACAGATGCTCGGCCTTCTCGTGCCCCTCCTCGGTCAGCACCACCTGGTGTGCCTTCTCATCGACCGAGTAATCCCCCGGCCCGTCCTCGGTCTCCTGGCGGGTGAGCTTCGGAATCAGCTTGTTGACTCTCTGGTAGAGATCGATGTTCTCGTCGGACTGACCCGAAATGATGAGCGGCGTGCGCGCCTCGTCGATCAGGATCGAGTCGACCTCGTCCACGATGGCGTAGGCCAGCCCGCGCTGCACCTTCTCGCTCAGCTGGAAGACCATGTTGTCCCGCAGGTAGTCGAAGCCGAACTCGTTGTTCGTGCCGTAGGTGATATCGGCGGCATAGGCCCGCTGCTTCTCCTCGTGTCCGAGCTGCGCCAGGTTGACGTCGACCGACAGGCCCAGAAACTGGTGAACGCGGCCCATCCATTGGGCATCGCGGGAGGCGAGGTAGTCGTTCACCGTCACGATATGGACGCCCTTGCCCCCCAGCGCGTTCAGGTACGCGGGCAGCGTCGAGACCAGCGTCTTGCCTTCCCCGGTGCGCATCTCGGCGATCTTCCCCGCATGCAGGACCATGCCGCCAATCAGCTGGACGTCGTAGTGGCGCATGGAAAGCGTGCGCCGTCCGGCTTCGCGCACCACCGCGAAGGCTTCGGGCAGAAGCGCATCGAGCGAGGCACCGTCTTGATGGCGCCGCTTGAAGACATCCGTCTTGGCCCGCAGCTCGCCATCCGACAATTTCTGCAACTCAGGCTCCAGCGCGTTGATGCGCTGGACGGTCTGCATGTATTGCTTGACCAGCCGTTCATTGCGGCTGCCAAACACCTTTTTGAGCAAAGTGGCGATCATCGGATCTCGATTTCAGAAATCAGCATTTCTCAAGGGCCTACGCGCGAACGCCCCCTGGATGCACCTCGCGGGGGCGTTCGGTCAGGTCGCGCATGGACGCGACCCTTTCAGTGGACCACGAGCTCGCGCGCGGGTTCAGTGCGCCGCAGCAGCAATCCGGAAGCGGCTCGTCAGGGCGCGCACCCGGCGGCGGGAGGCCGCCTCGTCGTAACAATAAAATCAAGTTATATTAACACAAACAGAGGCTTCACGGACTGACGGCGCGGGTTATCGCCGCCCCGCGGCGCAGGACATGCCATAATAGTGCCGCCGTCTTGCCTCAAGCACGCGAGGCGGCCTGGCAACCCGCTGATCGCCCCCCTGCGAGTGCCTTGCTCCTCAACCTTTTGCCCGGGACTGCCATGTCGGCCAAACGGCTTAGCGACCTGTTCAACGGGTCCGCCAATCTTTCGGCACTCGTCGCGGCGGCCCGTCGGCTCGACGAGGCCAATCGAACGCTCCGCGCCGTCGTACCCGACTTGGCACCGTTTTGCCGGATCGGCCATGTCACGGCGGAGGCCATCGTCATTTTCGCCGCCAGCGGGGGAGTCGCCGCAAGACTGCGGCAGCAGTTGCCCACCCTTCAACGGCAGATGGAAGGCCGTGGTCTTCGCGCGGGCGCCCTTCGGGTCGAGGTGCGCCTCGACAAGCCCCGCGCGGCACTCGCCCAACGCCCGCCGCACACGCTCACCCCTCACGCGGTTGCGGCCCTGCGGACCCTTGCGGCCACCCTTCCGGCCTCGTCTTTGAAACAAGCCTTGGAATCCATGATAGGCCATCATGGGGACGGGGCGACGCCCGGGGAACCGTGACAGGCTCGCAAGAATCTCAGGCCAATTGGCCTTGCAGCTTGAGGTGCGCCAATGGCGCCTCTTCGGAACGATCGTAGGTCACGTATTCCCAAGCCTCGGTATCGGCCAGCAAGGCGCGCGCCAGGCGGTTGTTCAGCGCGTGCCCCGACTTGCAGCCGCTAAAGGCGCCCACCGGAAGGTGCCCCAGCAGATAAAGATCGCCGATCGCATCGAGCACCTTGTGCTTGACGAATTCATCCTCGTAGCGCAATCCATCGCTGTTCAGAATGCGAAACTCATCCATCACGATGGCGTTATCGAGGTTGCCGCCCAAGGCCAAGCCCTGCGCGCGCAGCATTTCGACATCCTGCATGAAGCCGAACGTCCGCGCCCTGGAGATCTCCTTGATGTAGGAGGTCGCCGCGAAATCGACCGTCACGGCCTGCGCCGTATGATCGAGCACGGGATGGTGAAAAGCGATATTGAAGCTGAGCTTGAACCCCTCGAAGGGGTCGAAGCGCGCCCGCTTGTCGCCGTCGACCACTTCCACGGACTTCTTGATCCGGATGAACTTCTTGGGTGCCGGCTGTTCCTGCACGCCAGCCGACTGAAGGAGAAACACGAACGGCGCGGCGCTGCCGTCCATGATCGGAACCTCGGCGGCCGTCAGATCCACATAAGCGTTGTCGATCGACAAGCCGGCAAACGCCGACATGAGATGCTCGATGGTCTGCACCTTGACGCCGGCCCGCTCGAGGGTGGTGGACAGGCGGGTGTCGCCAACATGGTGCGGTACAGCCGCAATCTCCACGGGCTGCGCCAGATCGATCCGGCGAAACACGATGCCGGTGTTGGGCGCGGCCGGGCGCAAGGCCAACGCCACCTTGGCGCCGGTATGCAGTCCGACGCCGGTGGTCTGAATGACGTTCTTCAACGTACGCTGCTTGATCATTGCGATGGCCATCTTCCCCTGTGGGGCGCGCTCTTCTCGCTCCCGCGAGCGCGCAGTGTAGCACACCGCGCCCTTTTGGGCGAGGCCCTCCCTGCGTCGGCGGCCCAAGCCCCTTGCCCGCGCAAGGGACTCCGAAGAGCCCGGCCGCCCCTAGTCGGCTTGCTTGCGCAGGAAGGCGGGGATATCCAGCAACTCCACGCCCGACTGTTTCAAGGCTTCCACCGTGGCGTCGCGCCGCCTTCTCATGACAGCCGGCTGGTCCAGCACGTGATAGTCGGGTTCGACCGCCAGCGCCACGTTGTCGGTACCGGTCTTGATCACGCTCAAGGGCTTCGGCTGCTGGCGCGTCACCGGCGAACCCAGGCCGGTCGCCACCATGGTGACCCGCAGGGCATCTTCCATCGTCTCGTCGATGACCGTTCCCACGATGATTGTGGCATCGTCGGCGGTGAAGCCCTTGATGGTGTTCATCACGTCGTGGACCTCCTTCATCCGCAGACTCGTGCTCGCGGTGATGTTGACGAGCACCCCGCGCGCGCCGGAAAGATTGACGTCCTCGAGCAGCGGGCTCGCCACCGCGTCTTCCGCCGCGATGATCGCACGGTCGTGCCCGGACGCCTGCGCGGAGCCCATCATCGCCATGCCCATTTCCGACATCACCGTCTTCACGTCGGCAAAATCGACGTTCACCAGGCCGTCGACGTTGATGACTTCGGCGATGCCGGCCACCGCCCCATGCAACACGTTATTGGCCGCCTTGAAGGCGTCCAGCATGCTCACCTCTTCGCCCAGCACATGCATCAGCTTTTCGTTCGGAATCACGATCAGCGAGTCAACATGGCGCGAGAGGGCCTCAAGCCCTTCCTGCGCCACACGCTGGCGCTTGCCCTCAAACACGAAGGGCTTGGTCACCACCGCCACGGTCAGGATATTGAGTTCCTTGGCAATCTCCGCCACGATCGGGGCCGCGCCGGTTCCGGTGCCGCCGCCCATGCCCGCGGTGATGAACAGCATGTCCGCGCCGCCGATGGCTTCGGCCAGCCGCTCACGATCCTCCAGCGCGGATTGGCGCCCGATCTCCGGATTCGCACCGGCCCCGAGTCCCTTGGTGATGTCGGCGCCCAGCTGGATGATGCTCTTCGCCTGGTTGCGCTTGAGCGCCTGCGCGTCGGTGTTCGCGCAGATGAACTCCACGCCCTGCACGCCTTGCTTGATCATGTGATCGACCGCATTGCCGCCGCAGCCGCCCACGCCGATCACTTTTATTGTAGCGCCCTGCGTCTGTGTTTCCACGATTTCAAAAGCCATGTCGCCCTCCTAGTTGGAATAACCCGTCAACTCGCCCTAGACTTCGTCCTGTCCCGGCCCTTCAAGCCCAAATGCCGGGCCCCGTCCCACGCCCTCAAAAGTTTCCCTGAAACCAGCTCTTCATCTTCTCGAACAGCTGCTGCACCGATCCGGTCTGGAGTTGCGCGCTTCTATGCCGCTGGTACTGATCGAGCCCGGTCAGGAGCAGCCCCACGCCCGTCGAATAGCGGGGGTTGCGCACCACCTCCGCAAGCCCTCCGTCGTAATTGGGAACCCCCAGGCGCACCGGCATGTGGAAAACCTCCTCGCCCAGTTCCACCATGCCTTGCATGACGCTCGAGCCGCCGGTGATCACGATTCCCGAGGACAGGAGATCCTCGAATCCGCTGCGCCGCAGCTCCGCCTGCACCAAGGTGTAGAGTTCCTCGACGCGCGGCTCGATGACCTCCGCCAGCGTCTGCCTCGACAGCTGCCTCGCCGCACGTTCGCCGACGCCGGGGACCTCCACCATCTGGTTGGGATCGGCCAGCTGCCGCAAGGCGCAGCCATGCGCCCGCTTGATGTCCTCGGCGTCCTTCGTCGGCGTGCGCAAGGCCATCGCCACGTCGTTCGTGATCTGATCGCCCGCGATCGGGATGACGGCGGTGTGGCGGATCGCCCCGTCGGTGAACACCGCGATGTCGGTCGTCCCCCCGCCGATGTCGATGAGGCACACCCCCAGGTCCTTCTCGTCCTCGGACAAGACGGCCAATGCGGAGGCGAGCGGCTGCAAGATCAGGTCCCTGACCTCGAGGCCGCAGCGGCGCACGCACTTGACGATGTTCTGGGCGGCGCTCACGGCGCCCGTCACGATGTGGACCTTCACTTCCAAACGCACGCCGCTCATGCCGAGCGGCTCACGCACATCCTCCTGCCCGTCGATGATGAATTCCTGCGTCAGGATATGGAGGATCTGCTGATCCATCGGAATGTTCACGGCGCGCGCCGTCTCGATCACGCGCTCGACGTCCGCCTGGGTGACTTCCTTGTCCTTGATCGCCACCATCCCGTGCGAATTGAAGCCGCGCACATGGCTGCCCGCGATCCCGGTATACGCTTCCCGAATCTTGCAATCGGCCATGAGTTCCGCCTCTTCCAGCGCCCGCTGAATGGCATGAACCGTCGATTCGATATTGACCACCACCCCTTTCTTGAGGCCGCGCGACGGATGGGTGCCCATGCCGACAATCTCCATCCGCCCTTCCGGCAGGACCTCGGCGACGATCGCGGCAATCTTGGAGGTACCGATATCCAGCCCGACGACCAGGTTCTTTTGTTCCTTCGCTTTGCTCATGTTCTTCTCCGTTCCCCCTTACGTTCTCCCTGGACCGCCGACGCAACGGGGCCGCCCGCCGCCGCAGACGAGGCGGTATCCTCGGCCGCGGGCGGGACAGCGCCCACGGCGAAGCCGTCGCCGTAGCGCATGTCCACATACTGCGCCGTTGCGAGCGCCGGCAGCCCGCTGCGGAGAACCGCCACCAGGCGGCGCATGCGTGCATCCACCCGCTCGCGCCCGAACGCCACCACGGTGCCGCTGGACAGCCGGATCCGCCACGCCTGGCGCGGCGACAGCGCGAGCCAGCGGATCGTGAGCCCCAGCGGCGTCAAGGCGCGCCGGAATACGTCATACCGCGCCAACATCGTCGCCTCCATGCCTTCCTGCCCGAAAAAACGCGGCAGCGGGGCATCGCAGGCCGCGTAGAAGAGCCGGCCGCGCTCATCGAGAAGGGCCGTGTCGTCCCAGCGCGCAACCGCCTGGTGCTCCTTGAGCGTGACGTCGATCTCCCCCGGCCAATGCCGCCGCACCCCCACGTCCGCCACCCAGGGCAGATCCTCGAAGCCCGAGCGCAGCTGGGCCAAGCTGGTGGTGAAGAAATTGCCCTTGACCCGTTGCGCCACCAGGTAGGCGACCTGGGCGCGCGTGACGTGGCGCAGCTGCCCCCGGACGACCACCTCGCGCACGGGGAATACCGGCAGGCGCACCACCCACACGACCGCCGCATACGCACACGCGGCGAAGGTCGCGGCGTAGAGGGCGTTGGCGAGCCTCAGCGCGGCCGGCTTATCCGACATGCGCGCTCTCCAGGATCCTGAGGACGAGGTCCTCGAACGAGAGACCGGCGGCGCGGGCAGCCATGGGGACCAGCGAGTGCGCGGTCATGCCGGGCGAGGTATTCGCCTCGAGAAAGTAGGGCTGCCCCTCCGGGTTCAGGATGACATCCACCCGCCCCCACCCCTCGCAGCCGAGAATCTGATACGCCCGCAGCGCCTCGCGCGCAATGTCGGCCTCGGTTTCCGGCGGGAGGCCGGCAGGACACGAATAGCGGGTCGCCTCGGAAAAGTACTTCGCGTGGTAGTCGTACAGCTCCGCCTCCGGCTCGATGCGCACGAGGGGAAGCGATGTATCGCCCAGGACCGCCGCGGTCAGCTCCGCGCCGGCGATGAACTCCTCGGCGAGCACCAGGGGATCATGCGTGGCGGCCCGCGCATAGGCCTCGCCCAATTCATCCGCGCGCCGCACCTTGGACAGACCGATGGTCGAGCCCTCCCGCGCCGGCTTCACGATGAGCGGAAGCCCGAGCTGGGCGGCGACCGCCGCGAAATCCGTGTCCGCATGAAGGATCGCGAAGCGCGGCGTCGGGATCCCCACCGCGCTCCAAACGAGCTTGGTGCGCCACTTGTCCATGGCGAGCGCCGAGGCCAGGACGCCGCTGCCGGTATAGGGCAGCCCCATGAGCTCCAGCGCGCCCTGCACCGTGCCGTCCTCGCCATAGCGACCGTGCAGCGCGATGTAGACCCTTTGGAACCCCTCGCGCACGAGATCGTCGAGCGGCCGGTCGGCCGGGTCGAAGGGATGCGCGTCGACGCCGCGCCCTTGCAGCGCCTTCAGCACGGCCTGGCCGCTCAGCAACGAAATATCCCGCTCGGCCGAGCGCCCGCCAAGAAGGACCGCCACTTTGCCGAAATCCATCGCATCGCTCCTATTGAAAGTCATACCGCCCGCGGCCGATTCATCGATCAGGACCGCTTGCCGCCGCGTTGGCGCCGCTCAGGATGGCCGGGATCTGTCCGATGGAGCCGGCCCCCATGGTGACGACCACATCGTTCGCACGCGCCAGGCTCAAGATCGCCTGCGGCAGATCCGCCACGTCCTCCACGAACACCGGCTCCACCTTGCCCGCCACCCGGATCGCGCGCGCCAGCGAGCGCCCGTCGGCCGCCACGATGGGCGCTTCGCCCGCCGCATAGACTTCGGTCAGCAGCAGGACGTCCACGCCGGAGAGCACCTTGACGAAATCCTCGAAGACATCGCGGGTCCGCGTGTAGCGGTGCGGCTGAAAGGCAAGCACCAGGCGGCGACCCGGAAACGCGCCGCGCACCGCATTGAGCGTGGCTTGCATCTCGACCGGATGGTGGCCGTAATCATCGATGAGCGTGAACGTTCCCCCGTTGGGCGCCTCGACATCGCCATAGCGCTGGAAGCGGCGTCCGACGCCTCGGAATTCGGCGAGCGCCTTCACGATGGCCGCGTCCTTGACACCGACTTCCATCGCCACGGCAATGGCCGCCAGCGCGTTCTCGACGTTGTGCAGCCCCGGGAGATTCAAGGTGACCTCGAGCGCGGTGCCGCCCAACTTCGAGCGCTCCGCGCGGAAGCGCATTTGCGTGCCGCTCGGCTCCACCGCCACGGCCCTGATCTGGGCCTCCTCGCACAATCCATACGTCGTGGTGGGCTTGGTGACCAGCGGCATGATCTCCCGCACGTTAGGGTCGTCGATGCACAGCACGGCGCGCCCATAAAAGGGCAGATGGCCGATGAATTCGACGAACGCCTGCTTGAGCCTGCCGAAGTCGTGGCCGTAAGTCTCCATGTGATCGGCGTCGATGTTCGTCACCACCGCGGCGACCGGATTGAGATAGAGGAAGGAGGCGTCGGACTCGTCGGCTTCGGCCACGATGAATTCGCCGCTCCCGAGGCGCGCATGGGCACCGGCGCTGTTCAGGCGCCCACCGATCACGAACGTCGGGTCGAGCCCTCCCTCCGCGAGGATGCTGGCAATGAGGCTCGTGGTGGTCGTCTTGCCATGGGTGCCGGCCACGGCGATGCCCGCCCGCAGCCGCATGAGCTCGGCCAGCATCATCGCACGCGGCACCACCGGGACATGGTGGGCGCGCGCAAAGCTCACCTCCGGGTTATCCGGCGCCACCGCGGTTGAGACCACGACCACGTCAGCCTGGCCGACGTGCTCGGGCGCATGGCCCCGGAAAACGTGCGCCCCTAGGCCTGCCAGGCGCCGGGTGGCCGTGTTTTGCCCGAGGTCCGAGCCGCTCACCTTGAATCCCAGGTTGAGCAGCACCTCGGCGATCCCGCTCATCCCGGAACCGCCGATGCCCACGAAATGCACTTGCTTCACCTTATGCCGCATGGGCCATCTCCATGCAAACCTGCGCCACGTCCTCGGTTGCGCGGGGGCGTCCGAGCGCGCGGGCGGCGCGCGCCATAAGGAGCAGGCGCTCGCGCGTGAGTTCCCCGATGAGGGAGGCCAACCGCCCCGCGCTGAGCTCGGACTGGGGCAGCAGGAAGGCGGCGTCCGAGCCGGTCAGGAACAACGCGTTGCGTGTCTGGTGGTCGTCGACCGCATAGGGGTACGGCACCAGCACCGACCCGACGCCTGCGGCGGCGAGCTCGGCCAGTGTCAGGGCGCCCGCCCGGCAGATGACCAGGTCCGCCCAGGCATACTGCGCCGCCATGTCATCGATGAAGGCGCGTGTGGCGGCATCCACGCCGGCCGCGCGGTAATGCGCGTTCAACTGCTCGAGATGCTTCGGCCCCGCCTGGTGGACCACCTGCGGCCGGGCGTCCGGCGCGAGCATCGCCAACGCCTGCGGCACGCATTCGTTGAGCGCCGCGGCGCCCAGGCTACCGCCCAGCACCAGGATCCTGAGGGGCCCGGAGCGCGCGGCGAAGCGCGCCTCGGGGGACTCTACGGCGGCGATCGCCGGCCTGACGGGGTTGCCGCACCACTGCGTCTCGCGGCTGCGGCAGAAGACGGGCTTGTCCTTCGGCCCGCCGAATGCGGTGGGCAATCCCACCAGCACCCGTGCCGCCCAGCAGGCGAGCAGACGGTTGGTGAGCCCGGCCACGGAATTCTGCTCGTGGATCACCAGAGGGCGTCCGAGGAGGATTGCCGCCACGCCGCCGGGAAAGGCCGTGTAGCCCCCCATGCCGAGCACCACGTCCGGCCGATACCGCAGGAACGCTCCGATCGCCGCGGCGAGCGCAATCCCCAGCGTGAACGGGGCCATGAACCATCTCAGGAGCCCGTTCGCGCGCATCCCACTCATCCGCACCCAGACCATCTCGAACCCATGGCCCGGCACGACGCGGGCCTCGATGCCTTTGCGCGTCCCCAGCCAAACGATCCTGAAGCCGCGCGCCTGGAGCAAGGAGGCGACCGCAAGCGCGGGAAACACATGCCCCCCGGTGCCGCCCGCCATGATGAGCGCCGTCCGGGTGGGTTGCGGCGCCTGGCCTGCGCCGTATGAAGGCCCGCTCATGTCGAATAGCCCTTGCTGAGCTGGCGCGTCTCCCAATCCACGCGCATCAGGATGCCGAGCGCGACGCAATTGGTCACCATGCCGCTGCCGCCGAAGCTCAAGAACGGCAGCGTGAGGCCTTTGGTGGGCACGAGTCCCATGTTCGCGCCGATATTGATGAAAGCCTGCACCGCGATCCAGACGCTGATGCCTTGGGCGACGAGCGCGGCGAAGGGGCGATCCTGCGCCGCCGCCTCGCGGCCCACCTGAAAGGCGCGCAGCACAAACCAGGCCAGCGCCACGATCACGAAGGTCACGCCGAGGAAACCCAGCTCCTCGCCGATCACCGCCAACAGGAAATCGGCGTAGGCCTCCGGAAGATAGAACAGCTTCTCGATGCTCTCGCCGAGCCCGACGCCGAACCATCCGCCGCGCCCCAGGGCGATCAGGGCATGGGTGAGCTGGTAGCCGCTGCCGAAGGGATCGGACCACGGGTTCATGAACCCGATCACCCGCTGCATGCGGTAGGGCGAGCTCCAGATGAGGAGCACAAAGCCGATCATCAGGAGCACGACGAGGCCGGCAAACTGCTTGACGTTGATGCCCCCCAGGAACAGGATCGACATGGCGATCGAGGCGATGACCACGAACGCGCCGAAATCCGGTTCGCGCAGGAGCAGGCCGCCGACGGCCAGCATGACCACCAGCATGGGCAGAAACCCGTGCTTGAAGCTGTCCAGAAGCGCGGCCTTGCGGACCGTATAGTCGGCCGCATACAGGACGACGAAGAGCTTCATGAGTTCGGACGGCTGCAGGTTGACCACGAAGAGCGGCAGCCACCGCTGGCTTCCGTTGATATGACGGCCAATGCCCGGAATGAGCACGATGATGAGGAGCGCCCCGCCGCCGAGAAAGGCGTAGGGGGCGAGGCTCTGCCACACGCGCATCGGCACGTTGTACGCGACCACGCCTCCGGCCACCCCGATCGCGATGAACACCGCATCGCGCACCAGGAAGTAGGTCTCGTGATAGCCCGTCTGACGGTCCGCCCCGGCGACGGCGATCGACGCCGAATAGACCATCACGAGTCCGAAGGCGAGCAGGCAGGCCGCGATCCAGAAGAGGACGGGATCATAGTCCGACTGTCGGCGAGGCGCGCGCAAGGCCGCAGGCATCCGGGTCATCGGGGGAACCTCCCGGCGAGGGCGCGCACCGCCTCGGTGAAGACCTGCGCCCGATGCTCGTAATTGCGGAACATGTCGAAGCTCGCGCAGGCGGGCGACAGCAACACGGCATCGCCGGGGCTCGCGGCGCCGAAGGCCACGTCGACGGCCTCTTCCAAGCTCGCGGCCGACACAATGGGCAGGTGCACCGTCTTGAGCGCGCTGGCGATCAGGCCGGCATCGCGTCCGATGAGCACCACCGCGCGCGCCCGGGCCTCCACCGCCGGCGCCAGGGGCGCAAAATCCTGGCCCTTGCCCTCGCCGCCGGCAATGAGCACCACCTTGCGGGTCATGCCTTGAAGGGCCGCGATGACGGCACCCACGTTGGTGCCCTTGGAATCGTCGTAAAAGCTCACGCCGGCCACGTCGGCGACCCACTGCGTCCGGTGCGCCAACCCGTCGAATTGCCGAAGGGCGTCGGCAGCCGGTTCCAGGGCAACGCCGAAACCTGCGGCCGCCGCCGTCGCCGCGAGCGCGTTGGCCGCGTTATGGAGGCCCACAAGGCGCAGGTCCCCGAGCGGCAGGAATCGGTGCGAGCCCCGCGCCAGCCAAGTGCTCTCGGATGTCTTGCACAGCCCCCATTCGTCCTCGCCATGCGGAATGCCCAGCCCGAAGGTTTCGACGCGCCGGCCCGGCACTCGCATGGCCGCCGAATACGGATCTTCCCGATTGAGCAGTTGCAGCCCCTCCCCCTGGAAGATGCGCGCCTTGGCGGCGGCGTATTGGGCGAGGCTCGCATAGCGATCCATATGGTCTTCGCTGATGTTGAGGACGGTGGCGACGCGCGCGTTGAGCGAATAGGTCGTTTCGAGCTGAAAGCTCGACAGCTCGAGTACGTAGACGTCCGGGGCCTTGGCGCCCGCGTGCGCGCGCGCATCGGCGGCGGCCAGCGCATCCAGCGCGGGCACGCCGATGTTGCCGGCGACGACGGTCTTAAGCCCGGCCGCCTCGCAGATGCGGCCAACCAGGGTGGTCACGGTGCTCTTTCCATTGGCCCCGGTAATGGCGATGACCGGCAAGGTGCCGGCATCGTGCGCCTGGCGCGCGGACAGGTCCCGCGCGAAGAGCTCGATGTCGCCCACGACTTCGATCCCCCGCGCGATCGCCTCGGCAAGACCGGGCGATCGCAAGGGCACGCCGGGGCTCGCCACGACCCTGTCCACGCCCGTGAAGAGCGCCTCGTCCCAGGCGCCGGTCAACAGCCGCGCGCCCGGTGCCGCCTCCTGGAGCGCACGCGCCTGGGGCGGGAGCGCCCGCGTATCGGCCACCGTGATGGCCGCAGCGCCCTGCGCGGCGGCATAGCGCGCCACCGACAGCCCGGTGGCACCTAAGCCCAGGATGAGGATCGATTGGCCGCGTAGCATTGAGGACATGGGTTCAGAATCACCGCAACTTGAGGGTCGACAGACCGAACAGCACGAGCATCATGGTGACGATCCAGAACCGCACCACCACCTGGGTCTCCTTCCAGCCCTTCAGCTCGTAATGATGGTGGAGCGGCGCCATGCGGAAGATGCGTTTCCCCGTAAGCTTGAATGAAGCCACCTGCAGCATGACCGACAGGGTCTCCACGACGAACAGCCCCCCCATGATGAACAACACGATTTCCTGGCGCACCATGACCGCGACACACCCGAGCGCGGCGCCCAAGGCGAGCGCGCCGACATCGCCCATGAACACCTCGGCCGGGTAGGCGTTGAACCACAGGAACCCTAGGCCCGCCCCGGCCATGGCCGCGCAGAATACCGCCAGCTCGCCGGCGCCCGGGATATGGGGCAGATCCAGATAATGCGAAAACTGGGCGTTGCCCGCCACGTAGGCAAAGATCGCCAGCGCAGCGGCCACCATGACGGTCGGCATGATCGCCAGCCCGTCGAGACCATCGGTCAGATTGACGGCGTTGCTCGTGCCCACAATCACGAAGTAGGTCAGCAGGACGAAGCCGAACATCCCGAGCGGGATCGAAATCGCCTTGAAGAAGGGGACGATGAGCGTCGTCTCGGCTGGCAGCGTGGCGCTGGCCGCCAGGTAGATCGCCACACCCAGGCCGATCACCGATTGCCAGAAGTACTTGGCGCGCGCCGACAGGCCCTTGGGATTGCGGTGGACCACCTTGCGGTAGTCGTCCACCCACCCGATGGCCCCGAATCCGAGCGTGGTGATCAAGACGAGCCAGATGTATTCGTTGCGCAGGTCGGCCCATAGCAGGGTGGTCACCGCGATCGCCACCAGGATCAGCGCGCCGCCCATGGTCGGGGTCCCCGCCTTGGCGAGATGAGTCTGCGGCCCGTCGCTGCGCACGGCCTGGCCGATCTTGTACGCGGTG
>JAKAFK010000099.1 GCA_021817985.1 Pseudomonadota bacterium | reverse complement strand
ACACGCTTTTACCGCAGGTTGGCTTAAGTCTTGCTGAGCCACACCGTTGAAAGCGGCAAGGAAGCATCACTGTCCCGGCGGCAGGTTTGGAACCCCGGCACTTGGTCGCTCAATATGATTTCAAGCCAAGGAGAGAACAAGATGAGTGTGAGTGGCATTGGTGGCGCAAGCATGCTTTGGAACCTGCTGCAGGTGGGCCAGGTGTCGTCTCCCGGCGCAATCAGCGGCGGCCAAAGCGGAGCCCGCGATGGCGACGGGGACGGCAGTGGGGGTGGCGTCGGCGCAGCGGGGGGCGGGGGCCTCATGAGCAGCGTCTTTCAGACCTTGAACCAACTCGGGCTTTCCCTGCCCACCCAGCAGGGGGCATCCGGAATGCAAGGCGTGGCCAGCAGCGATGGTGATTCCGACGGCAGTGGTTCCGCGGGGACGAATCCTGGCGTCGGACATGCGATGCACGCTTTCATGCACAGCCTTTTTCAGGCACTTCAGCAAGCCAATGGGGGCAGTCAAGCGATGGGGAGTAGTGCCGCCACCGCCAGCACGGCGACTCAGGCCCCATACGGCGGCCTGGATACGGCTCTGCAGGGATTGTTGCAGTCCGTCGGCTCAAATTCGGGTTCCGCTGCGGATGCGCAACTGAACACCGCCTTCCAGAACCTGGTCACGGCCATGAACGGTGCGGGAAGCACAGGCGGGTCCGCGGCTTCATCCGGCACGGGTTCCTCGGGCAACTCGGATTCCGCTACGCTGCAGCAATTTCTCCAGACGCTATTGCAGAATCTCCAGTCACAGACGGGCGCAGGCGTGCTCTCTGCATCCGGCAACCTGCTCGGCACGATGGCGTAAGGGCGCACACCAGGGTGAAGGCAGCCCCACAGCGGATGGGGTTGCCGCTATATCTGGCCCACGGGCTGCGGCACAGCGGCCGTCGCGCGACGCGCGATTCGGTCGGGAAACGAGGGTATGCGCGGCGACCCGCGGGGAAGGCCAGGGTCTTGCCAGCGGACCGGCGTATATCGCTCGATCGCCCGACAGACCTGAAGGCGCTCTCCAGGTGCATGGGCCGGTCTCGGAAATTCAGACAGCTTCTGGCCTGAACGGCCTCTTTCTTCTATGGGGCGGCGCGCGCCATGGACCGAGCCAAAGCCCTATATTTCGAGGGCAACCAGCGGATGCAGGCAGGTGACCTCCGGGCCGCCGAAGCATGCTTTCGGGAAGCCATCGCGCTCGTTCCAGACTTTGCCGAGGCGATCGCGAATCTGGGGTTTGTGCTGGAAAGCGGCGGGGCCGTCGAGGAGGCGGAGGCCTGCTATGTGCGGGCTTTGGCGCTGAATGCGCCTTATCCCCAACTGCATCTCAATCACGGCGCGCTTCTCTTCAGGCAAAAGCGCCTGGACGAAGCGGAGCGGGCCTACCGGCAGGCAATCGACCTGTGGCCGGAATTTTCCGCGGCATGGTCTAATCTGGGAGTTCTGCTGGCCTGCAGGCAACGCGAAGACGAGGCGGAGGCGTGCTACCGGAAAGCGCTGGCGTTGGATCCCTCATACGCCAAAGCGCGCTTCAATCTCAGCTACTTGGCCCTGCGTCAAGGCCGCTTTGAGGAAGGTTGGCGCTATTTGGAGGCGCGCGCCACCGAGGCGACGAACATGCGCTTGCCGTGTCCACGCTGGGAGGGTCAGCCGCTTGCCGGCAAGGCATTGGTCGTTCGCTCGGAGGGCGGCTACGGGGACACGATTCAGCTGTGTCGTTATGCCACGGTGCTCAAGGAGCAGGGAGCGCGGCATGTGACTTGGATGTGCTACCCTGGCCTTGAGGCACTGTTTGCGACGGCGGACGGCATCGACGAGGCGATCGGACTGGAAGCGGACCTTTCCGCGCGGATGGCTGATTTCTGGGCGCCGGCGTGGAGCCTTCCTTTCTACTGTGGGACGCGGATCGACACGATTCCCGCACGAGTGCCGTATCTGCATGCGCCGCCCGAGCGAACGGCGCAATGGCGCGCGGCATTGCCGCCCGACGGCGTGCGGGTCGGGCTGGTATGGAAGGGCAACGCCGCGTTTGAAAACGATGGCGAGCGCTCCATTGCGTCCTTGAGTTTGTTGGCGCCGCTTTGGAGCGTCCCGGGCGTGCGGTTCATAAGCTTGCAGAAGGGAGCCGGCGAAAGCGAAGCGGCCTGCCCGCCTGATGGGCTGCCCGTGCTTGATTTGGGCTCGCGAATGGAAGATTTCGCGGATGCGGCGGCGATCGTCTCCCAGATCGACCTTGTGATCTGTGTTGACACCGCGGTGGCGCACCTGTCGGGGGCGCTCGGCAAAGCGTGCTGGGTCCTGCTGCCCGACTACATGACAGATTGGCGCTGGATGACCCGGCGCCCGGATTCTCCGTGGTATCCGAACGCCCTCCGCTTGTTCCGGCAGCCGCCTGGCGGCGGCTGGGAGACGGTTGTCGCCGCCGTGGCCTATGCTCTGCAACAGTGGGCCGCCGACAACGGTGAGCGCGATGGGGATACCTGTTTCTATGTTCCAACTCGGACCCAATAAAATGCAGCCATTGCGAGGCGTCCCCTCCCGAAGCGAGGGCCGGAGAATGCCTACGGCCCGCACAGGGGCGGACGGCGCCATTTTTCCTGCGGCTGGGGTGAATCCGGTGCCGTCTGCGCGTTCAAAGGTGACCGCGGGCACGCTGGTGACGCTCGCGCTTGCGGCGCTCAGCTTTTATTTTGCAGACAAGCCGCTTGCGCGATTTTTCGGTGCCTATCTTCGGGCCCACAAAACGCTTTGGCATGGCACGGCCCACCTGCCCGATCTTTTGGCTGTGATCGTCTGGACAGGAACACCTATAAGCTTCGCCGCGTACCTCCATTTTCGGGCACTAGGGGATGCGCGCGCCCGCTTCTGGCAGCTGACAGGCATTCTCCTGCCGGTCTCTTATGCATACAAGGACCTCCTGAAATGGATTTTCGGGCGCACCGAGGTCCGGGTGTGGCTGTTTCGCCACGTTCCTTATGGCTTTCACTGGTTCGCCGGAGGCAAGGGCTTCAACAGCTTCCCTTCGGGCCACATGCTGGTGCTCACGCCGCTGTTCTTGGCCTTGTGGGACTTCTACCCGGCCTTCCGGCTGGTTTACGGCTTCGGATGGCTCATGCTGGCGTTCTTACTGGTCTTTACCGACTACCACTTCCTTAGCGACGTGATTGTCGGGGCTTATCTCGGATGGGCATTGTATGCGGCGATGGTGCGGTGGCTTCCGGAAGCAGGAAAACCCGCCGCATGAATGCCTTATTCGTCGGCCCATCCGACGTCGGCTCAAAGCGTCTGTCGGCTGTGGCGCAAATAGGTGAGGAGTTCGTCGAAATAGCCGCGGCAATCGCTGCTCACCTCCCCGCTGTTGAGGGCGATCTGGCGAGACAGTTCGCGTAGGCGCCATTTGAGTTCGGCCATGACGGCATCCATTTCCAGCAACAGGTCGACTCTTCCGCTCCCGACCAGACGCTGCGGATCCTGACACGCATACAGCCCGGTCGCATGGATCGCCGTTCGCAGCATGAACAGCCGTGAGCGCGCCTGCGCGATGAGGGTCTCCACGGTGGCGATACTGCACGGGGGCATCGGCTGATCCAGATGCGCGAGGGCGGCATTGATGGCTTGCTCGAGATCGACGGCGCAAGCGGCCAACTCGTCCATGTTCAGGTTGATGGCCCGCTCTTCGGGTGCCGGCGGAACGGTCGAGGGCAGTTCTGCGATCAGGTCGGCGATCTCGCGGGGATATTCTCCCGGAATGACCTTCAGGGCGAGGCAAGCCCGCTCGGCGACCGGGTCGCGTGTCACGAAAATTCCCGCCAGGAGTTCGGCCGTGAGCAAGATGCGCCCTAGGCGGGTCAATTGGGACTCAGTGAGCTGTCGCGGATAGCCGAAGCCATTCGTCCGCTCATGATGTTCCGCAATGGCGTGGGACACGGATTTCGGCAGGTCGGTCGATTCCTCGACCACGAGTTGGCCGATGCGCGGATGGGCCGCAATGTGCTTCCATTCCTGCGGCGTCAGTTCACGTCCCGGATCCATGAATTCCGGATTGATGTAGAACTCCCCCACGTCATGCAGGAGTCCCGCGACCGCAAGATTGAGCAGATCGCTCTCTTCCAGGTCGAGACGCGTGCCGAGCGCAAGTCCAATGAGGCTCACCAGAATGGCATGGCGGAAAGCGCTGCCGTCGCCCTTTTTCGCAAGGGTCACGAGCAAGGTGGTTGCGCGGTCGAGTTGCACGTGTTTGAGCACCGCCGGGATGCGGCCGAGGTGGTTCCGGGCGATGGGGGAGAGTATCGAGACGCCATCGAGGAGCACCTGCGCCTCGGTCAAGAGCGCTTCCTTGTCGAATCCCCCTGCGATGGTCAGGACTCTTTCCAGCGGTTGCCGCAGCTTGAACCGGACAAGGCGCTCTTGCATGCTGTTGTCGACCAGGGTGCCTTGGGCGATCAGCTTGACGCCATGGGCGTCGTAGACATCTTCGCTCGCGACGACCGCATGGGTCTTGGTCAGCTCCATGACGTTCTGGAGATAGTAAGGATTGACTGAGGTGAGGTCAGTGCTTTGCATGGTGATCGCGCGCGAGGTCCAATACCGTATAACGGAGCGCTGGTGCGTTTCTTTAGGCACAAAGTACCCGCCGGTGGCCTCTTCTGGACGTATATTCAGGATATATATGTCCGGTGAGTGCCGTGGCGGGCTTTCCGGGGCGTAGGTAACCTGAGTCCTGAGAAGAGGGTGGCGTGGGACACGCGTTCTACAGGGCGCGCATGATCGCGATCAGTTGGCGGCGCGGTGGGAATTGGAAGTGGCTGCCCACATGGACGTGATCGCGAGTTGTGCTCCCTCCGGGCAGTTCGATGACATATTGAGCAACCCCACCATCCAGGAGTGTCTTGTCCATCGGTCGGGCGTTTCGATAGATCCGGGTGACCACGCGTTGCGGCGACAGGAAAATGATGTCCAATGGCAAGTAGGTGTTCTTCATCCAGTAGTACAGCCGCTGCGGATGGTCGTGAGCAAAGAGCATCCCCCCGTCATGCGGCAGCCATGTTCGGCCTGAGAGTCCGCGATGCAGCTGCGGGACGGTGAGTGCCACCTCGACGCACCAATGGTGCGATGGGTCTGCCTCTAACACGACATCGACGCAGGGGCGCCCTTTTTTGGGACCGGTGGCGCCGTGCCCGGAAAAAATCCCGACCCTGACTAGATTTCCAGGTTGTTTGCCGCTATAGAAGATCCTCATCTTCGTGGGGGCGACCCCCCGCCTTGCGGGCGCCTTCTCTACCCATAGGGCGCGGCGAAGTGCCAATTGCTGGCGGCCCGCGAGGCCTTTTGCGCTGTCGCGGCTTGCCTGGCCGACGATGATGATCCGCTTGGCGTTGCGCGCCCGCGTCGCGGCGATCGCCACGATGTGCCGGTCGTTGTGATCGGGGACTGAACGATGGCTGGCGAAGGGCACGGTATAGCGTTCTTGGAGCGGTACGGATGCCGTTGCCATCGGCCGCAGCGGCGCTGCTTGGTCGGCGATGGCGAAGGCGGAAGAATGGGGGCGGGGCCGTTCATGTGCCGACGAAGACGCAGGTGAGGCCTCGTTCGAAAGATGCCACATCAGCGAGGGGGAGAGGGTGGGGGGGACCAGTTCCCCGTTCTTCAGGTCACGAACGACGACGCTTGGGCTGGAAGGGGTCTCGATGCCGCCGCGATCGTGGGACATGATGACGCGATGCGCGGGCGAGTGCGCGCAGCCTGCCAGCGTCAGGGCGAAAGCGAGAGTGGTCAGCCGTGGGCTTCGCATCGCAAAGGGACTTCGGATCAAGGATCGTCTGGCATCAGAGGGCGTGATGCGCTGGGGCCGGGAGCGCGCTTCTCGTGCGGGTTGGACCGAGCGCATCGCGACTGTCCGGCTACTGTAGCACGAAGGCGCCGGAAACTGCGCGCGCTGCTCGGAGGTTCTTCGCCATGCTGTGCCTTTTCGGTTCGAAGGCGACGAGCTTATGCCGGGGATCGACAACGAGCCGGTTTCTGCGCCCGATCAGTCTCAGAAGTCCGGCTTTCACGCTCATGAGACCTGCATCCTGAGCCTCTGGCGGCAGCGGCGCGTCAAGGATCGCGACGGTGTCAGAAGGATCCTCCGACGGCAGAACCAGTTGAAATCCGGTGGGTTGAAGAATGGACTGCGCCGCCTCGCCCACCGTCCGGATGTCCGGCCCGAAATGCATGATCGTGCCGATCCGCAGGGGATCGATCGGGGGCGCTGCGTGCGAACACAGTGGCACGAGCGCGAGCAGAAGGAAAAGCATGAGGCGCGTTTTCATGCGGGCTCCAAAGAAAACAGCGATCGGTCGGGCGTGCAAAGCCCGGTGCTTGGCAGCAATAGCGCATCACGGGCTCCTCAAGGGTGTGTACGGTAGGTATCGGAGTCAAGCAGTCATACGGTGCGGTTGCTCACGGACAGCAGTTCGGCCTTTGCGGACCGTCAGCCCTCTGGTCGGCCAGGTCGGCAATGTGCCGGACACCTGCCTGTCGGGTGCGACACACACTGAACGGCAGCTCCTCCGTCAGGCGAACGCGTGGAACCGCCTCAGAGTTGCCTGACGATCCAACCGTGCTTAAATGACTTATGTCTGAGCTGAGCAGTCATAGGAGAGGATCATGCATATTGAACTCGTAACCAGCGTAAGCGCCATCAGCGCCAACCCCGCAGCGAGCAGAAAGTTGTACGTTGACGCCCTAAATCTGCCATTGGAGCGGCTAGACGGAGAATATTTCGCCACTGAACAGCTTGAAGGCGTTAGACACTTCGGAGTCTGGCCACTGGCTCAAGCAGCTCAAGCATGTTTCGGCACTGACGTATGGCCAAAAGAGTTTCCGATCCCACAGGTCAGCATCGAATTCGAACTCAGAGATATCGAGGCGCTGATCGCTGGAGTCCAGGAACTAGAATCTGGAGGATTCAAGCTTTTACACGGCGCGAAGACGGAGCCTTGGGGGCAAACGGTTGCACGCCTACTTACAGTGGATGGGGTGATCGTCGGCTTGTCGTATGCTCCGTCTCTTCATGAAAACAGTCAGTCATAGCATGAACACAAACATACCGTTCGGGCTGATATCGGTTGATGACCGGCCTCTCGGTGGGCTGTTTCATGGATTTGCTGAATGTCTGGATCAGGTTCAGTGCCGAAGGTCATCAGCAATGCCGGTGAGCTGCCGGCCACCGAATGGGCGGCAAACGCAATGCCCGCTTTCTGGATCATCGCATTCGGCAGCACGGAACCTTGAGCTGCCGATCGCGGTACAACGGCGTGACTTCCGTTATCGGTCAAGAAGTGGTCGGACGAGACATCCTGGATCACGTCTGCCTCACTAACCAAAGCAGCCGCTGATAGAACGTCAGGACATAGAGGTACTCCTATGGCCGCAAAGAAAAGGGCGCATAATCCGGACACCCTCCGTCTCCTTTTGCATAACGTAATAAAGAGACAACCGGAGTAACATCTACATAACAATCAAGATGATAGACTCACTAAATGCCTGTCTCTTTATTAAAAAATGTCCGGACCCATGGGTCTCTATATTAACTGTTGGACGCCTCCTTCACTATGAGCCAATTCCTGCAGTTCGTGGGCGCAAATGAAATCCGTGCTTCCTCGGCCGAAATCGAAGCCGCCAAGGAATGCCTCGTTCGATTCACCGCCGCCTTCAATGCTTGCGATCCAATCGCAATGGATCACGAGCTCCACTTCCCGCATATCCTGTGCTCGAGCGCGGAATGCGTTATATGGCAAGTCCCCGGGCAGCACCCGCAAGATCTGTTTGTCCAGCTGAAATCATCAGGTTGGGCCTGTACGATGTACGAGTCGGTCGAACCAGTGCTAACCGCCCCGGAGAAGGTTCACTTCCTAGTGAAATACACGCGCCGCAACACTACGGGAGCAGTGCTCAGTGAACATAGAAATATATGGGTTGCCGTCAATCGCCAAGGTAAATGGGGCATCCTCATCCGCTCGTATTAGAAATGTGCCCAACCCGTCATTCCAGCGGACCGTCAAAAGCTGCGCTTTTGTCGTCCGCTGAATTCAGACGTTGGGCGTCACGAGCATGAACGCTCGGGAACTTGAGGCACTAGGCGAACCCGATCTCAAAATTGCGGGCCTTCATCTATGGGTACATGGCCGCGAGTTTCCTCAATCCGAGGACTACTGGGATGGCAATTGGCTAAGAGTCACAGCCTATTGCTTGTATCCAAATTCTTCTGTTCGTACAGATGGCTCCATTGTTCACTTGGGAGAAATTGCTGGCCTTCTTCGGGAAACGGAGAATCTTTATAAAACACTCCAAGGCCAAGCCGCGCTGCAGTGCATCGAACCGTATCTCGGAGTAGAACTTTTGGCGCAAACAGGTGGGCATATACGAGTAAAGATATCTATTACCCCAGATCACATGACTGAAACCCATAGCTACACAGACGACATTGACCAATCGTACCTTCCGCCCATTATTGCGGGGTGCCAAGCGATCCTTTCAAAACTTCCCCTGAGAGAACCCGAGGCGCTAAATAGATGACCCAACCAGAGGTTTCCAGGCGTCGGCTTTGGCAGTGGTTGCTGTCGGATCAGGATGGGAACAGATCGGCTGCTAACCCATCTTTACCCATTCGAGGGTGTGCTTGACGTTAACCTGTTGAATTTACATGACCTCACCCCTAAAGGTCTTCACTACGCTGGGCTAGGTTCCGTAACTTCAACCAAGCGGTGCTGCGCCGTGAT
>JAKAFK010000026.1 GCA_021817985.1 Pseudomonadota bacterium | reverse complement strand
CCATTGCGTTTGCAAACGCAATGGGACATGTGGCAGGCCGAGCAGCAGCCAAGGCCGAAAATCAAGCCCCTGGATAGAATGGCGGCCTGACCGATTACGCCACGGCTAGGCTTCGCGGGCCGAAAACCGGGAACCTTTCACCCGGACGCCGTGGCTCCCATCTTGAAGGGCGCATCGGAAAGGGATGCCATGCCGCACCATGTACCGGACCCGGACCACCCCGGCAAACCCATTGATGTTATCGAGCTTCTAAAGCGCGACCCGCACAAGCCATTACCCCCCGACGTGGAGTGCATCATGCCTGCGCTTCACGGAGGCCGTATTCAAGAAGGCGTGGCAGCGATGCCTTGATTCCAAGAAAATGGCCTGGAAGAAATAATGGCCCACACTGGGCCATAGGGCCATACTTGCGGGCCATACCATCGGGCCATTTTGAATTGCATTCCATACCGTGCAAACGGGTTTCTATGGAGTGCATAACATGCCTACGCTTACCATCCCACCTGGCCTTGCCGAAATCGCTGCTGGCCGCGATTTCATCCCTACCGTGGACTTTGCACGAGTCTTCACTATCTCGTCGCAAACCGCCCGCAAGAATCACTGCGAACAAGGGGCATGCTTCGGAATCCGCCCCGTAAAGGCGCCGGGCGCTGGCCGTCTCTTGTGGCCCGTGGCTGCGATTGCTGCCGTTCTCAACGGGGAGGCCGCCAAATGATTGCGCCCGCTGACAACCGTGGGGACGGGGGCGGGCGCGAGAACATCAGGCCAGAGTATAGCAGGTTCGCCGGAACAGATAACCCGCGACACTTGCGCGCAATCGCTGCCTTACAACGCCGCCCCATGCCCCGAGAACATCTGGATCGCGCCGCCGGCTGCTCCAACGGCCCGGATCTGGTGGCAGAGCTTCGGCGTCGTGGGCTCGAAATCCCTTGCATGCGCGTGGAGGACTTCGACCGCGACGGGGAACGTATCAGGCGAGGCGTCTACTCGCTTACGGAGCGCGACCGCCGCAAGATCAACCGATGGCTCGCGCAACGCGGAACAGGGGGCATAAATGGCTAAGCCGAAGAAACCCCTTGAAGCCGTCAAAGGCAAGGACGGCGACCTGCGCCCCATAGACACGATGCTATTCATGCAGGCGAAAGCCCTTGAAACGCTGTTTACAGTGCTTCTGCATCGAGGCATGGCGCAAGACAGTTTGCCGCAATATCAGGCTCACCTGGCGCTGGCGCTCAAGGCGCAGGCCCAGTGCCGGGCAACGCTTCAAACCATCGTGGAGGCCAAGAATCCGCGCGCCGTGGCCTTCGTCAAGCAAGCCAACATTGCGCAGCAGCAGCAAGTTAACAACGGCACAGTGCCTCGCGCGCACGCGGAAGGCTTAGCGAATTATTCAAACGAACTATTGGAGGATGGACGTCATGAGCAGCAAGAACGGATGGTCCCCGGGGCGCAGGCAGCGCCAGCGGGAGGCGATACAGCGATGGAGGCCGTGGGGAAAGTCCACAGGGCCGAGGACTGAGGAAGGCAAGGCGCGTTCATCGCAAAATGCCTTGCTGCACGGCCTGTACGACGAACGGACGCGGGCATGAAGGCGATACGTGCCCTGCTGCGCCAACACCGGCAAATGCTCAAGCGGGTGTGAAGGGGATAAGTGCCCGGTCATCGAGCCAGGTTTTTGTTTGCACCCCAGAACTAACGACTATCGCTGGGCCTTGCAGGCGACTTCCATCGTTCGGTTGACGATTGGGACAGCATAGAGGGCGTAGGGATTGGCAAGCACCGTCGGGTTGGATTCGCCATTGATGGCCACAACGTCATAGCCCCGAGTTCCACAAAGCGAACCAGCTTTCGTCTGGCACATTCCCCAGTTAAGCGCAGCGCCCGAGCAATTGATAACGTACGCGCGCTGCCCGCTCGGCCCATACGTTTGGTTGGCTGTGGCGCACGCTCCGAGCGCCAGAACCGATAACAGCGACAAGCGTTTCATATTTCCTCCCTTTTTTGTTGTTAAGGACCACAACGATGAGGATGGGGCGACAGTGCCATTCGTGACCACTCACCCACAAGACTCCGATACCCAGGATTTCCGAATTTTTCCTACACCACGCCTACACGGGTGCCAGAAATGAAAAAGCCTAGCTTCGTTTGCTAGGCTAAGTCATTGATGTTAATGGTGGCCAAGGGCGGAATCGAACCACCGACACAAGGATTTTCAGTCCTCTGCTCTACCGACTGAGCTACTTGGCCATTGATACTGAATTGTTTTTTCAGACCCCGCCTGCACATTCTGGGTGCGCACGGGCCTTATGTGCAGAAATACGGCACATGAGGAAAGGCAGCATTGTAACCGAATTCGGTCTGAGTTTCATCCCATTTTAACCGCGCGGCAACGGTGGCGGCATGAAGACGGTGCTTCTTTGTTCGCGCGCAAACTGCCTGCCAAAACGCCAACGTGGATCCGGGGAAGATCAGCGTGATGGCCATCGGGGGGCAGCGAGCGGACGGGCCGAATCTCGGGGAAAGCCAAGCCGCTCGCGGGGAATCGGTCTGGTGTGGACCGGATCCAGGTAGCATCTTCTTCAGCACCGCCTCTTTCCGTTCTGCCGGATACCTCACGTATCGACTCCATTCCGCCCTCTGACGACGCTTAAAGGGTGACAGGAGGGGGCGGACAACTCTGCTGACACAGAGGGAGGGCAACACGGAGCAAATGGCGCGCACCAAAGAAAAAACCCCGCGACAAGCGCGGGGTCTTAAGGGTATGGCCCAGGTCAGCGGGACATTACATCATGTCCATGCCGCCCATCCCGCCCATGCCGCCGGCGCCGGGCGCGGGTGCCTTCTCTTCAGGCAGTTCCGCGACCATGGCATCGGTGGTCAGCATGAGGCCGGCGACCGAGGCGGCGTTTTGCAGGGCATAGCGCGTGACCTTGGTCGGATCCAGCACGCCCATCTCCACCAAGTCGCCATATTCGGAAGTGGCCGCATTGTAGCCGAAGTTGCCCTTGCCCTCGACCACGCGGTTGACCACCACCGAGGGCTCGTCGCCGGCGTTGGCGACGATCTGGCGCAGGGGTTCTTCCATGGCGCGCAGCACGATCTTGATGCCGGCGTCCTGGTCGGGGTTGCTGCCCTTGAGCGCGTTGAGGCCTACACGGGCGCGCATCAGCGCCACGCCGCCGCCGGCGACGATGCCTTCCTCGACCGCCGCACGGGTCGCATGCAGGGCATCTTCGACACGGGCCTTCTTTTCCTTCATTTCGACTTCGGTCGCGGCACCGACCTTGATGACGGCGACGCCGCCGGCGAGTTTCGCCACGCGCTCTTGCAGCTTCTCGCGATCGTAGTCGCTGGTGGCGTCTTCGATCTGCTTGCGGATCTGCTTGACCCGACCTTCGATGTTCTTGGCATCGCCTGCGCCGTCGATGATCGTGGTGTTTTCCTTGCCCACTTCGATGCGCTTGGCTTGACCGAGGTCGGCGAGCGTCGCCTTCTCGAGGGTAAGGCCCACTTCTTCGGCGATCACGGTGCCGCCGGTGAGGATCGCGATGTCTTCGAGCATGGCCTTGCGGCGGTCACCGAAGCCAGGGGCCTTCACGGCACAGGTCTTGAGGATGCCGCGGATGTTGTTGACCACCAGCGTGGCCAGCGCTTCCCCGTCGACATCTTCGGCGATGATGAGGAGCGGCCGGCCGGCCTTGGCGACCTGCTCGAGAACCGGCAGCAGATCACGGATGTTGGAGATCTTCTTGTCGTGCAGGAGGACGAAGGGGTTCTCCAGCGCGGCAATCTGTTTGTCGGGGTTGTTGATGAAGTAGGGGGACAGGTAGCCGCGGTCGAATTGCATGCCCTCGACGACATCCAGCTCGTTTTCCAGGCCGGAGCCGTCTTCGACCGTGATGACGCCTTCCTTGCCGACTTTTTCCATGGCCTCGGCGATGATGTCGCCGATGGACTGGTCGGAGTTGGCGGAGATGGCGCCTACTTGGGCGATCTCCTTGTTGGTCGTGCACGGCTTGGAAAGCTTCTTCAGCTCTTCGACCGAAGCGGTCACGGCCTTGTCGATCCCGCGCTTGAGATCCATGGGGTTCATGCCGGCGGCGACGAACTTCATCCCTTCCTTGAGAATCGCTTGCGCGAGCACGGTGGCGGTGGTGGTGCCGTCACCGGCCACATCGCTGGTCTTGCTCGCCACTTCCTTGACCATCTGGGCGCCCATGTTCTCGAACTTGTCCTTGAGTTCGATTTCCTTGGCCACGGACACGCCGTCCTTGGTGATCGTGGGGGCACCGAAGGACCGGTCGAGCACGACATTGCGGCCCTTCGGGCCCAGCGTCACTTTGACTGCGTCGGCGAGGATGTTGACGCCCGCGATCATCTTCGTGCGGGCTGCGTCGTGAAATTTCACGTCTTTTGCTGCCATCTCTAATCTCCTGGATACTTAAGAAGTTTGGTGTCGGCCTCACGCCGAGCCGCAATTTATTTCTCGATGACACCCATGATGTCTTCTTCGCGCATCACAAGCAGTTCCTCGCCTTCGACCTTGACAGCCTGGCCCGAGTACTTGCCGAAGAGCACGCGATCGCCCACCTTGAGATCGAGCGCACGGAGCTTCCCGTCGTCGAGGACCTTGCCGTTGCCGACGGCGACGACTTCGCCTTGGTCGGGCTTTTCGGCAGCCGTGTCGGGGATGACGATGCCGGAAGCCGTTTTGCGCTCTTCTTCCAGGCGCTTGACGATCACACGGTCATGCAAGGGACGAATTTTCATTGTGCTGTTCTCCTTACCGTAAGTAGAGGGTTGTCGCGGGTCGATAATCACACACGTGCCTGGCCACGCCTCAGGCAGAAAGGCGTTCCCCCAGCCACGTCTGCGAGATCCTTTTTTGAGGTGCGCCTGAGCCGCAGTCGCGCATGCCCGTGGGATGCCGGCACAGCCTCAATATTTGAATACTAGCACTCATGTTTGACGAGTGCCAATGATAGGGGCTGAACGCACAAAATTCAAGAGCGGGGGTAATTCTTTCTCGGGTCGCATCCTACGCGCTGATTGTGACAAACAGCCCGTGGTGACGGCCGCTCGATTTTGACCATTGCCGCGGGAATCGCCCTGGGCTTCATCCCGGGGATGGGAGGGGCGTGAGCCGCGGGCCCATTTCCCTGCGTCTGCGTCAGAAGGCCATCCGCTTTGGGGATCGGGAGCGCCATACGGAACCAATCCCGGCGGGCGGGCCTCCTAGTTATTGAGCGGAACCACCCCTTCCGCCAGTGCCGCCTGATCCCGGCGATCGTCACTCCTGCGGGTGAGTAGGGCACGTGGACGCAACGACATGCGTTCGGTTTTTTCGCGCTCAGTCCGGCGCTGCCCGTATGGATCGCGACGCACCGTTATGGCCTTCCGACACTGCGAGCCGCCCCAAAATGCCTACCCCACCCTCAGGCCGCGGGATATTCGATCGACTTCCGGCCCTGGTCATGCCCGAGCGTCACGCGCTTCGCGGCTACCTGTACGCGTTCGCGCTGACGACGGTGGCGCTTCCCATTCGCCTGGCGATCGCTCCTGTCGACTGGGGTATTCGGTATGTGACGTTCTTTCCGGCGGTTGCCATCTCGGCCGTGATCGGCGGTCTCGGGCCAGGCCTGTTCTCTGCAGCGGTGGGGGTGTTTTTCGTCACCTATCTGTTCTGGCCGCCGTACCACATGTTCGTCTTCGCATTTCACAAAGAGACCGTGCTGTCGAACGCGGCCTTCCTCTTGGCTGCGATAGTGATCAGCACTTCCGCGGAGGCCATGCATCGCTACTACCGCCGATTTGCCGCCACGCTTGACGATTTCAAAGAGGCCACTCGGGAATTGGCGGAGAGCGAGCGCAAGTTCCGCACCATTGCCGACAATCTTCCCGTCAACATCTGCCGCCACGATCTCGACGGTCGCGCCTTATATGTCAATCCCGCACTGGCGCGAACATTTGGGCACACAGCCGACGAATTTCTCGGGCGCTCGATGCATGAACTCTCGCCAGACGGACGGTTTACTGCCCTGGATGCCGCGATCCACGATGCCGCGGCGACAGGACAGGTCAAAGACCTGGAACAGGTCATTCGCGCCGCCAATGGGGAGAAACTCTATTATGCGATTCGCGTCGTGCCCGAGTTCGGTCTGGACGGTAACCCCGTCAGCGTTCTGACCGTGGGTCGCGACGTCACGAAAGAGAAGGCGGAAGAGGAGCAGCTTCATCTTGCTGCCCAGGCGAGCCAAATCTATGCGCGTTCGCTCTCGGCGGCCAGTATGTTCGACCCCATGATGGTGGGCGATATCGCCGGCGTCGTCGATTTCATCACCAGCATCCTGCAGTCGTCCACGGAATATGGAATCATCGGCGAGGCGCTGGACGGCACCATCTTGTTGTGGAACGAAGGCGCGCGCAGGCTTTTTGGCTACGAGCCGGAAGAAGTCGTGGGCAAGAAAAATTCGTCCATCCTCCACGTTCCCGAAGACGTGAAGGCCGGCCTGCCGACGCAAATCCTCGCCGCCGCGATGAGGAACGGCAAATGGGAGGGCACCATCGAGCGCCAGCGCAAGAACGGCGAGCGCTTCACCAGCCGCGTCGTCATCACGCCCCGACGGGATGCGCAGGGACGCGCGATCGGCTATCTCCTCATCTCCAAAGACATTTCGGAAGAAATTCGCATGAGCGAGAAACTGAGGCGGGCAGAGAGTCGATTCCGCGTGCTTCTTGAAATGGCGCCCGATGCCATGGTCATCCTCAACGACGCGGGCGAGATCACGTTGGTCAATGCCCAGACGGAGCATCTCTTCGGCTTTCCGCGCGAGAGGCTCTTGGGAAGATCCATCGAGATGCTCCTGCCGGAACGGTTCCGGGCGGGCCATCCGGGTGCTCGCGGGAGGTTCATTGACGCGGTCCGCGCACGCGCCTCCGGGCCGAGCCGCGAGCTCTACGGTTTGCGGGCCGACGGCACGGAATTCCCGATCGAAGTGACCGCGAGCCCGATCGAAAGCGAGGAGGGCTTCGTCGTCGCGAGCGCTATCCGCGACGTCACGGAGCGGCGGCGCATCGAGCAGGCGTTGCTGGAGAAGAACATGGAGCTCGAGAGCGCCAATCTGGCCAAGGACCGCTTCCTTGCGAGCATGTCCCATGAGCTGCGGACGCCGCTCAACGCGATCATTGGCTTCTCCGAACTCCTGAACGACGAAGTGGTCGGCGACCTCGATCCGGAGCAGAAGGGGCTCGTGACCGACATCTTGGCCAGTAGCGAGCACTTGCTGTCCCTGATCAACGACATCCTCGACCTGTCCAAGATAGAGGCCGGGAAGATGACGCTCAACCTCGAACCCATCGACGTCGATGCGTTGATGCAAGGCAGTGTCATGGTGGTGCGCGAGCGGGCGCTCGAGCACGGCGTGCATGTGTCGGTAGATGTCCAGCGCGGGCTTGGACGGCTGTGGGGCGACGCCCGGAAACTCAAGCAGATCCTTTACAATTTGCTGTCGAACGCGGTGAAATTCACCCCGAATGGCGGCGAGATCCGCGCGGCGGCGCGGCGCGTCGATGGGAAGGGCGTGCCGATGATGCAATTTCCGCAATACTTGGAGCTCAAGATAACGGATACGGGCATCGGTATTCCGCCGTCGGCCATTCCCAGGCTCTTCCAGCCGTTCACCCAGGCCGACGACTCGCTCTCCCGCCGCTACGAGGGGACGGGGCTTGGACTGGCCATGGTGAAGAAGCTGACTCAGCTACACGGAGGGGATGTGGGCGTGGAGAGCGCAGTCGACCGGGGCTCGACTTTCACGGTGTGGATCCCCTGGCGGGAGGAAGACGAGTAGATCCCGGGCGGTGGCGGCATTGCCACGCACGGCTGACCCGCGCACTCCACGCCCCCATGCCGCCGCATGACCGGCCGAATTGCATGCGCGCCTCATCCGGCGGTGGAGGGCCTCGACAGGCGGGTCAATCCTCTCCTGGGGCACGAGCGCAAGGCTGAATTTGGCTCGCGTGTTTCCCCCAAGCGCGACATGGCGCGCTTCGAGCCGCCTCGACGGCGTCCCGGTCCCGTTCGTCAGTGGACTGGACCCATACGCCAATGAGGCGGAAACGGGGAGCGCAAGACTCCCTTATGGAAGACGCAAGCCGGTGGGCAACGGCCGCCGGCCGGCGCGCGATCCCGCCACGGGCCGTGCCCCCGTCAATGCGGCCGACGGCAGGGTCGGCGCGGGCAAAACGGTGGACACGGGCCTTCTTCTCGAGGTCCTTGGGCGGCCGATCAATATCGGCGTCCGCCTCCCCCGCCTCCGCGTCCGTATCCGTCCCGACGCGGGCCTCCGGATCCGCCGCCTCTCCCACTGTCTGCTTGGGGTCGCGCCTCGTTCACGTTGAGGTTCCGCCCTTTGAGCTCCTTGCCGTTCAGCGCGGAGATCGCGGTCTGTGCTTCTTGCCCGTTGCTCATCTCGACGAACCCGAAGCCCTTCGATTGCCCTGTCGCACGGTCAGTGATCACTTGCGCGGACTGCACTTCTCCGTAGTTGGCGAACAGCGCCTGAAGGTCCTCGCCCGTCACTTCGTAGCTGAGGTTGCCGACATATAATTTCTTGCTCACTTTGGAAAACACTCCTCTGACTGGAAACACCTGATTGAAAGAGCGGGGCCGCAGCCCCGAAATTGAAACAGCTCAGCGCCGAGTGGCGTTTGGGCGTGCCGCTGGAACGAACGAACGTTCGTCCTTATGTCGGAACCGTATGCGCGCTTTCGACACGTCATAGGGGGATATTTCGAGCGTCACCTTATCGCCTGCCAGGATGCGGATCCGATGCGCCCTCATCTTTCCCGATGCGTACGCCAACACATTGACGCCATTGTCCAGCCTCACTCGGAAGCGCGTGGCCGGCAGGACCTCGGTGACGACGCCCTCCATCTCGATCAATTCCTCTTTAGCCATTTCGATAGCCTCGGTAGCGCAGACCACGACGGGCCGGTGACACGACAGGGCAGGCCATCGCGTGGAAAAATGAAGCCCAATGCCAAGCGTTGCAGCGCGGTGCTCGGCAGGGAGGGCACCAGGGCTGGAAGGAAACGACACGGAAATGACCCTGAAGGGCCCGGGAACCGATGGCGAGGCATCAGGCCCCTATTCCAGCACTATACAGCATTTCAGGACCGCGGGTGCGTGAGGCCGGGCAGCATCGCGCTCAAGACGCGGGGGATGAGGTGGCCGTATCGTTGCGCGGGGGGATGTCCTCCCGCTCTTTCCGCGGGCTACCTGCGGCGTCCCTTGCCCTTTTGAGCCGGTTTTTCGTCGCGGACTCTCAGCTGGGCATCCATGAACGACTTGCCATCCAAGCCCGCGGCGGCGGCGCGGGCCTCATGCCCTTCCATGTCGATGAGGGCGAAGCCTTTGCATCGGCCCGAAAAAATGTCGCGGGGCATTTCCAACTTGCGTACCGTACCGTAGGCGGAGAAGAGTGCCTTGATATCGGTCTCTGTGGCGAGCGGCGGGATGTTGCTGACGAAGAGGGTTTTCATGATTCGATCCCCGGTTGTGAATAAGCGGCCCCGGACGGCTGTTGCGGGAGGTTGCGCTAGCGGTTGATCTGCGGGAAGGACCGGCAAGCATGGGCCAATGCGTGGTCTCCCCGTGCTACGGAGCCCCGTTCTCACCGCATGCCGGTTTCTCGGGACGCATCGGGCGTCGAGGCCTGTCGTGATGTGGGGCTAGGCGGGAACGACGTTGGCGGCCTGCAGGCCCTTGGGTCCGTTTTCCACGTCGAACGCGACGGGCTGGCCTTCGGTCAGGGTCTTGAAGCCCGACCCTTGAATGGCGCTAAAGTGCACGAACACATCGGCACCGCCATTGTCCTGCGTGATGAAACCGAAGCCCTTGGAGTCGTTGAACCACTTGACAGTGCCTGTAGCCATGAATGTGTGCCTTTGAAGATTGAGATCGGAATCGCGTTGTGCGTGCAGGTCCTGGGGAGTTGATTCGGGAAGTAACCGGAGGGAACCGCTGAAACTGCCGACTTGAAATCTGCCGCAGGCGTCACTATATGCCAGTCGTGGAGGGAACACCAGCACTATTTCCAAACGCCATCGGAGAGCAACCTTTGCGGCCCACAAGACATACGGGCCAGACGGTTAGAGCTTTCGGGCGGGCAATCTGTTATCCTTGTGCATCGTTCTGGCGCATTTCGGTATGCCGCCTGACCTCTTCGCGGTCATCCTCCACCGGCTAGCCTCGAATTCAACAATATACCCCGCCTATACCGACCCAAGGCGTGAGCCTCGGACAGGCCGGTTTCGGAGCAGTTCCATATGTCATTCGATACGCTCGGCCTGTCGGCCGAATTGCTGCGTGCGGTCGCTGAAAAAGGCTATGCAGACCCCACGCCCATACAACGCCAGGCCATTCCCCCGATCCTGGAAAAACGCGACATCATGGCCGGCGCGCAAACCGGCACCGGCAAGACCGCCGCGTTCACGTTGCCGCTGTTGCAGCTTTTGAAGGCCGATGCCCACAAGGGGGCGCGGCGCACCATCCGCGCCCTGATTCTGACGCCCACGCGCGAACTGGCCGCCCAGGTGGGCGAGAGCGTCGCCACCTACGGAAAGCACATGCCCGTGCGTTCGGCGGTCATCTTCGGCGGCGTCAATATCAAGCCGCAGATCGAGAAGCTGCGAAACGGCGTGGACATTCTCGTCGCAACGCCGGGCCGCCTGCTCGACCACGTGGGCCAGAAGACCGCGGACTTGTCTCACGTCGAAGTCCTGGTGCTCGACGAAGCCGACCGCATGCTCGACATGGGATTCATTCGCGATATCCGAAGAATATTGGCCGTTCTGCCCAAGACGCGGCAGAATCTGCTTTTTTCGGCGACCTTTTCCGATGAAATCAAGAAGCTCGCCGATGGCCTGCTGAATTCGCCCGCGTTGATCGAAGTGGCCCGTCGCAATACCGCATCCGAGCGGGTGGCGCAGAGCGTTCATTTTGTCGACCGCGAGCGCAAGCGCGAGCTTCTCTCGTTCCTGATCGGCTCCCGCAATTGGAAGCAGGTGCTGGTGTTCACGCGCACCAAGCACGGCGCCAACCGTCTTGCCGAGCAGCTGGAGCGCGACGGCATCCGTGCCGCTGCGATTCACGGCAACAAGAGTCAGGGGGCACGCACCCGCGCGCTGAGCGACTTCAAGCAGGGCGCCGTGCGCGTGTTGGTCGCGACCGACATTGCGGCGCGAGGGCTGGACATCGATCAGCTCCCGCACGTGGTGAACTTCGAGTTGCCCAACGTCCCCGAGGACTATGTGCATCGCATCGGCCGCACCGGGCGGGCCGGCAACGAGGGCGATGCCATTTCGCTGGTCTGCATGGACGAGCACAAGCTGCTTGCCGATATCGAAAGGATGCTCAAGCGGGAGATTCCGAAAGGCGTGATTCCGGGCTATGAGCCGGATCCATCGGTTCGGGCGATGCCGATCGTGCAACGCCCGGCGGGCAATCGGAACGCGAACGTGCGCGCGGGATCCGGCCGTGCGACAAGCGGCCGCAGCCGAAGCGAAACATCGACTCGCGCCGTTCGCGGTGCCACGGCCAAAGCGCCGGCCCCGCAGGGGCGACGCTGTTTGAGCGATGTCGCCTGAGTGACACGCCCGATCCGCTGAAGCGGATGGGCTGCAGTTTGCGCGGCCCGGTGAGCTTCTGTTTCCGTGCGGCGAGATGTCCTCCGTCGTGGCCCAGGTTCGGGCGACGACTACGATCGACGAAGGACCCTGCGGGACGATCGAGCGCCTTCCTCGCGGCAGTGCCGGGCCGTAGAGACGTGATATCGTTACCAGGCGGGGGACGTCGGTGTTTCACAGAACGCGAGGCGCCGGGCGCCGTGCATCAGATGATGGCGGAGCCTGCTTGAGCCTGTGTGACTGCAGCGAAACCGATAGGGACAACCGCCATGCGTGAGCTGCTCTGTCTGCTGTGCCTCCTGCTGTCCCCCATGACGCAGGCGTGGGGATATTCGTACCACCAGCGCACTTTCCCGCTCGCCGATGCACTGCCAGACCCTCGCATGACGCCCGGCGCGATCGACCCGCGCGTCACCCCGTACAGCCTGCACGAGACGATCTGCCGAAGGGGGGGCTATACCGCGAGCGTAAGGCCGCCGGAGCGATACACCGAACGCCTGAAGTGGCACCAAGTCCTTGCTTATTATGGCCGCCGCTACCGTTTGGGAGAATTCGAAGAAGACCACCTGATCAGCCTTGAACTGGGAGGCAGCCCCACCAGTCCCCTCAACCTCTGGCCAGAGCCGCATGATGTGCAGGGCGGGTGGGGCTCGTATGCCAAGGACAGGCTTGAGGGGAGATTGCATCGCCTGGTGTGCGACGGTGTCCTGGGGTTGCGCCAAGCACAGCATGCGATCGCCACGAACTGGATTCAAGCTTACAAGCGGTATGTCGGCCCCGTGCCGAATCCGCGGCCCCTGCGCTGGCAGCGCCACGAAGAGCGGCACAGGCACTATTGGTGACAAGGGTGACGCACTCCGCAGGCCCTGTTCATCAGTGCGCCTTCCCGGATCGCGTAGCCAGTCCGGCATCGCCCCATGGCGCCCCAAGGGGCCTGGCGATGCTGCACATGCGGTGGGTTTGCGCGGCAGGGGCGCTGCTCGATCTCCGAGGCGAGCGCCTGCGATCCGGGCCGGGGCGCCCGCCGCATCGACGCCAGTATTGACTGTCTCGTCCGGGCTCCCCGCGGGCGTTCGGGTATGCTGCCACGACGCCGGCTTTGGCGCAGGGCGTGTGATGCCGGCTGCTGAGCGAGGGTGAGACGGCAAAGGAGAGAGGTCCATGTCAATCGTGCCCAACCTTCCCCATTGGATGATCGTTTGGCTCCCGCTGGCCATTGTCTGGGACCTCGTCTGGAAGGGCCTCGGGCTCTGGCGAGCCGCGAGACGAGGCCAGACCCTCTGGTTTATCTGCATGTTGGCCCTCAATACCGTGGGCATCCTCCCGATCGTCTATCTGCTGGTGACCAGGCGGGCGACTGGGCGTGTGAGCCCAACTCGCTGACCGTGCAGAGCCCCCAACGAGTCGGGGCTGCGGCGTCCCTCTATTTCGTATGGCGTTCGCCGGGTCCCGGGCCTGTGCCGGCATGGCCTTCTAATTTAGAATGGGCGGGTCAGCAGACGCAAGGACCCCGAGCATGAGCAATTCGGAATGGCTGCAAAGGACCCTGGGGGCGGTCTGGCATCCATGCACCCAAATGAAGCAGCACGAGCAATGGCCTCCGGTGCCGATCTCGCACGGCGCCGGGGTGTGGCTGTACGACTTCGAGGGCCATCGGTACCTGGACGCCATCAGTTCCTGGTGGGTCAACCTCTTCGGCCATTGCAACGCGCGCATCAACGAGGCGTTGCGCGACCAACTGGAACGGCTGGAGCACGTCATGCTCGCGGGCTTCACGCACGAGCCGGTCGTGCGGCTGTCGGAGCGGCTCGCCGCACTCGCCCCGCGCGGGCTGGGCCACTGCTTTTACGGTTCGGATGGCGCTTCCGCCACCGAAATTGCGCTCAAGATGAGTTTCCACTTCTGGCGCAACCAGGGTAGGCCTGGGAAGACGTCGTTCCTCAGCCTCGCGAACAGCTACCACGGCGAAACGCTAGGCGCCCTGTCCGTCACGGATGTGGCGCTGTTCAAGGATACCTATGCGCCGCTCTTGCGCGAGGCGGCCCAGGTGCCGAGCCCGGACGCGCGCAACGGTGCGCCAGGAGAGAGTGCGCGTGCGGTGGCCGAACGCGCGGCCCAGGCGCTGGAGGCGTATCTGGCTGTGCATCATCAGCGCGTCGCGGCGTTCATCGTGGAGCCGCTGGTCCAGTGCGCCGGCGGCATGGGCATGTACGATGCCCACTACTTGAGGCGCGCGCGAGAAATCTGCGACCGGTTCGACGTTCATCTCATCGCCGACGAGATTGCGGTCGGGTTCGGGCGGACAGGAACCTTCTTCGCCTGCGAGCAGGCGGGCATCCGCCCGGACTTTCTGTGTCTTTCCAAGGGGATCACCGGCGGCTACCTCCCGCTCGCCGTCGTGATGACCACCGATCCCGTGTTCGCCGCCTTCTACCACGACGAGACGAGCCGCGGCTTCCTGCACTCGCACTCCTATACCGGCAATGCGCTGGCCTGCCGCGCCGCCTTAGCGAGCCTCGACATCTTCGAACAGGATGGGGTGCTCGACGCCAACCGGCAGAAGGCGGATTACCTGAGCGCGCGGCTCGCCCCCCTGGAAGGCGATCCGCGCGTCAGGAACCTGCGCCACCTGGGCATGATCTGGGCGTTCGAGCTCGCCGACGGGGGCGCCTCGCCCTTGCGCGTGCACGAGGAGGGCCTGCGCCGCCATGTGCTGTTGCGTCCGATCGGGCAGACGATCTATCTGATGCCCCCGTATGTGATCTGCGAGCCGGAGATGGACTTCCTGGCCGACGGCCTTTGGGGGGTGCTGCAGGCGCTTTGAGGCCGGCCGCAGGCGGGATTGTGCTCGACAAATCCTGCGTCGCCCCGCAGAATCTCCATGGGGGCGGCCGCTTGCGGGCCGGCGTTGTGAGTGGCCCGTCGCGCGGGGTCGGACGGGTTGCGCAAGGGAGGATGGCGATGAAGCTCAAGTTCATGGGGGCAGCGCGCGAGGTCACGGGATCGTGTTATCTCGTGCAAACGGAAGGCACGCGTTTCCTGGTCGATTGCGGCATGTTCCAAGGCGGGCGCGAGGCCACCCAGAAGAACCAGAAGGCCTTCGACTTCGATCCGCGCGATATCGAGTTCGTGCTGCTCACGCATGCCCACATCGACCATTCCGGCCTGCTGCCGCGGCTCGTGGCGCAAGGCTTCGAGGGCCCGATCTACACGACGCATGCCACGGCCGAACTGTTGGCCGTCATGCTGCCGGACAGCGCGCACATCCAGGAGAAGGAGGCGGAGCACGTGAACCTCGAGCGGCGCCGGTTCCGCCGGCGGCTGCGCTACGAGACGGCGCCGCTTTATACGGTGGCGCAGGCGCAGGCGAGCTTGCGGCGCCTGAAGACGGTCGATTATGGCGAAGACGTTCATCCCCAGCCGTCGATCCGCGCGCGCTTCCAGGATGCCGGGCATATTCTCGGTTCCGCCATCATCGAGCTGTGGGTGACCGAAGGCGGCCGCACGACCAAGCTCGTGTTCTCGGGCGACCTGGGGCAACCGGGCCATCCGATCGTCAAGGATCCCACGCCGATCGAAGCCGCCGACGTCCTGCTCGTCGAATCGACTTACGGCAACCGTCTGCACAAGGGCATGGGCGAGACGCTGGACGAACTCGCGCTGGCGGTCAACGACACCTTGCACCGCAAGGGCGGCAATCTCATCATTCCGTCCTTTGCCGTGGGGCGTACGCAGGACATCCTGTATCTGCTCACCGCCCTCATCCATCAGGGCAAGATCAGGGACGATTTTCCGATCTATGTCGATTCGCCCATGGCGGTCGCCGCCACCGAGATTGTCCTGCGGCACTTCGAGCTCCTCGACCGCGAGGGGCGCCAGTTGGTGGAATGGGGCCAGGCGACGCGTGGGCGACCGCGCATCCACTTCGTGCAGGAGGTCGAAGAATCCATTGCCTTGAACGACATTCGCGGCGGGGCGGTCATCATTTCCGCGAGCGGGATGTGCGATGCCGGGCGGATCAAGCACCACCTGCGCTACAATCTCGGGCGGCCGGAATGTTCCGTCTTGTTCACCGGCTTTCAGGCGGTGGGGACGTTGGGCAGGCGCATCGTGGAAGGCGCCAAGGTCGTGCGCATCTTCAGGGAGGAAATCCCCGTGCGGGCCGACATCTATACCGTCGGCGGACTGTCCGCGCACGCGGACCAGGCGGCGCTGCTCGGGTGGCTCAAGCAGTTCGCGGCACCTCCGAGGCAGACGTTTGTGATCCACGGCGAAGAAGGCACGGCCATGGCCTTCGCCGACAAGGTGCGGACGGACCTGGGCTGGAAGGTCGAGGTGCCCGTGCGCGAAGCCGAATACGGGATTTGACCCGCGCTCTCGGGCGGAGCGGCAAGCGGGTTCCCGTGCTATACCGGGGGAGTCGGGTCCGGCCTTGCGGGCCCTCGGGGCCTCGGCCGAACAACATTGGGAGAATCAATTGAGTACAGTTGCAGTCATCGGGCTGGGCTATGTGGGCCTGCCGCTGGCGGTGGAATTCGGAAAGCATTACCACACGATCGGCTTCGACTTGTCCGAGCAGAAAGTGGCGGCCTACCGGCGCTTCAGCGATCCGACCGGGGAGGTCTCGAGCGAGGCCTTGCGCGCGGCGGAGCGCCTTCAGTGCACCACCGATGCCGCCATGCTCGCGCAGGCGGATTATCTGGTGGTGGCCGTGCCGACGCCGGTCGATCAGGCGCACCAGCCGGACTTCACACCGCTCGTCTCCGCATCGAAGACGGTCGGGCAGCACATGAAGCGGGGCGCGGTGGTGATTTTCGAGTCCACCGTCTATCCGGGGGCCACGGAGGAAGTCTGCGTGCCGGTGATCGAGCAGCACTCGGGACTGCGCTGGAAGCAGGACTTCCACGTGGGCTATTCGCCGGAGCGCATCAACCCCGGGGACAAGGAACATACCCTGACGCGTATCCGCAAGGTCGTTTCCGGCGACGATGGCCAGACGCTCGACCAGGTGGCGAAGCTCTACGAGTCGGTCATCACCGCCGGCGTGCACCGGGCGTCGAGCATCCGGGTCGCGGAAGCGGCCAAGGTGATCGAGAACACCCAGCGGGACCTCAACATTGCCCTCATGAACGAGTTGGCGCTCCTCTTCCACCGGCTGGGCATCGATACGCTGGAAGTGCTGGAGGCGGCGGGCACCAAATGGAACTTTCTGCCCTTCCGTCCCGGACTGGTGGGCGGCCACTGCATCGGCGTGGATCCCTACTACCTCACCTACAAGGCGGACATGCTGGGCTACCATCCCCAGGTGATTCTGGCGGGACGGCGGATCAACGACGGGATGGGGCACTTCGTGGCCGAACAGACGGTCAAGGAGATGATCCGCCAGGGCAGTCCGGTCAAGGGGGCGAAGGTGATCGTGCTGGGGCTGACGTTCAAGGAGAATGTGCCGGATCTGCGCAATTCGCGGGTCATCGATGTCGTGCGCGAACTGCAGACCTATGGGATCGAGGTCTTCGTGCACGATCCGGTCCCCGATGCGCAGGAGGCGCATCATGAGTACGGGCTCGATCTGGCCTGCTGGGACAAGCTCCCGGTGGCCGACGCGATCGTGGCCGCCGTCGCGCACCAGACGTTCCTGGAACGGCCGGTGGGCGATTACTTGAGCAAGCTCAAGCCTCAGGGATGCTTCATGGATGTGAAGGCGCAGTTTGCGCCCAATTTGTTCGAGGGGACGGGCATTTCGCTGTGGCGGCTATAAGCACCCTCGAAGGCCGCAAGCGGGGGCGACGATCATGACTCGGTTCGAGGCGCTTAAGGCCGGCTTGCGGGCGAGTCCTCGCGTCTGGCTGATCACCGGCGTCGCCGGCTTCATTGGCTCCAACCTGCTGGAGGCCCTCCTGGCCCTCGACCAGACGGTCGTCGGCCTCGACAATTTCTCCACCGGCTTTCGGCATAACCTCGAAGAGGTGCAAAGCCTGGTGGGGGACGGGCAGTGGCAGAATTTTCACCTCATCGAGGGCGACATCCGCGATCTGGCCCAATGCCGCCAGGCGTGCGCCGGAGCGGACTTCGTGCTGCACCAGGCGGCGCTCGGAAGCGTGCCGCGCTCCCTGGAAGATCCGCTGACGACGAACGCATGCAACATCACGGGCTTTCTCAACATGCTGGTCGCCGCCCGCGATGCGGGCGTCAAGGGGTTCGTCTACGCCGCCTCCAGCTCGACCTACGGGGACCACCCCGGCCTTCCGAAGGTCGAAGAATGCATCGGAGCGCCCCTGTCGCCGTATGCCGTGACCAAGTACGTGAACGAGCTTTATGCCGGCGTGTTCGCCCGCTGCTATGGATTCAGGAGCATCGGGCTTCGCTATTTCAACATCTTTGGCCGGCGGCAGGATCCCGAGGGTGCCTATGCGGCGGTGATTCCCAGATGGATCGCGGGGCTCTTGAGAGGGGAGCCCGCGCATATCAACGGCGATGGCGAGACGAGCCGTGATTTCTGCTATATCGACAACGCGGTGCAGGCCAATCTGCTCGCGGCGACCGCGGAAAACGAGGCGGCCTGGGACCAGGTCTACAATGTGGCGGTGGGCGAACGCACCAGCCTCAACGCGCTTTTCCATATGATTCGCGCGCGGCTCGCGCTAGAATATCCGCATCTCAAAGACGTCGAGCCGATTCACCGTGACTTCCGTGCGGGCGATGTCCGCCATTCGCTGGCGGATATTTCCAAGGCAGGCCGCCTGCTGGGCTATGAGCCGAGCGACCCGATCGAGCAAGGACTCGAGAAGGCCATGCGCTGGTACACCCAAACCCTGGGCGGCACTCCCCGTTAGCCCTCGCCCGCGGCGCGTCCCCACCCGAGTCGTTTGTGCCCTGGGACTGGCCCTGCTGTCCGTGGCGAGCCTTGCCCTGGCCGCTCCCGCGCGGCTTCCTCCCGACGTGCGCGCGTTGCTCGCGGCAGAAAGGCAGAACGGCGCACGCGTCGGGCTGTATGTGCGGGACTTGGCCCGACACCGCCCTGCCGTGGCCCTGGACGCGGATGCCGCGCTGGCGCCGGCCTCGACCCTGAAGCTCGTCACGACCTACGCCGCGCTCTCGCTGCTGGGGCCGGCATACACCTGGAAGACCGAGGTGTACACGGATCCGGGCGTGGTGAACGGTGTCGTTCCCGGCAACCTGTACCTCAAGGGGTATGGCGATCCCGACCTCACCTTGCAGCGCATCTGGCTCCTCATCCATCGGTTGCGGCTCGCCGGGGTGCGCGAGATTCGCGGCGACCTGGTGCTCGACGACAGCGACTTCGCGCTGCCGCCCGGGGACCCGGGGGCCTTCGATGGGCATCCCCTGCGTCCCTATAATGTGACGCCGAGCGCGCTGCTGTTCAATTTCAACGACACCGTGTTCAGGTTCCTGCCTGACGCGCAAGAGGGGCGGGTCAGCGTGCAAGCCGATCCGGGGGGGCGCCGGTTGCGCATCGCGTGCGCCATGACCCTGGCTTCCGGACCCTGCGGGGATTGGGAGGATGGGATTTCCGCCCGGGTGGGCGGCACGCCGGAGCACCCGAGCGTGCGTCTTGCGGGACGCTATCCGCTGCGTTGCGGCCCTGCGGCGGTCAACTTGAGCGTGCTGCCGAAAGACGACTATATCTACCAGATCTTCCGGGAACTCTGGACGCAGTCGGGCGGGGCGATCGACGGCACCGTGCGCCGCGGCGCGGTGCCCGCCGATGCCGCGCTGCGCCTGACCTTCCGCTCGCCGCCGCTCGCGGACGTGATCCGGGCGATGAACAAGTTCAGCAACAACGTCATGGCCCGGCAGATCTTCCTGACCCTGGGGGCGGCCGAGGAGGGCGCGCCGGCCACGCTGGAGAAGGCCGCGCAGGCGGTCGCCGGGTTCCTTCACGGGCAGGGGCTGGATTTCCCGGAACTGGTCCTGGACAACGGGTGCGGGCTGTCTCGCATTGCGCGCATCAGCCCGCGGCATCTGGGGGAGGTGCTGGCCGCGGCCGCTCGCAGCCCCTGGGCGAGCGAGTTCGAGTCGTCGCTCCCGATCGTGGGGGTGGATGGGACCATGGCGCATCGGCTCCTGGGCGAGCCTGTAGCAGGACACGCGCACATCAAGACGGGGACGCTCGATGGCGTCACCTCGATCGCGGGCTATGTCGACACGCGGCGGGGACACCATGTCGTGGTCGTGTGCATCGCCAACGATGCCCACGGGGCGCTCGGGCGCCGACTGGAAGATCGTTTGCTCGAGTGGGTGTACGAGAACCTGTAAGCGAATGGCCGGCCAGTGCGGGACGCTCGTCCCGAAGAGTGCCGCCGAACGGACTTGGCCTGGAACAGGCGGCCGGACAGGCAAGGATCACGGCGTTTCGCCTTGCGTGTCAGGAACCGCCACGATAGCCGTGGCTGAGGGGCGTCAGTTCATAGGCCCAGGCGCGTCCAGAGTTCATCGACGCGGGCCTTGACCGCCGGGTCCATGCGGATGGGCACGCCCCATTCGCGGGTGGTTTCCCCTTTCCACTTGTTCGTCGCGTCGCACCCCATCTTGGAGCCGAGGCCGGAGACCGGGCTTGCGAAGTCGAGGTAATCGATCGGGGTGTTCTCGACCAGCACGGTATCGCGCGCAGGATCCATGCGCGTGGTGAGCGCCCAGACCACCTCCTTCCAGTCGCGCACGTTGACGTCGTCGTCCACCACCAGGATGAACTTCGTGTACATGAATTGGCGCAGGAAGCTCCAGATGCCGAACATGACGCGCTTGGCGTGGCCGGGATACTGTTTGCGGATTGAGACGACCGCCAGCCGGTAGGAGCAGCCCTCGGGCGGCAGATAGAAGTCGACGATCTCCGGGAACTGCTTCTGCAAGAGCGGCACGAACACCTCATTGAGTGCCACACCCAGGACGGCGGGCTCGTCCGGCGGCTTGCCGGTATAGGTGCTGTGGTAGATCGGGTCGCGCCGCATGGTGATGTGCGTGAGGGTGAATACCGGAAAAGAGTCCTTCTCGTTGTAATAGCCCGTATGATCGCCATAGGGCCCTTCAAGGGCCGTGTCGTTCGGGTGGATGTGGCCTTCCAGGACGATTTCCGCGTGGGCCGGGATGCGAAGATCGTTGCTCAGGCAGCGCGCCACTTCCGTCTTGGCGCCGCGCAGCAGGCCCGCGAACTGGTACTCGCTCAAGGTGTCGGGAACCGGCGTGACCGCCCCGAGTATGGTCGCCGGGTCGGCGCCCAGCGCGACCGCGACGGGAAACGGCTCGCCCGGGTGCGCTTGGCAGAAGTCGCGGAAGTCGAGCGCGCCGCCGCGGTGGGGCAGCCAACGCATGATCACGCGGTTGGGGCCGATGACCTGCTGGCGGTAGATGCCCAGGTTCTGGCGGGTCTTGTGCGGGCCCTGGGTGACCACCAGGCCCCAGGTGATGAGCGGTGCGACATCGCCGGGCCAGCAGGTCTGGATGGGCAGCCGCGAGAGATCGACATCCTTGCCCTCCCAGACGATCTCCTGCGCGGGCGCGTGGCCGAGTTCCTTCGGCGCCATATTGAGCACCTGCTTGAAGACGGGGAATTTTTCCCACGCGTCCTTGAGCCCGCGCGGCGGCTCGGGCTCCTTCAGGAAGGCGAGGAGCTTGCCCACTTCGCGCAGCGCCTCGACCTTTTCTTCGCCCATCCCGAGCGCCACGCGCCGCGGCGTGCCGAACAGGTTGCCGAGCACCGGGATGGTGTGGCCCTTGGGCCTCTCGAAGAGGATGGCGGGGCCTTCCGCCTTGAGGACGCGATCGCAGATCTCGGTCATCTCGAGGACCGGATCGACCTCCACGGACACCCGCTTGAGTTCCCCCATTTTTTCCAGCTGGGCGATGAAGTCCCGCAGATCCCGATATTGGATGCCCACCCGAAGGTCTCCCGAGGTTGTTCTGGCGCTGCCGCGGCCCTGGCTGGCCCGCCCGGCTAGAGGTGCACGTTCTTCAAATAATCGAGCGCGATGCCGGCAAAGATGGCGGCCCCGAACCAGTTGTTGTGGTTGAACGCCTTGAAGCATCGCATGCGTTCGCGTCCCTTGATGAGCTGGTAATGATACAGGCTCATCCCCAACGCGACCATGAGTCCGGCATAGTAGAAGGCCCCGAAATGCAGCACCCACCCGATGCCCCCCAAGATGGCGAGGGTCGCCGCATAGCAGAGCATCACGGCCGCCACGTCGAAACGTCCGAAGGTGAGGGCGGAGGTCTTGATGCCGAGCTTGAGGTCGTCGTCGCGGTCGACCATGGCGTATTCGGTGTCGTAGGCGATGGCCCAGGTGATGTTGGCGGCCAGGAGCGCCCAGGCGAGCTCCGGCAGGCGCCCGAGATTGGCGGCGAACGCCATGGGGATGCCGAACCCGAAGGCAATGCCGAGATAGGCCTGTGGAATGGCGAAGAAGCGCTTCGTGAAAGGATAGCTGGCGGCCAGGAACAGCGCGGCGAAGGACAGCTCGATGGTGAGGCGGTTGAGGCTCAGGATGAGGAGGAAGGCAAGCAGGCTCAACGAGGCGGCGAGGATCAAGGCCTCCTTGGTGCTCACCTCCCTCGCCGCCAGGGGCCGCTTGGCCGTCCGCTTGACATGGGGATCGAAGTCGCGGTCGGCGTAGTCGTTCATGACGCAGCCGGCGGAGCGCATGAGCACGGTGCCCAGGGTGAAAATGCCGATGAGGAGCCCGCTAGGGTGGCCTGCGGACGAGATCCACAAGGCCCACGCCGTCGGCCAGAGCAGCAGGAGCGTGCCGATCGGCTTGTCGAGGCGCATCAGTCGCTCGTACTGGTCGAGCTTGGCGAGAAGGCGCGAGAGGGTGGTCACGGCGTTGGCGAACGGGACGAGCGCATGGAAATCGTTTGGATGGCCGACAGGTTAGCAGAACGGACGGCGGGCGTCACGCGGTGTGCCCGCGCCAGCGCCCTCGCCGCGTCGATTGCCTATCGCGGTGCGAGCCTCGTCGCAGATCCCGTTCGCCCAGGGGCTCGGCAGCCCCGCCCCGCCACCGGTGCAGGGGCGGTCGCTGTAGAGCGTTGGATCGACGGTCAATTGGTGTTGATTTCCCTCCAACTCACTAGCTTCGCCCCTCCTCCCGACGGAGGGGTTGGAACTTGCTGGACCAGATTGTTCGCGTTGGATTGCCGGATGATGGCCTGCACGGTGCCGTTCGGCAGCATCACGAGGTCGGGGCGGCTGGAGAGCGCATTGCCGAGACTGATTGCAGACCACGCTGCGGCCGAGTTGGTGAGGTGGTTGCCAGTCGCGTAATCCAGCACATAGAGCCAGCTGGCGCCGCCCGGCGAACAAGCGTCGGTGCTGGGAATGTTCGTCGTAAAGATGAGCGCTCCCAATGCCACTTGCGGGTCGGTCACGACACGCTCATCCGGGTTGGGGAGGTCGAGGTACCAGCCGTGATCTTGCTGGAAGACGACCGTGGGATTGGGTGCAGTGCCCGAGAAGCCGAGTTCGCTCGTCCCGGTGATCGGAGAGATCACCTCCTGATAGAGGCCGCCGGTCGTCGATCGCAGGTTCGTGAGCAGCGGCGTGGTCGCGCTTCCGGTGCCGGTGCTCTGCCCGCTGCTGATCGGGTCCACGAGGGCGTACATCGTGTTCTGCTGGGTGGCCGCAGTGCCCGCAGAGGGTGAGTTGGGAACATCGGATAGACCGAGATATTCTCCGGTGCCCACGTAAACGACACGATAGGAGGTGCCACTTTCGATGATGTTCGCGACCTCAGGCTGTGTGGTGACTGGCTGAGGACTCCCGCTGGGGTCGGTCAACTGGGCGAGCAACTGCACGCTCCAGCTCGACACAGTGGATCCGGACAGGTCGAATCGCCACACGTTGCCCTGAAGATCCCCGGCGTAGACCTGGTCGACGGTATTGTCGTAGGGCCAGCTCGGTGCGGAGGCGGCGATTTGGGCAAGTCCGACTGGGTTCGTGGTCGAATAGGTCGCAGGGACCGCAATATCCTTGATAAGGGCGCCGGTGGCCGGGTTCAGTACGAACAAGTGACCACTCCCGTCGGCGTTGCCGTAGCCGGAGGTCACCAGGACCACCCAGCCAGCCGCTGCGGTCTTCACGATCACGGGCTGTCCGAAACTATACCCGACTTCCGAGGCCGAAAAGCCCGACGTGCCTGCCGCGCTGTCGGGGAATTCCCAAAGGACGTCTGCGGCGACCTGTGCGTCCGACGAAGCCGTCGGCGAAGTCACATTCAGGGCGTAGTATCCTTGCCCTCCCTTGTTGAGGCCGCCGACCAAAATCGTCTGCCAGTTGGGCGTGTAACCGTTCAAATTGCTGGGAAGGGGGGTGCCGGCGCTACTGAAATCCACGTCGCCGACCGTGGGTGTCCCATCGACGTAGTAGAGGTGGGTAAAACCGGTCTTCATCGTGAGGTTCACGAGGCTACTTGTAGTGGAATAGTCGATGCTGGTGCCTGTGACGACATCGGGTGTCGTGATCAGGAGGCCCGGCACATAATCCCACAGGTCGGCGCCGGTCGCGGCATTGATCGCGTGCAGCATGCCGTCGTTCGCGCCTTGGTATACCATGGGCTGCCGCGCAGCATTCGCGCTCACGAAGCTTGTATAGCCCGGATCTGAGTATTGGTCGTTGGGCGCCCCCACATAGGCCGGTTCCGCGTCGACAATATCGCCTAAGACGTGCGCTCGAGTGCGGTATAGCGTCCCCTCGTCGGTCCGGTCCCCGCGCAGGAAATTGATGACCGTCTGCGCATCGCCGGTTCCCGGCGGGCTAACCGGCGAATCGAGCCAGTTCGTCAGCGAGGCGGCACTGAGCGCGCTGTAGGTAAACGGAATGCCTGCCGAGCCAGAATAGGTCGCAATGGCCCGGCCTGTCCAGGTGAGATTGTCGAGCTGAGTCTGGGCGTCGGTCGACCAGACCGGGCTGCTGGTCTCAATTGCACCAGTCGTGATGTTGATGGGATAGGCTTGGAGATCGCCGGACCAGTTTCCTGAATTATATGACGATGCGTAGACGGTATTATTCGATGCCGTGACCACGTGGTTGCTCACCGCCACTGCCGCCGCCGCGCCTGTTCGTCCGCTGATGGTGTTCAGCATTTGCGAGACCCCGGCGCTGACATTCGAGCTGTTGACGAAGACGCCCCGTCCGTCGACGGCGGCGTGCCAGAGGTCGTCGACGGTGCTCTGGCCCACGAAGACGGGCTGCGGCCATGGGACCGACGTCGCCGGAACTGCTGGGGTGGCGCTGCTATCTCCAAAGAGATTCACCGTCATCGGGTTGAGGTACGGGGAACCCGTTTCCAGCTCCGGCTCGGCACCGGGGGCCAGCACGAAGGTCGTCATATGGAGATTCGTGTTGGTTTCCTGTGTGTTGGGGGGGATGGCCACCTTCCCCGTGGGCGTCAGATCACTGCGCAAGGGCGCATCGTAGTAAAAGGCAGCCCAATCTGCCAGCGTATTGCTCCAGCCATCGGTATAGGGAGCGGTGCCCCAGGCGGGGTCCGACGAACCGGTCTGTCCGTCGTAGTTCGTAGGGGAGATGTTCGGCGGTGTGTCTCCAGTAAAGCAGTTGGTGAACCCTGGGGCGTTGCCACTCGAGCAACTGGTGACCCCAGGATCGTCTTCATTCAAATACCCTGGTGTGACCAGGACATCATAGTTAGGCTGGCATTCGCGCTGTATCGGCGCATCCGTCCCCGTGCTGTTGTAGTAATTCCAGACATTATAGAGCCGCTCATGTATCGGCTGGCGCCAGTCCTGCAGGTTCGGATCAAGACCATAGACCGCAGTGGTCAAATTGGATAGATTGGTCGCGCTCGACAGGTCGGCGATGGGGGATAGCGGATTGGGACTTGCAAGGTCTGTCATTCCCACCCGGGCACCTTGCATGAGCCCCAGATCGACGCCGACCGCCCCCTTGAGGGCCAGCATCACCGTTCTGTCATACTGGAACCAATTGGCGAAATTCTGCAATTCGTCCGTCGCGCTGCGCCCGCTGGGGAATGAGGTCGCGCTACAACCCGTGACAGACGTGACGGAAGATGGCGCGCCGGGCTGATAGCATTTGCCCGACGCATCATAATAGGTCGCCCAATAGAGTGACGTGCTGTATTGGCGATACGAGGTGCAGCCCGAGTTGATGCACTTGCCCTTGGTGGTCAGGTAGGTATAGGCGTAATAGTTGATCGTGGACGTCAGGTTGACGGTGGTTGACCCGTTGACCGTCCGCAAGGACGGGTTGTAGGGATCAAGATAGGCAGCCGTCGGGCTCGCGTTGGTGTAAGCTTGCCCGCTGCTGTTCACGCCAGGCCATGGTTTGTAGGTGACTGCCGGATTGTAGTATTGCGGATTGTATGCGGAGCTGCGCGCTTCCCAGGAGTTCTTGTCAGGATTATCGCCCCCCTGGGCGGACGGGAGGCCGCCCAGCAGCATCCAGCCGGAGAAGTTGTCGCTGCTGCTCGGGTTGCTCGAGCGCTGGTCTTCCGGGAACAGGTAGAAGAAGCCGTTCAAATAGGCTTCGTTGATGGTGACTCCTGTTTCGTAATACATGGAGTTGTAGTCCGGGAATAAGACATCGACATCCATCCCGCCCGAGTCATCGACGGTGAGCATGACATTTGGCTTGATGCTGTACTGCACGGCCATGGGCGCATTGGCAAGGTCGGTGGCCCAGGCGGGAGGGATCGCCAGCACGGCGAGGCATAGGCCCGCCGCCAGAATACACGCCAGGGGCTTGGGGTTAGCGGCTGTCATGATTGGCTCCTGTCGGCCCACTCGCAGGGATGGGGCAATTCGGGCCTGGGCACGGCGCAGACTGTTTTTTCGGTCTTGGGCTCGGCATGACATTAGCCTCGAGACCGGAGAAGGCGGCGAGGTCGACCGTGGTCAAGCCGACCGCCGACACCGGGCTTGTGGCTGCCGCGGCCCAGCAGGCTGCGGCGAGAACCAGCATGGAGTGCTTGCGTTTGGATCGTGTCATGTTGTGAACTCCCCTCAATCGGTGATCCAGGCCTGGACATAGCTCACGGTATTTCTCGGGCCCTGGACTTTGACCGTGACGCGGTAATACACCAGTGTTGCGCCGGAGAAGACCACACTTCCGGATTTTCCGCTGCCCGTGCCGGTCGGCGTTCCGATCACGCAGTCCGCCTGAAGATCGGTGACCGGAAGCGTGGATGAGGTGCACAGGCGGTCGATGAAATATTGGATCTGGTAAGCTGTGGCCGAAGTACATGTGTTCCCTTGCGGGTCGTAGCAGGGAACGTTCGCCCAGGCGATGGGCGGCACTTGGCTACCGGTGCAGTTGGTGGGGGTCCCGCTCGCATTTGTGCACATGAGTTCGGTGGGTGAGTACTGGCCGGTGAGCGCCGTGTTCAGATTGTTTTGCACGATGGTGGGGAGCGCTTTCAAGGCAAGCTCGATGCCCGCGTCACCGGCCTGGGTCGCAGCTTGCTTGAAGGCCATGTTGCCGGCAATGATGTTGGCGATGCCGGTCGTGCGCACCAGGGCGATGGCTGCGAGCATCATGACGACCAGCGCGATCAGGGCAATGAAGAGGACAACCCCCGTTTGCTTCGCGGGGGGGGCATGCCGTCCGAGTGGGTTGGCTACATGTTGGCCCATAGCACGTTCCTGAGCGGGATGACGGTCGAGAAAACTTTGTATCGGTAACACTTCCAGTTGGTGATCGCGCCGTTCTCCGACACGTCGAATTGGTCGTAACTGCTTCCGTCGGGCCAGGGCAGGTAGGGCATAACGGAGGTCGCGGTGCATTGGCCGTTGGATTGCGGCTTTGCGGGGATCGGGCTTCGTGCCAAAATCGCGATGCGAATGGCCTTGATCTGCTTGGCAAGAACCGGAGTGAGCGTGGACGAACTCCAGTTCTGATCGCAGGGGGCGGCGGTGTTGTTGCTGCTGTTGTCGACGGCATTGGTCCAGCACACTACGTTGTTCTGGTTGACGTTAGGCTGGGCGACGCCATACTGGGCCTGCACGCTGATGATATTGTCGATCAGGGGGGTGGCCGTGGCGCTGGCATTCGGCCCGCTCAGCTGGAGAAGCTGCAGCACGGGATCTTGGGCGCTGCCTTGACCGGACGCCGAAGAATATTGAATAGAATATTGCGTGACGTCGGGCGCCTGCCCCAGGTCGACGATCGAGTCTCCCGCCACGAGGCCGGGGAATGAAGCCGGCGCGCCGCTCGACCCACTGACGAAATTACCGGACGCGGGATTGATGGTACCCGAGTTAGGGTCGTGCTGGATCTTTCCCGGCGTGGCTTGCACGTGCGTGATCTGCATCACGGCGCACTGATTTCCAGTCACGCCGAGCACGATATCATTCACCATGATATCGTTCGTTGAACTCACGTTGATCTCGGCCGAAGGATTCGGCATAGGGATGGTGACGGCCGTCGTCGCCCCGCCGACGACGGAACTCCCGTAGCGGACATAGATGGAAACCGGCAGTCTCGGCGAGCTTGTGGTGTTGGGGTCCACAATGGTGGCGGGAATCGGGGAATAGGTCTGCGCGAACGTGGTGGAATTGCCGTATATATAAAGGCAATTCGCGGTGGCCGAATTGGTCAACCCGAACCCTGCCTGCCTGATGTCGCGCTCGAGCAGGTAGAGCGCGTTCTTGCCATTGCTTTCGGCGTTACCGATGCCCACGGTGACCCGTTTTTGGCCCTCGTATCCCCCAAAGACCTGAAAGATCGCGTACACGGTCACGAGCGCCACCACCATGGCAACCATGAGTTCCACTAGGCTGAAGCCGAGTAGGCGCTTGTTCACGGCCTCACCCTCCGATGTCGGTTGTTTCAGTGAATTCATGAGTGGCTGTTCCGCTGCCCGGCCATTGCACGGTCACCGTGACCTGTTGGCTGTTTGCGTTCGGACCGTTGGCGATCTGAATGGTCTGTCCGGCGAGTGAGCCGTGAAGGCTGGAGTTCACCTCGCAAATCCAGTTGGCGACATTACAGGCCGGACTCAATCCGCTACAACTGGTGGCGTAGGAGGGGGTAGTGGTGGAGCATGTGGGCGCAGGGCTGGAGCTGTTATACGCATACTGCGAGACGTTGCTCTGGTCCGCCCACATGGTGCCGATGATCTGGTCTGCCAGATCGGCGGCATCGGAGCGGTACTTGGCATCGGTGGCATTCTTGATCATGGTCCCTTGTAGCCCGACGAGACCCAGCAGGCCAAAGGAAAAGATGACAAGCGCAACCATGACTTCAACGAGGGTGAAGCCCGAGTGCCGGTGGGGGGCGCAGCATCGCATCATGAGCATCCCTGCGGGTTGGTCGAAAGGGATAAGGCGGGATCGCACAGCCGTATGGTGCCGCCTGTGCCGACCAAAATCTTCAACGTCCGGTAGTTACTCGCATTGGTGCGATGGCTGACCTGGATGATGGCCTGTCCTGTCAAGCTTGTCAGTCCGATAGACTGGAAAACGATAGAACCTGTCGAACAACTGCTGCCAGCGCTCGTCAAACAACTGACTGCGACGTTCGGATACGGCGTTGCGTCAAAGCCCTGGATAAAAGTCTGCTGGCTGTCGGTGCGGACGACCCAGTTCGAGCCGCCTGTGTTAGGGCTGACGCCCCCAGACGTCGGGGCATTGGTCGTCAACACGAAGTCGACGTCCTGGTTTTGTCGCGCGGCCTCGTCGTGAGCGAGTTGCAGCCCCGACTGGATCGATTCGGCGACGGTGCGGATCTGTTCGTTCTGCAGCCATACCTCAAAGTTCGGGAATGCGAGAACGGCCGTAATCGCCATGATGGCGAGCACCACCACGACTTCGATCAGCGTGAACCCCGGCGCGCATCGTGGAGGGCTCCGCCGCGCAGTCACCGGGGCGATCAACATTGCCCCCCCTTGTTTGTGACCCAGCAGTTGGTGCTTGGGTTGCTCCACCCGGATAAGCCGGCCGGGACCGTCGAGGACTGAATGTTCTGGTCGGTGATCGTGTATGTGAACTGGCTCACCAGCGCATTGGCATCACCGGTGGCTGTGATGCTGTAGTTCTGCCCGCTATTCGTTAGCGTGCACTGATAGGTAAAAAATTTGGTCGCGGCAGGCGTCGCGCCAACGGCGCATTGGGAGGCATTGTTGGGGTCCGAGTAGTTGTTGTTATCCTGATAGTCCTGTTCCATCTGGACATACAGGGTCGAGAGCGCGTTCGTCGCATCGGGGATCTCGCCGCGGCGGACATAATCGATGTAGCTCGGGATAGCGATGGCGGCTACGATGGCAAGAATCACCAGCGTGATCAGTGCCTCGATGAGCGTGAACCCTGCATTTCTTTTCATCCGTCCCTCCCATGGTCCGCCGGCGGCTTGTAACTCGCCCACGAATGATCTGGAGCGCATCGCCGGGCGCGCTCCCTCGCAATGACAGTAAGCCGTTTCAGAATTGCGTGAGGGCTCTCCAGTCCCCACGCATGCTCCCGGTATCCCCGTCGTTGCTCAACCACCAGCCTTCCACCGGCCCGCCCCGGAAGTTCGTGCGCAAAAATGACTTTGGCATAAATATACCAAACGAATAGAAAGTTGTGTAGCCGATATAGCGGCCGTTTTCTCGATATCTTGAAGTCTTTTCTGGGAACTCGGCCGCACATCCGACAAACGGTCGAAATCGGAGGATGGGTGGCGGAGGCGCAAAGAAGACTCCAATCAGGGGGTCTGGGCGCCGCCGCGCGTGTTCAGGTAGCAGGGGTGCGGGTATTTCTTTGGTGCCGCACGCGAGAATTTGTTTTCTAGGATTCTTGTGTTGGGCAAGCCGCTCGCGTTGGACGGTCGGCAAAATAAACGCAATGCTTCATGTGGCGGAGAGCCTCATGGGGCTAGTGCGATTAGTAACCGCGCGGCGGTCCTCCGGCAATCGATTGGCGCTTGGCCGGCAGCCGGCCCTGTCGTCGTCAGAACGGCAAGAAGCGGCGGTGCCATGGGCGACTTTGATCTCCCTCACCAGTCCGAACCGGGCATTCTGCGGCCGCTACTGGTGAGCGACAGGGCATCGGCACCGGCCTGGGCACTCCCCGCGATGGGGGTTGCCGTGATCGTGAACCCGGAGCGGGCGCCGCGCAGCGCGATCGTGATCCTGTAGTAGGGCGATACCGTGTCGGGCGGCGCGTCATTCAAGCCGGGGAAGCCGTAAGTCCTCGTGTAGCTGCGGGTGTCAAGGTAATATTGCCGCTCCTGCTGCGCAAGGTCCGTCATGTACGCTTCAACATCCCTTTGATGGGTTTGGCGGAGGGAGGCCTTATAGCTTCCGTAGGCAATGCCGGCGATCATTCCCATGCTCAAGAGGGCGATTGCCAGTTCGATGCGCGTGAATCCGGATGATTGTTTTAGCATAATTATTCCGCACGAAGAGAAGGCCGCTTCAGGCGCGATAGCCGTTTTTCGGGCATCATGCGCCTGCGACGAACGCCGGCCCACGGGGTGGGGCGGGGAAGGCGCTTGCGTCGAGGCGCGGGGCACACGCCGAGTGGTTGGACGCGTGCGTGTTTTCGGCCGTCAACGGCTTCCGCGGTGGGCAGGTCTTTCGCCTTGAAACCCCTCCCGACGGGTGGCATGCCTGCCCATGACGATCCCCTAAACCAGACAAAGCATGGTCGAAAAAGTTTCGTTCTTCTTCGGCCAGGGATCGAGTTCTCGGCGCAAGCGGCTTAATCCGGGTGTGCGGCCGGTCGGCCGCCCGGCGGCGCGCCCCGATGGCGTGGCCGCGTGTGTCCTTCGCATCTTTCCTCAGACCTTGAGGTAATCCTGGCGGTGGGGGAGCCAGCGGTCCAGATGACGCTGCGCGGCCTCCGGAAAACCCTCGAGCAGCTCGTCGGCTGCCTCCCGCGCGGCGTCCAGCAGATCCTGATCGTGTTCGATGTCCGCGAAGCGCAGCCAGGCCGTGCCGCTTTGCCGCGTGCCCAGGTATTCTCCCGGACCGCGGAGCAAAAGATCCTGTCGCGCGATCTCGAAGCCGTCGTGGTGTTCATAGATGATCTTGAGCCTCGCGCGGGCGGCCTCGGACAGGGGCGACGCGTAGAGCAGGATGCACACGCTCTCCACGCTGCCGCGGCCGACCCGGCCCCGGAGCTGGTGCAGTTGCGACAGGCCCATGCGCTCGGCGTGCTCGATCACCATCAGGCTCGCGTTCGGCACGTCGACCCCGACCTCGATGACCGTGGTGGCCACCAGGAGATCGAGGGCGCCTTGCTGGAAGGCCGCCATCACGCCCGCCTTCTCGGCGGCCGGCAATCGTCCGTGCACGAGCCCGACCCGGAGCTCCGGGAAGGCAGAGGCGAGCCGTTCGAAGGTTTCGGTCGCGGTCTTGAGCTGCAAGGCTTCGGATTCTTCGATCAACGGACACACCCAGTAGGCCTGACGCCCGGCCAGGCAGGCCGCGCGCACCCGCGCGGTCACTTCATCGCGCCGCAGGTCCGCGACGAGCTTCGTGGCCACCGGCTGGCGTCCGGGCGGCAGTTCGTCGATGACAGAGACGTCGAGGTCGGCGTAATAGCTCATCGACAGGGTGCGGGGAATGGGGGTCGCGCTCATCATGAGCTGGTGCGGTTGCGTGCCCTTGCGGTTGAGCGCGAGGCGCTGATGCACGCCGAAGCGGTGCTGTTCGTCCACGATGGCGAGCCCCAGGCTGTGGAACTCGACTTCCGGCTGGAACAAGGCATGGGTGCCCACCGCGAGTTGCGCCTGGCCGCTCGCCAGGTCCGCGAGGCACTGTGTTCGTTCTTGTTTTCGCAGGCCCGCGGCGAGCCAGGCGAGGCGCACGCCCAACGGTTCCATCCAGGCGGAGAGCTTGGCGAAATGCTGTTCGGCCAGCAGCTCGGTCGGCGCCATGACCGCCGCCTGGGCGCCGTTTTCGATGGCGGCCAGCGCCGCCAGGGCCGCCACCACGGTCTTGCCGCTGCCGACGTCGCCTTGCAGCAGCCGCTGCATCGGATGCGGCTTTCCGAGATCCGCGCCGATCTCGTGCAGGACGCGCAGCTGCGCCGGCGTGAGCGAGAACGGCAGCCGCGCCAACAGGTGCTGCGTCAGGTGCCCGCGCGCGGCGAGGATGGGGGCGCGCTGGGCGCGCCGCTCCCGGTAGTGCATGCGCATGGACAGCTGCTGGGCGAGCAGTTCGTCGAATTTCATCCGCCGCCAAGCGGGATCCCGGCGCGATTCCAGTGCCGCCGAATCGGCGTCGGGGGGCGGTTCGTGCAGGTGGCGCAGGCATCGCGCGAAGGGGGGCAGCTTGAACCGTGCCCGCAAGGCTTCGGGGAGCGAGTCGCTCAGGTCGGCGGCCGCCAGAGCCTGCTTGACAAGCGTCCGCAGCCGCGTCTGGGAGACGCCCGCCGTGGTCGGATAGACCGGCGTCAGGGCCTCGGCAAGCGGCGTGTCGCCATCGACGATGCGGTGCTGGGGATGGATCATCTCGGGGCCCAGCAGGCCCGCGCGCACCTCGCCCAGAAGCCTGATCCGGCGGCCCACCGTGAGTGGCGCGACCTGGTTCGGGTAGAAATGGAACAGGCGCATCCAGAGTTCGCCGCTGGCATCTTGAACGCGCAGCACGAAGGCGGGCCTGGGGCGCGGCCGCACCTCGCGCTGGATGATCGTGCCCTCGACCTGGACGGTGCGTCCTCCGGGGGCCTCCCGGATCGGGAAAAGATGGGTCTCGTCCTCGTAGCGCAGGGGCAGATGGAGGATCAGGTCCTGCCAGGACGCGAGCCCAAGGCGGCTCAGCTTCTCGCGCAACGCGCCCGAAACGGCGGGGGGCGGGGCGGCGGCGTCTCCCGGGTTGTCGCCGGCCATGAACGGGCCTTCCGGGGGCCTAGCCTGGCAGGACGGCGACCGCATCCATCTCGACGAGGGCGCCGCGCGGGAGGGCGGGCACGCCGACCGCGGCGCGCGCCGGGAACGGCTCGTGGAAGTAGCCGCGCATGATCTCGTTGACGCGCCCGAAGTCGGCGAGGTCGGTCAGGAAGACGTTGAGCTTGACCACGTCGTCCAGGGAACCGCCTGCGGCCTCCGCCACCGCGCTCAAGTTGGCGAAGACCCGGTGGATCTGGTTGTCGACGCCTTGCACGAGTTCCATGGTGCTCGGGTCGAGCCCGATCTGGCCTGACAGATAGAGGGTCTGGCCTGCGCGCACCGCCTGCGAATAGGTGCCGATGGCCTGCGGGGCGAGGGGGGTGTGAATGATCGTCTTGCTCATGGGGGGCATCCTGTCGTGTGGGTGTTCAGCCTTTGACGCGCGAGATCCTCACCACCTCGGGGATCTTGCGCAGACTGCGCATGATGCGCGCGAGGTGCATGCGATTCTCCACCTGGAGGGTGAAGAGGATGGTGGCATACGCGCTGCCGTCTTCCTCTTCCATGTTGATCTTGTCGATGCTGGAGCCCGCTTCGGCGATTTCCGAGGCGACCGTGGCGAGGACGCCGCGCTGATGGGCGACCACGATCTTGATGTTCACGTCGAACAGCTTCTTGGTGTCCGGGTCCCATTCGACGTCGAGCCACTTGTCGGGATCCGCCCGAAATTGCTTGATTTGCGGGCAATCGTGGGTATGGATGATGAGGCCCTGGTCCTTGCTGACGAAGCCGATGATGGGGTCGCCGGGGATCGGGCGGCAGCACTTGGCGAATTGCACCGCGATCCCTTCGGAGCCGCGGATGGTGATCGAGCCCAGGGGCCTGCGTTCGCCCGGGGCCGGCTCCCCCAGGGCGAGCAGATGATGCGCCACGACGATGCCGAGCCGCTTGCCCAACCCGATGTCGGCGAGGATCTCGTGCCTGGATTTGACGCCGGTATCGCGCAGCAGGCGTTCCCAGCTCGCTTCGTCGACTTCGTGCGGGCCGGGCTGCAGCAGGCGCAGCGCCTGCTCGAGCAAGCGCCCGCCGAGGGCGGCCGACTCGTCGAAGTGCATGGTCTTCAGGACGTGGCGGATATGGGCGCGCGCCTTGCCGGTGACCACATAGCTCAGCCAGGAGGGGCTCGGGCGGGCGTCGGCCGCGGTCAGGATCTCCACTTGGTCGCCATTGCGCAATTCGGTGTGCAGCGGCATCAGCTCATGGTTGATCTTGGCGGCCACGCAGCGATTGCCGAGCTCGGTATGCACCGCATAGGCGAAATCGATGACCGTGGCCCCTTTCGGCAGGGCCATGATCTTGCCCTTGGGCGTGAAGACGTAGACCTCGTCGGGAAACAGGTCGACCTTGATGTGCTCCAGGAATTCCACCGAATCGCCGCTTTCGCTCTGGATCTCGAGCAGCGACTGCAGCCACTGGTGGGTCTTTTGCTGGACCTCGTTCAAGGTCGCATCGCTCGTCTTGTACAGCCAATGGGATGCCACGCCCGCCTCGGCGATCTTGTGCATGTCCTGGGTGCGGATCTGCACCTCGATGGGGGTGCCGAACGGCCCGAACAGCGTCGAGTGCAGGGACTGATAGCCGTTCGCCTTGGGGATGGCGATGTAGTCCTTGAACTTGCCCGGAATGGGCTTGTACAGGCTGTGAAGGGAGCCCAGGGCAAGGTAGCACGTGGGCACGTCCTTGACGATGACGCGGAAGCCGTAGATGTCGAAGACTTCCGAGAAGGGCAGGGACTTCTCCTGCATCTTGCGGTAGATGCTGTAGAGATGCTTTTCTCGTCCGGTCACACTCGCCTCGATCTTGCAGTGGGCGAGCCGGTCCTTGATGGCCTCCTGCACCTTGGCCACCAGTTCGCGCCGATTGCCGCGCGCGGCCTGTACGGCCTTGGCGAGCACCCGGTAGCGGTTGGGGTAGAGGTGGCGGAAGGCCAGGTCGTCGAGCTCCTGATAGATGCTGTTGAGCCCCAGGCGATTGGCGATCGGCGCGTAGATCTCCAGCGTCTCGCGGGCGATCCGCTGGCGCTTTTCCGGCTCCATGGCGCCCAGGGTGCGCATGTTGTGGAGACGGTCGGCGAGCTTGATCAGGATGACGCGGACATCGCGCGCCATGGCGAGCAGCATCTTGCGGAAGTTTTCCGCCTGGGCGTGCGCCTCGGTCTTGAACTCGATCCGATCGAGCTTGCTAACCCCGTCGACGAGGTCGGCCACCGGCTTGCCGAACTTGTCGCCGATTTCGGCGTTGGTGATGGAGGTGTCTTCGACGACGTCGTGGAGCAGCGCGGCGGTGAGCGCCTGCGGGTCCAGGTGCCACTGCGCGAGGATCGTGGCCACCGCCACGGGGTGTTCGATGTACGGTTCGCCGCTTCTGCGGAATTGTCCTTCGTGCGCCGCCTTGCTGAAGCGGAACGCCTCCTCCACCTGAACGATGTCTTCAGGCTTCAGGTAGGGGCCGAGCTGGCTCGTGAGGCTTGCGGCATCCGGTGCCGCAGGCGCGGGCAGCGGGCGGGCAGCCGGATCCCTGAAGGCGGAGGGCGGCACAAGGACTTACGCCTGTCCCTTGTTGAGGACTTCGAGGCCGACCTTGCCCTGGGCCACTTCACGCAGGGCGATGACCGTGGGCTTGTCCCGGTTCATCTCGACCATCGGGCTCGAGCCCTGCGCGAGTTGCCGCGCGCGGTAGGTCGCGGCCAAGGTCAATTCGAAGCGGTTGGGGATCCTTTTCAGGCAATCGTCGACCGTAATGCGGGCCATAGGGTATTCCTCTGTGATGAAACAAGTGACGTGTCGTGTCTGCGGCTGCGTGCCGCGCGTATGCCTCAGGTCAGCTGCGAGAAGAGCGCCGGGTCGCGTGCGAGCTGCTTGCGATAGGTGAGCCGGCTCGCGCGCACCACCGCCGCCAGGTCGCCGACGGCCTCTTCAAAGTCATTGTTAATGATAACATAGTCGAACTCGCTCGCATGGCTCATGTCGTCGCGGGCGGCCTTCAGGCGCCGTTCGATGACCTCCTCCGAATCCTGCCCGCGGCCGGTGAGCCGGGTGCGCAACGCGCTCAACGAGGGCGGCAGGATGAAGATGCCGATGGCCTCGGGAAACAGGCGCCGCACCTGCGCCGCGCCTTGCCAGTCGATTTCCAGCAGAATGTCCTGGCCGGTCTCGATCCTGTGCTGGATCCACTGCCGTGAAGTGCCGTAATGGTTGCCGTAGACCTCGGCGCTTTCCAGGAATTCTCCGGCCGACGCCATCCGCTCGAAGGTGGCCTTGGACACGAAGTGGTAATCGCGGCCCGCGATTTCGCCGGGACGCGGGGCGCGCGTGGTATAGGAGACCGAAAGCTCGACATGGCTGTCGGCGCGCAGCAGCGCCTGCACGAGGCTCGTTTTGCCGGCCCCGGAAGGGGCCGTCACGATGAGGAGGTTGCCGGGCATCTTGTTAAAAACCTGTCGTCAGGGTTTGCGCCGCGCGGGATGACAGGAACCGGCCATGCGGCGCTCGATGGGATCCGGTTCCGGCGCGGACGTCCTGGGCGCCGGTGGTCGGGAAATATATAACACAAACTGCATCGGCCGCGCTATGCCGGTCGGTCATTTCGGCGACGCGCCGTGCTATTCGATGTTCTGCACTTGCTCGCGCATCTGTTCGATCAGGACCTTGAGTTCCATGGCGGCTTGCGACGTTTCCAGCGCGATGGATTTCGAGCCCAGGGTATTGGCTTCCCGGTGGAGTTCCTGCATCAGGAAATCCAGCCGCTTGCCCACGATGCCGCCGGCATCGAGAATGCGCCGCAGTTCGGAGATGTGGGCCTTGAGGCGCGCGAGTTCCTCGTCGACGTCGATCTTCTGCGCGAAGAGGGCGAGTTCCTGCCGGATGCGCTCGTCGTCGCAGCTGGCCATGGCGTCCCGCATGCGCGCGCCCAGGCGTTCCTGATAAGCTTTGACGAGCGCCGGGATCTTCGGTGCGACGGCATGGGTGATCGCCTCCATCTCCTGGCTGCGCTCGTGCAAAAGGGACTTGAGCTTGCCGCCTTCGCGGCCGCGCGTGTCGGTGAGCTGCGCGAGCGCCGTGTTCAAGAGATCGAGCGTCGCCCCGCGTATGGCTTCCGCATTGGGCGTGTCGGCGCCCAGCATGCCCGGCCAGCGCAGGATGTCGACGACGCGCAGGCTTTGGGCCGCCGCCAGATGGGCCCGGACCGTTTCGTCGAGCGCCACCAGCTGTTGCAGCAGCGAGACATTGAGCTCCGGGTGCAACCGGCCGGCTTCCAGGGGAACGAGCTGCAGGCGGCAATCGACTTTTCCCCGGCTGAGATGCTTGGCGATGGCTTCCCGCAGGGCGGGTTCCAGCGCCTTGAACTCGTCCGGCAGGCGAAAAGCGATCTCCAGGTAGCGGTGGTTGACCGAACGCAGCTCGAGATGCAAGGTCCCGTTCGGGAGGGAGGCCTCGGCTGAGGCGAAGCCGGTCATGCTGTAGATCATCGTTGACGTTCCGGATGGAGAAAAAAGCAAGGCTGCGGGCCGCAACGGCGAGCCCTCGGCACCGATTGGGACGCGCGTGCACGGCCTCGTGCCGAGGCGTGCGCCGCCCGCTACATCATAACATAGCGAGCCTTGGGTCGCGCCTTTCCTTAGAAAGGCGGCCGATCCCTTTGACTTTGTGGGCCTAAGTGCACAGAATGCTGTTTGAGGGCGGGCGAGGCCGGCCAGTGCGCCGCGAGGGCCTGCCCGACGCGCAGGCGGTGGCCGTTCCGGCATGCCGACGGATGGCCGCTGACCAGAAGACGGCGAATTGACGCGAGCTGCCGCAGTGCGGCGGATTTGTGGGTGACTAGGACATGGGCACGCAAGCCAACCAAGCCTTGCCGGAAGGGTATCAGCTGCAGAACTACCGCATCGCCCAGCAACTGAGCGGCGGCGGCTTCAGCATGGTGTATCTGGCCTACGACGAGCAGGGCGCCCCGGTGGCCATCAAGGAGTATCTCCCGAGCGCGCTGGCGCTGCGCCAGGGGGGCTGCACGGTGACGCCCAGCAACGCCGACAACCTGGCGGCGTTCCGTTACGGCATGAAATGCTTTTTCGAGGAAGGGCGCGCGCTGGCGAGCATCTCTCATCCGAACGTGGTGCGCGTGCTCAACTTCTTCCGCGCCCATGACACGGTCTACATGGTCATGCAGTACGAGCGCGGCAAGACCCTGCAAGACCACATCCAGGCGAACAAGGGCACGCTCAAGGAGTCTTTCCTGCGCCGCGTGTTCGCGCAGCTCTTGAACGGCTTGCGCGAAGTGCATACCCACAAGATCCTGCATCTGGACGTCAAACCGTCCAACATCTATCTGCGCATGGACGGCTCGCCGGTGCTCATCGATTTTGGCGCCGCGCGGCAGACGTTGACGGACCAGGGACCCAAGCTGTCCCCGATGTATACGCCAGGCTTCGCCGCGCCTGAGCAGTACAGCAAGAACCGCGACGCGCTCGGCCCATGGACCGACATCTATGGCGTAGGGGCGAGCATCTTCGCCTGCATGGCGGGTCTCGCGCCGCAACCGGGCGATGCGCGCGCGGAGGATGACAGGTTCGTGTCGACGAAGAAGCTGTGGGGCGGCAAGTATTCCGACCATCTGCTGGAGATCGTCGACTGGTGCCTGCGGCTTGACCATATGGCGCGCCCGCAAAGTGTCTTCGGCCTCCAGAAGGCCCTGCTGGAACGGGTGCCGGAGCCACCCAGGAAGCGCTCCCTCATGCACAGCCTGCGCGCCACCTTGACCAAGGAAATCTTCTAACGCGGTGGATGCAGATCCGGGTGCGCATGGCCGCGCGCGGACGGCGCCGTCATTTTTAGTGCGAACATGAAGTTCTCGGTGTATCAGTCGAGCCGGCAAGGCGGCCGGCGCTACAATCAGGATCGCGTAGCCTATGCCTACAGCAAGGAGGCCTTGCTGTTGACGGTGGCGGACGGGATGGGCGGGCATTTGCACGGGGAGATCGCTTCGCAGCTGACCGTCCGGATGCTCTGCGAGATCTTTCAGAAGGCCGCGCATCCGAGGCTGGAGGATCCCTTCGCGTTCCTCGGCGATGCGCTGCTGGCGGTGCATAACGGCATTGGCGACTTCGCCGCGCAGCACGACCTGGCCGACAGCCCGCGGACGACTTGCGTGGCCTGCATCGTGCAGGATGACACGGCCTACTGGGCGCACGTCGGCGACTCGCGGCTGTATCTCTTCCGCGGGGCGCGGCTGCTTGCGCGCACGCGCGACCATTCCAAGGTGCAGCAGCTGTTCGACGCCGGTATCATTACCGAGGCCCAGATGCTCACGCACCCGGAGCGCAACCGGATCTACAACTGCCTGGGCGGGATGATTCGGCCCGAGGTGGAACTGTCGCGGCCCATGCCTCTTGAGGAGGGCGATGCGGTCCTCCTGTGCAGCGATGGGCTGTGGGGCTGGCTGTCGGTCGCCGAAATCGGCGCGTTGATCGGGGGCTACCCGATTGCGCAGGCGGTCACCCACCTGCTCAATCATGCCGAGGTTCGCGGCGGGGAAGATGCCGACAACCTGAGTGCCATCGGCATGACCTGGGGCGGCTCATCGATGCACGAGCAGACCCTGGCGGCCGCCTTCGCGGAGACCGAGAAAGCCGTCGCACGTGCACAGCCGGGGCGCGAGGCCGCGCGCGTGAGCGAGGAGGAGATCGAGCGGGCGCTTGCCGAGCTTCCTCTGCTCGTCCGAAAATATACGTGAATCTCAAGGCTTCGCCTGATCGCCTGCGGGCGAGGCGAGCCCCCCTTTCGATAGAGGTCATTGAACACCATGCGTCCCAGCCGTCGAGACCCGGATGCTCTGAGAGAGATCCGCATGACCCGCCACTACACGAAGCATGCCGAGGGTTCGGTGCTGATCGAGTGCGGCGAAACCGTGGTGCTGTGCACCGCCAGCATCGACGAGAAGGTGCCCGCGTTCCTGAAGGGCAAGGGGCAAGGATGGGTCACGGCGGAGTATGGCATGCTGCCCCGCGCGACGCATAGCCGCACGCAGCGGGAAGCCGCGGCGGGCCGGCAATCGGGGCGCACGCAGGAAATCCAGCGGCTGATCGGGCGCTCGCTGCGTTCGGTGGTGGACCTCGCGCGGTTGGGCGAGCGCACGATCCAGGTGGACTGCGATGTCCTCCAGGCCGACGGCGGCACGCGCACGGCGAGCATCACCGGCGCATTTGTCGCGCTAAGCGATGCCATCGCCCATCTCAAGGCGCAAGGGGCGTTGGCCGATTCCCCGATCCGGCAGTTCGTCGCTGCGGTGTCGGTCGGCATCTATCAAGGCGTTCCCGTGCTCGACTTGGATTATGCCGAGGATTCCGCCTGTGAGACTGACATGAATGTCGTGATGACCGAAGAGGGGCAGTTCGTCGAGATCCAGGGCACGGCCGAGGGGGCGCCGTTCACCCGTGGAGATCTGGACCGGCTGCTCGGCCTTGCGCAATCGGGCATCGCTCGTCTCGTTGCGATCCAGAAAACCGTGCTGGGTCAGAACTGAGGAAAGACAATAATGAAGAAATTGGTGATCGCCAGCGGCAACCCGGGCAAGCTCCGCGAAATCGAGCGACTGCTGGAACCGCTCGGACTGGAGGTGTTGCCCCAATCGGTCTTCAACATGCCGGAGGCGGAGGAGCCGCATCCCACGTTCCTGGAGAACTGCCTGGCGAAGGCGCGCCATGCCGCCGAGCATTCTGGCCTGCCGGCACTGGCGGATGATTCCGGGATCTGTGTCGATGCGCTGAACGGCGCGCCGGGCGTCTTCTCCGCCCGCTTCGCGGGCGAGGGGCGGTCGGACTTGGCGAACAACGAGAAGCTCCTCGAGGCGCTCGCGCATGCGGAGCACCGAGCCGCACACTATTATTGCGTCATCGTCCTGGTACGCTACCCCCAGGATCCCGAGCCGCTCATCGCGGAAGGGCGCTGGGATGGCGAGATCCTTCGCGAGCCGCGCGGGGAGGGCGGGTTCGGGTACGACCCTTTGTTTCTCGTGCCGGCGCTGGGGCGCACGGGCGCCGAACTCGCGCTGGAGGAAAAGAACCGCATCAGTCACCGCGGCAAGGCGCTCGCGCAGCTGGTCGAGAAGCTCAAGGCGCGGATGCGCGGCGACGCATCGCGCTCCGCCGACGGCTAGCGCCGCCGAACGGTGACGCTTCGCATAGATGCAAGGCTCCGGGGACGATTCATGCACGGCGATGCACGATTTCCGCAGGGTGCGCCCTTCAGCACCGATCTGTACGAGCTCACCATGCTGCAGGCCTACCTCGACGAAGGCTTGCAGGAGATGGCCGTATTCGAGCTCTTCGTGCGCAAGCTGCCGGCAAAGCGGAATTTCCTGGTGGCTGCAGGGCTTGAATCGGTGCTCCAATTTCTCGAAACCCTGCGCTTTGGCCCGGACGCGCTCGAGTGGCTCGCCGCGACGGGCCGCTTCAAGGCGAGCCTGATCGATTACCTGGCCGAGTTCCGTTTCTCCGGCGATGTCCACGCCCTGCCGGAAGGCTGCGTGTTCTTTCCCGACGAGCCGATCGTGCGGATCACGGCGCCCCTGCCGATGGCGCAGCTCGTTGAAACGCAGGTCATGAACCGTCTGCATTACCAGAGCCTGGTGGCCTCCAAGGCCGCACGGATCGTGCTGGCGGCGCAGGGGGCCCAGCTCGTCGATTTCGGGCTGCGGCGGGCCCATGGGGAGGATGCCGGTCTGGCCGGCGCCCGGGCCGCCTTTCTCGCGGGCTTTGCCGGCAGTTCCAATGTGGCGGCAGAGCGCCTGTTCGGCATCCCGGCGTTCGGCACCATGGCGCACTCCTTCATCCAGGCCCATGACGACGAAGCGGCGGCGTTCCGGTCCTTTGCCGCGGCCCAGCCGGAACGCTGCGTGCTTCTGATCGATACCTACGACACCGAGGCGGCGGCGCGCAAGGTCGCCGCGCTGGCGCAGACCCTCGCGGCGACGGGCACGGCGATTCGCTCGGTGCGGATCGACAGCGGCGATCTGGCTGCGCATGCGCGCAACGTGCGCGCGATCCTGGATGAGGCC
>JAKAFK010000025.1 GCA_021817985.1 Pseudomonadota bacterium | reverse complement strand
CTCTGGATTGTTCTTCGGCGTCTCACTCATCACAGGCAACCACGTTGTGGACGCTTCCGCCTTGCCACCGGGCACAGCATCATCTCCACCTTGACAGCCATTCTACGGCACCGCGCGCGCAAACTTGATAGCGCCCAGGGGCATCGGGCATTACGGAAGATTCATGAATTTCGGGACCTCGATGCGCTAGTATTCCTGAGACATAGCAACGAGCTACTGACTGCGGGAGGTCCCGTCATGAATCAACGGCGCGTGGAGGCCGAATGCTGGGATAAGACCATCATCTCCTTCGAATCGCCCCATCGATTGCAGGATTTGTGCATCGAGCCCGACCCCGTCGCCACGCGGGAAATCGCCGTCGAGCAGCAGACCTTCAAGATCCGTCTGGCCAACTCCCGCGACCGGCGCGAGTCGGCAAGCCTGCTCATCCAGCGCATGTATGCGTGGCGCGGCTATGCCCTGACCAACCCGGCCGAACGCGAGCCCAATCGGGTCACCCTGGTGGCCTCCACCGACGAGTCGGTCGTCGCGACCCTGACGGTCGGCTACGACTCGTCGGTGGGCCTCCTGGTGGACGATCTGTACAAGCCCGAGATCGACGCCCTGCGTCGACAAGGACGCCGCGTGTGCGAACTCACCCGGCTCGCCGTCGACCCCCAGATCAAGTCGAAGCAGGTACTTGCCAGCCTCTTTCACATCGCGTTCATCTATGGCCGGAGGATTCACGGCGGCACCGATTTCGTGATCGAGGTCAACCCTCGGCATGCGGCATTCTACAAGCGGATGTTGGGCTTTACCGAATTGGGTCTGGAAAAGCTCTGCCCCCGGGTCAACGCGCCCGCCCTGCTGCTGCGCGTCGACCTTCAGTGGGGACAAGCCCAGATCGCCAAGTTCGGCGGACTGATGGAGAAGGCCACGGGGACCCGGTCGCTGTACCCCTATTTTTTCTCGGCGCAGGACGAACTCGGTATCACGCAACGGCTCAAGGCCAATTCGTCCGCGGCTTCTTCGCAGGACACCTCCAACGCGCCCGGTGCCCGGATCGCCCATTACGGATAAGGAGCCGCGCGGCGCCTTGGCTCGAACGGCCCGCCCAATGCGTGCACTCGGTACCCTCGCTCCAGCCGCGGTTATGCCGCCTCGCGTGTCATGTCGTTGCTCATCATCCGGTTGAACGCCCCGCCCTGGGGCGGCATCCGGCCTTCCCTCGCCCCATGCGCTGCTTCGCCCTTCCACGGCCGGACGTCTGCCTAGGATGAAGCGTGTGCACGCGGCATCCGCTGACTCGCCCGAAAGGCAACAGATCCTGCCCCAAGAACCGGCGGCCCTCGCCGCTTTGGGCGGGGCCGGTGCCCGTTTGGGCATGCCGCGGCGGCCCATCGGCCCGCACGGCCCCTTCCGGCGCGCCGCCTTGTGGGTGGAGGCGCGCCAACGCCCCGCCGGGCCAAACGCCCCATCGCTTGGCGAGGCGCTCGAGCGCCCGACGAGCCGCGAGCGCATTCTTGCGCTTGCGCGCTGGGCCCCAAGCGGGGACAACACGCAACCGTGGCGCTTCGAGATGGCGGGCGATTCGGGCATCGTCGTTCACGGCTTCGATACGCGGGATCGCTGCGTCTACGATCTGGATGGGCACGCAAGCCAGCTCTCCATCGGCGCGCTGCTCGAGACGATCGGTCTCGCGGCCAGCGGAGAACGCCAGCGCGCCTCGTGCACGCGCAGGTCCGGCCTGCCTGACACCATGCCCACCTTCGACATCATGCTCGAACCCGATCCCGGAGGATGCCCAAGCCCGCTCATCGCTTTCATTCCCCGGCGGTCCGTCCAGCGCCGCCCGATGGCCACCCGCCCCTTGGCCGCGGAGGAGAAAAAGGCGCTCGAAGCGGCGGTGGGACCCGCCTACGGCGTGCTTTGGATCGAAGGGCTGTCCGCCCGCCTGCAGGCGGCCCGGCTGATGTTCGCGAATGCCAAGATTCGCCTGACCACGCCCGAGGCATATCGCGTCCACCGTGAGATCATCGAATGGAACGCCGGCTTCAGCGCCGACAGGGTGCCCGACCGGGCCGTCGGGCTCGATTTCCTGAGCCTTCGCTTGATGTGCATCGCCATGAAAAGCTGGCGGCGGGTGCAGTTCTTCAACCGTTTCCTCGCCGGCACCTGGTTACCCCGTCTCGAACTCGACTGGCTGCCCAGCCTTGCGTGCGCGGCCCATTTTGCCCTCTTGTCGCAATCGGAGCCCACGACAGTGGACGATTACGTCGAGGCCGGACGCGCGCTGCAGCGGTTCTGGCTCACGGCAACCCGGCTGGGCTTGAGCCTCCAGCCCGAAATGACGCCGCTGATCTTTTCCCGTTACGTGCGACAGGCGCGAGCCTTCACCTCGGTCGCGGCGGCTTGGCGCCAAGCCGAGATGGGCGAACGCAGGCTCCGGCGGCTTCTGGGCAACGAGGCGGCACCCAGGACCGTCTTCATGGGCAGAATCGGGGCCGGGCCCACGCCCGTCTGGCGCTCGTTGCGCAGGCCGCTGGCCGAACTGGTAATACGGCGGGCGGCGTCCCTCCCGGCGCGTACCCCGCCACCTTCCGGAGGGGGGTCATAATGCATCGGCAGCAAGAGAAAATCCGGATCCTGTTGATGGCAGAAGCAGTAAGTCTCGCGCATGTCGGCCGACTCGCCGCGCTTGCGCGCGCCCTCGATCCGCGATACTACGAGGTCGGCCTCGCGTGCGATCCCCGCTACAACGCGTTGCTGGGCGACCTTCCCGCCCGCCTGCAGCCGCTGCGGACCATTCCGGACCACCAGTTCACGCGAGCGCTGTCTCGCGGGCTGCCGATCTATTCCACCCGCGATATCGTCCGCTACGTCCATGAGGACCTGGCGGTCATGCAGGCGTTCAAACCCGATGCGGTGGTGGGCGATTTTCGCCTATCGCTCGCGATCAGCACGAGGCTCGCCCGCACGCCCTATGTCACGATCACCAACGCCTACTGGAGTCCCCATGCCCTGCTGGACTATCCCGTGCCCGAGTTGCTCCTTGCGCGGGTGCTCGGACCCCGGCTCGGCCAGCGGGTGTTCGATATCGCGCGTCCGCTGGCCTTTGCGCTGCATGCGCGGCCACTCAATCAGGCGCGCAAATGGTTCGGTCTTGCGCCGCTCGAGGGCGATGTCAGGACCGTCTATACCTATGCCGACTACACGTTGTTTGCGGACTTGCCCGAATTGGTGCCGACCTCCGGGCTTCCCTCCACACACCGCTTCATCGGCCCCTTGCTTTGGTCGCCCGCGGTCAGAAGGCCGGACTGGTGGGGCGAAGTGCCCGACGATTGCCCGATCGTCTACGTGACGCTGGGCAGCTCCGGCGAGAGTGCGTTGCTGGGCTACGTCCTCGAAGCCCTGCGCGACTTGCCTGTATTCGTGCTCGCCGCGACGGCCGGCCGATGCCGCCCCCGGGCCGTCCCGCCGAATGCGCGGGTGAGCGACTTCCTCCCGGGAAGCGAAGCGGCGGCACGCGCGCGGCTCGTGATCTGCAACGGCGGCAGCCCGACCTGCTATCAAGCGCTGGCTGCCGGCGTGCCGGTCATCGGGTTGCCCGGCAATTTGGATCAATATCTCAATATGACGCTGCTGGAACGCGCGGGCGTGGGCTGCGCCGTCCGCGCCGGCAAGGCCCGTGCCAAGAGCTTGCGGTCGACGGCACAGCACCTGCTGGCCACCGCGCAGCCCGCCCAGCGCGCGCGAGAGCTCCAATCCGTCCTCGCGCGCCTTGCACCTGGAGAGGCCGTCAAGCGCGTGCTGGCGGAGGCCCTGGACGCGGGAGCCGCGGGCAGCCCTGAGCACATGCGGGGCGCCGGGGCGCCCCAGCAGGCGGCCGAATTGACCCTGGTTTAGAGGCGTGCGGGCGCCCGGGTCGTGTATGCTGAGCATAGAGATCGCCTACGAGCGGCCTCGGGCGCAAAACAGACGTTCGGGGGCGTAAGGACGCGCGCGGGCTCGCGTTGCGCCCCACCACGATGATCCCCGACACGACACACAAGCGAACACGAACGCCATGCTCTGGCTTGCCCTGAAGATGCTTTTTCACGAGAAGATCCGGCTGGCCATCACGTTGATCGGCATCACGGTGTCCGCCGTGCTCGTCTTGGTGCAGGTGGCCATCTATCTTGGCAGCATGCGCAACGCAACGGCCCTTATCCTCCATACGGACGCGGACATCTGGGTGACCTCGCGCAACATTCAGACCTTCGATTTCGCGCTGCCTTTTTCGGAAGAAGTCATCGACCGCGTGCGCGCGCTGCCTGAAGTCGAGCGCGCAGGCAAGATTCTGCTGGCCTATGGCAATCTCAAATTGCCGGATGGCGGCCTGGAACAGGTGCAGATGATCGGATACAACCCCAATACGGGGCTCGGGGCGCCCTGGGCCATGCGCGTGGGAAACGCAGCCGACGTCAAGGGCGGAGACTTCATGATTCTGGACGAGAGCGCCGAACCGCGCCTCGGACCGCTGACCATCGGGAGCAACTGGGAACTCGATTTCGCCAACAGGCCGCAATCCTTCAAGCTTGTGGGCATCTCCCAAGGCATTCGAAGCTTCACGACCTCGCCCATCGTGTTCATGGACTATAACGCGCTGAGCCAATGGATGGCGGACGTGGGGTGGCCGGGGCAGACGGCATTCATCGTCGCCAAGCTGCGGCCTGGGAGCAATGCAAGCCGGGTCGCGGCGGCCCTGCGGCGCGAGCTTCCGGACAACGATGTGTTCACCCGGGACGGCTTTATCGCCAAGAGCGTCAAATACTGGACGATTGAAACGGGGCTGGGGATGGCGTTTTTCCTCACCGCACTCCTGGCGACGGTCATCGGGGGCAGCATCGTGGGGCAGACGATCTATGCCAGCACGATCGAACACCTGAGGGAATTCGGAACGCTGAAGGCCATCGGCGCGAGAAACGGCGAGATCTACCAGGTCATCTTCAGCCAAGCCGTCATCGGCGCCGTGGCAGGCTATGGGCTCGCGACCGTTGTCGTGCTGTCGGCCGAAGGGACTGTCGAGCGGGCCGGCGTCCCGTTCCACCTCAGCGCCGCCGTGTTTGTCGCGCTGTTCGTCGTTCTGCTCCTCGCCTGCCTAGGCTCGGCCTACTTCTCGGTCGGCAAGATCCGCACGCTCGACCCCGTATCCGTGTTCAAGGGGTGACATGGAACCCGCGCTGCTCGTGAAGAACATCAGCAAGATCTATGGTCAGGGCGAGAACCGGGTGGTGGCGGTCGATTCGGTCACGCTCGCCTTGGCACGCCGCGAGTTGCTCCTCATCATGGGCCCGTCGGGCTCCGGAAAGACGTCGCTATTGTCGATGATGGGCTGCATTCTGCGCCCTACGAGCGGCGAGATCTACATTGAGGGACGGCGGGTGAGCGATTTGTCCGAGGCCGATCTCCCGGACGTTCGCAGGCACTTCCTGGGGTTCGTCTTCCAGGCCTTCAACCTCTTCCCTGCCCTGACCGCCGCGGAAAACATCGAGTTGGTGCTTCGCCTGAAGCGCGTCGACAAAGCCCAGAGCCGGGTGATCGCGAGGGATCTGCTCGCGCGCGTCGGGCTCGCCAAACGCGCCCACCTCTACCCGGCCGACTTGAGCGGCGGCGAAAAGCAGCGCACCGCGCTTGCCCGCGCCTTGGCGGGGGATCCCCCCATCGTGCTCGCCGACGAGCCGACCGCCAATCTCGACTCGAAGACCGGCAAGGACATCATCGGCCTTCTCAAGGCGCTGGCGGAGGAATCGGGCAAGGCCGTTGCGGTCGTGAGCCACGACCCCAAGGTTGAGGCCCTCGCCCACCGCATTGCCCTCCTTGAAGACGGGAAACTCATGGCATGAAGAAACTGTGGTTCTTGCTTCCCCTCCTGGCACTCGGCATCCTGCTCGGTATCTGGGGCGGGAAAAGAAAATCGCCTCAAACGGTGTCCCCCGAGCCGCCGGCTTACGTCGCCGCCCAAGGCAGGGTCGAAGCGCTGCCCGGCTTCGACGTCAACGTGGGCACCGGCGAACTCAACGGCAAGGTCGAAAGCATCCTGGTCAGCGAGGGGCAATCGGTCAGGGCCGGCCAAGTCGTCGCGGTGCTTCAGAACCGGGATCTCAAAGCCGCGGTCAACCAGGCGGCCGCCAACCTGGCGCTCGCGCAGAGCCAGTTGGCCGATCTCGAGGCCGGCGCACGTCCCCAGCAAATCAAGGAAGCGGCCGCCGCCTTGCAGGGCGCCAAGGCCGTTCTCGACGAGGCCGCACGGCAAGTGGTGCGCTATCGAGAGCTGCGTCGCGAAGGCATGGTGTCCCCGGCGGCCCTGGACAAGGAGGAGAGGGCCTTCCGGTCTGCCCAGGCGGCCGTCGAAGAGGCGGCACAACGGGAAAAACTGCTTCGGGCGGGGCCGAAGCCGCAGACGGTGACCGTCTACCGGAACAAGGTCGAGTTGGCCCGGGCCCAGCTCGACTATGCGCGTGCGCTGCTCGGGAAAACGCTCATCCGCTCGCCCATCTCGGGCGTGGTGATCCAGCGCTATGTCGAGCCGGGAGAAGGCGTCACCCCGGAAATCCCCATAGTCGACGTGGCCGACCTGAATAAGATATGGGTCAATGCGGAAGTGGATGAAACCGACATCGGCAAGGTGGTCCTGGGGGAACCCGTGCGGATCACCTCGGATGCCTACCCGGGCCGGGTGTTCCGCGGGCGCGTCGCGCAGATCGCTGATTACGTCGGCGTGAGGAAGGTTCGTCCGAGCAACCCGGCCGTGAATCTCGGGCTGAAGGTCGCCCAGGTGAAGGTCGCGCTCCTTGAGAAAACGCCGCTCAAGCTCGGCATGACCGTGGACACCCGCATGCGGGCGGCACCCTGAAGACGGCGGGAGCAAGCGCCACTCGCTCCCGCCGTGGCCACACGAACGCGAACCTCGACATCCGGACATATCGTGCGCAGGATCACCGCCTCTCAAATCATCGCCTTCGCATTGATGTCTTGCGCGATCATCTCACTGGGCATCGCATGCACGGCCGTTTCGTTCCGAACGCTGCCGCTCGGCGATTTCCGGGGCGTGGCGCTGACCGTGCTGGCGGTCGTGCTGACCTATCTCTTTGCCTTCCTGGGGTACCGCCTGTTTCTGCTCGTGTTCCCGCTGACGGAGGGCGATGTTGAAGAGAAGTCACGCCAGGAGTTCGCCGTGCACGTCAACATGTTATTTTATCTAATCTTCTTTAATCCGCTCATTCGCACCCACCTGATTCCCGTGCCCTTGCTGCGCCTGATTTACCTTGCCCTTGGCGCGAGACTGGGACGCAACACCTACATCGCAGGCGTCGCCCTCGACCCGCCGCTAACCGTCGTCGGGGACAACTGCATCATCGGCCACGGCGCGACATTGTTTGCCCACGCGATAGAAGGTCGCCGCCTTGCCCTCAAGGCCATCCGCATCGGCAACGATGTGACTGTCGGTGCGGCCGCCATCCTCATGGCGGGCGTCACGGTCGGGGACGGGGCAATCATATCCGCCGGCGCCGTGGTGCCGAAGGACACGCGGATCGGACCGCGCGAAGTCTGGGGCGGGGTGCCCGCCCGCCTTCTCAAGCACCTGGATGCGCCGGCCGGAACGGACAAAAAAAGGGGCGAGATAAAGAACTCCCGCCCCGGTGGAGACTGACCAGACGTGCCCGTCAGCGACGTTTGACCCGGCGGCGCGAGCAGGCCATCACACTCAGCCCCAGCCCAAGCAGGGCCGCGGAACCCGGCTCGGGAACCGTCCGGGTCGTAAGGGTCACCGGGTCGTTGCTGACGTCCGGCCATGTCGACCCAGGTGCGCTGCAAAGGTTGGCAAAGGCGCCTGTGGCCCCGGCACAGCTCGCAAAATCCGTCTCCAAACTGCCGGTCGTGGTGAGGTGCGAGGCGAAGCTGCCTCCAGTCACCAACAAATCGGCTGCGCCACTGCCGGTAAAGGGCGCCGTCAGAGCCGTCGTGGTGGTCGAAAGCGAATCCGTCGCGTCTCCGGGGATGATGCCAGGCACGAAGTTGAGCGTCAGAAACGGCGCCGGGCACCCGGTCGTCGGGCAGACCTGCGCGTCCAGGGCCGCCAGGGAGGTCGACGGTGCCCCTGGACTGAAGCTCCCCTTGGGAACCTCAAAGATGGTTGTCGTGCCGCCGGAGTAGGTTGCCGGGAAAGTGGGTCCCACCCCCACGCTCGTGACTTTCAGGTCCGTGGCCACGCCCAGCAGCTGCGTGCCGTCGGTCACATCGCTGGCCCAGTAAACGTTACTGGGATTGGCCGCCTGAGCGATACTGGAGATCGCAAAGATCTCGGTAAATACGTCTCCCACGGATGGTGGGGTGGTTCCCGGTATTACCGTGCCACTCGGCGTGAACAGGGAAGAATAGTCGGTATACTTGATCGTCAGCTGCGTGGCCGATGGCAGCATCGGGGTTGCCCAGGTCTGGGCGCTCATCCCCAGCCCTAAGGCGGCGATGCCGGTCGCAAGAGCTCGTCTTGCAAACGCAGACACTACTTGCTTCATAATGGTCAGCTCCATGGATGGTTGCAGAAATGAGCGCACCCCTCAGTGTTGCGTGCACTCGGGCGGCAACTGCCGCCCAACGCCGAAGTAAAGCAGAAACCATGCCCCGTTTATAAGCTGCTGTTCTTGCGAGACATGGATTTCCCGGTCGGGGGGAGGTGTCAAAAACCGCGACACGGCGGCGCAAGCGCGATGCCCCCGACAATCCAGGGCGTCGACGCCAGGCCGAACTTTGAAAGGCGGTAAATACTAGCCCATGGATTGGACGAACCCTTTTTTTGTTTTTAGGGTCATCTACCGAGTGCATGCCGGGCTCGCCCCCAGGAGGCGGAAGGCCTTGTCGTGAACCGGTGTGGGCCGGGTGCTCAGGCGAGCCTTGCATCCGACGAGATCTGCTCGGCACGCGCTTCCTCGATGCGTTCGTCGAACAGCGAGAACTGGAAGGGCCCCTTGTCGGCCACAAGTTCTGCGATCCTCGCGGGGCGCGCAGGCTGCTCACCCAACCGAATCAGACAACAGGTTCGGCTATTTCAGGGGGCCAAAGTTCGGGCTAGGATGCTCGGGAAGCGAACGTCGCCGCCGATTGGGTCGTCGGCGCGAATCGGCGAAGGCGGCTTCCAGGGGCGATGGGAAGGTGACGGGAGCGAAAGACGAGCGCGGGAATCCTGACCCGCCAGGCCGGCGAAACGCGGGCCTGGCGGTATTTGGGCGCTGCTGGCTGCGCGTTTAGGCGGCCCGAGCGCGACGGCGGCGAACCAGCGGTATGCCCAGGAGACCGGCCCCCATCAGGAACAGCGTTCCCGGTTCCGGCACCGTCGTACCGGTCACCGGATCGAAGCTGACGACCGGCCAAGAACCGGCACTGCCGCACAGCACCGCATAGCCGGTCCCGGCAGGGCCTGGGCACGAAGAGATATTCGAGTTGAGCGAGAACAGCTTGTTGAAGTGCGCGGCGGCAGTACCGCCGGTCAAGGTCAACTCGCCAAAGCCGGAGCCCGTGAGCGGGGCCGTCGCACTGGTCACCGTGGAAGAGAGGGTCGTCGTCGGCTCGCTGGGAACGATCCCCGGCGTGAAGTTGAAGGTCAGCCACGGCGCTGGGCAGGCGCCACCGCAAATCTGCGAATCGATCGGGTCGCCGGGACTCGTAGGCACATAAGACCCCACCGGCACGTTGTAGACGTCGAGCGTGCCCCCCGTGAAGGTGATGTTGACGTTGGGGGATGTCCCAGTCGGCGCATTGGAGATCAGCCCCGTAAACACCCCGGTCAGCAAGGTGTTGTCGAAGGCTGGGCTCCCGGTCGCCCAATAGGTGGTCGACCCAAGGGGATTGGTGATTTGCGTGATGCTGAAGATACCCGTCAGGGTCTGACCGGCACCCGTGATGAGGGTTTCGTTGTTGTTGTACTTGAAGACGATCGGTGACGCGGACGGAAGGAAGGACGCCGGATCGGCCAAGGCCTCGCCGGCCAACACGAGCCCGCCGAGCAGCAGTGCCGCGGCAAGTGGCTTCCTCAAGGCCTTTATCGAGTGCATGTTCATAGTTGAGAGTCCTCAGTGAAGGTTCGCAAGTGGTTTGCCTCGCGGCAGCCACAGGAGCGCGTGGATCTGCCTACGGTATAACTAGCACAGACCATGCCAATATGTAACGCGCTGTTTTATATATGGACAACAATCGTGGGGGGCGAGGGATGCAAAATATTCCGACAACCGGGCGCCGCGTACGTCCAGGCTCGCTCGACCGCGACGCCCCCCCCCCGCGGACGGCCTCTCTCCAGCGCCCCGGCGGCGTGCCAAACCACGTCCGCATATGGGCGCGGACGCCGCCTTCGATGGCGGCAGCGACGCCCGGCGATGGCTGTGAACCAAAGGCGCGCGATCCGTAAGAAATTCCGACAACCGGCTCGGCGCTCATTTCAAGACCCGCCGCTCGAAGAACGCTTTCTTCAGGCGCTGGAAGGGACCGCGTAGCCCCAGGGGATAGCGCCGGCAGCGGTAGCGGCGCAGGAGCGCATCGTATTGCACGACGGTGGGAACCGCGATCGAGGGGCGCTTCCCCGTGAGGAGGTTCGTCACCTCCGTGGCCACCACGCCAGCCACCATGAAGGGCGCCGCACCGACCGAGGGCACGCGATGGCCGGCGGCATCCGTGGACGCCAGGTCCATGTACCGGAAAAAGAACGTCTTGGGCGCCAGGCCCACGATGAAGGATGCGATCAAGGCGCGTTCCGGCGTCGTCGGCGAGAAATCGAAATAGCGTTCGAAGCTCATCCCGTGCGGATCGAAGCACAGCAGGCTGAAGCCAAACCCCAGCGGCGGGGAGGTCAAGACCCATAGCGCCCGCGCCCGTGCCGTCCGGTACAGCAGGAAACGCTCGGCGAAACAGTAGAAATCCAGCGAATCCACCACGACGTCGACGTCGTCGAGGAAGGCTTCGATATTGCCCGCATTGACGCCTTCCTCGAACAAGCGGACATCGGCCTCCGGGTTGATGCCCTTGATCACGTCGCGGGCGACGTGGGTCTTCCTTCGGCCGAGCGTCTCCATGGACGCACCGCTTTGCCGATTGAAATTGGCCAGTTCGAAGACATCGGGATCCGCCAGGGTAAATGCGCCAACGCCCATCCTGGCGAGCGCATGGACTTGTGCGCCGCCGGTGCCGCCAAGCCCTGCGACCGCGACGCGCGCGCGCCGCAGCTGTTCCTGCTCGGGCTTGGAAAGGAATCCGATATTGCGCTGGAAGGCCGTGAAGTAGTCATAGGCACTGGTCATAGAACGCTCCCGGACCGGGCCGAGGGCAGCCCGTCTGCCTTGGTCCGACGCGTCAGGCGGGCGCAACGACGGCGAGCACCTCGCTCAGGGGCAAGCGACGCGATCTCTTGGGCGATTTCCTGGCCATCCCCGCGCGCAAGACAATCAGCACCTCCTCGTCTCCCAGCCCCAACAGCGCCGCCGTCTCCTTTGCGATACGCGCCGCCTGCTCGCGCAAGGCGGCCGGAAGCCACCCCCGCCGCCACCGGATCACCTGATCCGTCAGTCCGAAAAATGGATGGACCGCGACGCCATCGGCGTTCAACTGCAGCCACATCCGCTCCATCAGGCGCCCCGAGGCGATCATCGAGGCCTGCGAGCGCGTCGAGCCGATGATCGCGATGATCGCGCCGCAGCGCCGCACCTTTGCCGCCTCCAACCCGCCAAACAGCTTGTACGCGCCGAACCGGTTCAAGGCCGCCATATGCTTCCAGTCCGCGGTCCAGCGCAGAAGGAGCGCCCCCCCGGGGGGAAGGTGCAGCGTGTCGACGGCCAGCCCGTCGCCCTTGTCGGCCTCATGCCCATACCTGAGGCTCTGCGCGAACCAGCGATGGAGTTCCTGATTGCGGAACCGGGCCTCGGAGGCACGCTCGATCAGTCGCGCCAATTGCCGTATTACTGCCCGATCCTCAAGGATCATCGCGCGCGCGGGCGGCTCTTCCATGGCCCCCAGGCGCGCCCGGACGGATGCCGGCAAAGGCGCCTTGCTGAAATCGCCGCGGTGGGTGTGGCGCTCGAGCAATGCGGGCACACGGGGAATGAGCGGGCGGTCGGGCGGAACGCTCACGCGCAGGAACTCGCGCGGATGTCCGCTGCCATCGGACATCCGCACGCACGCCAGCGGCAACCCTGCCGCCTGAACGGCCTGAATGATGTTCTCGATGACCGCCCCCAGCGCCAGGAAAAGCGCTGGGTGATCCTGCCCCAGGCCCTGCGCGCGCACCTCATCCACCGTGAGCCGAAGCTCCTCGCCGTCCCAGACAAACCGCCAGGGCTGCGAATTGTCGGCGGAGGGCGCCCGCCCGCCGGCCTCGCACAGGCGGATCACCCACTCCGGGATCGAAGGTTCCATTGCCTGACCCCTGTGGCAAGGCCGTGCAGGCCGCGCGGATGACCACGAAACGTTGCTGCCCGCACCGAGCCCTCCTCCTCCAGACGCCGTCGTCCCGGCATTACAGGCTGGCGGCCAGCGCCTTCGCCCGACCCAGGTCAGGAAACGCCTCGCCCGATTTCAACAGCACGTCCAGTTCATGACGCGCATGCGCCTTGTTCCCCGCATCGGCCAAAGCCACCGCATAGTGGTATCTGATCTCGCCGTCCGACGGCGCCGCCGCGACGCCTTTTTCAAGCATCCCGGCGGCTTGGGCGAGATGCCCCCGCGACACCAGGATCCAGCCTAGCGTATCGAGCACCTGCGGGCTGCCGGGGCTCAGGGAGAAAGCCTTCTGTGCAGTGGCCAGGGCACGGGGGTCCTTCTGCTGCTGGTAAAGCCAGGCGAGGTTGTTCCAGACGACCGGGCTGTTCGGCGCCTTGGCGGCCAGCCACTCATACTGCCGGATGGCCTCCTTGTCGGCCCCCGTCCTCATGTCGGTGTCCGCCAGGACGGCGCGGGCGGCGACATCGTCCGGGTGCGCGGCGAGCCATTGCTTGAGCGGCCCATCCGCCCCCTTGACCTGGCCCGCCAAGAGGTGGGCCTGGTCCACCCGGATCGCCAGCGGCCCGCTGGCGGCGACCTCGAAGGCCTTCTGGTAGCGCTGGGCGGCCTCCAGGTAGCGTCCTTGCGCCATCAGCACATCGCCCTGCGCGGACCACCCGACGTTGCCCTTCGGATATTGGGCCTGCAGTGCCTGGGCGATGGCCATGGCCCCGGCATAGTCCTTCGCCTGCAGCTTGAGCGCCACCTGGTCGAGCGGCACGCTCGCATCGTCGGGATCAATCGCGTGCGCCCGCTCGAGCGCGGCGTCCGCCCCTGCATAGTCGCGCGTCGCCGCCTTCGCGAAGGCCAGGCGGACATGGGCATAGGCGTCGTTGGGCAGCAGCGCCGTCAGTTGCTCGAACGTCGCCACCGCCTCGGTAGGCTGGTGCGCCGCCATCTGCGCGGTACCCAGCAAGTCGAGCACGCGCGCGTCCTTCGGATGGGTCGTCGTCAGCACGGTCAGGAGGCTTTCCGCCTGCTGCGGCTTTCCGATCGCCAGCTCGTAGCGCGCCAGCAGCAGGCGAGGCTCCACATGCGCCGGGTTGACGTCCCCGGCGCGCTGGAACCACGTGAGCGCCTGAGCCCGCTGGCCCAACGCCGCATCCAGGTCCGCCAGTCCCAGCATCGCACCGACATTCTTCGGATCATGCGCGAGGATCGTCGTGAAGCGGCCCTGCGCCCGCGCCGCCTCCTTGTCCCGCAAATCAAGCTGGGCCAGGTTCGTGGCCGCCGCCACATCGGTCGGGTCCAGCTTGAGCGACATTTCGAAGCTCTTGCGGGCATGCGCCACGTCGTTCAACGCCATGTAGGCCCCGCCCGCCAGGTTGTAGGCGACCGGATTCTTGGGGTTGCGGCGCTCCAGCGCCTGCGCCAGCTTCAGCGCGGCGTTGTATTGCCGCTGCCTGAGGTCGTTGAGCACCAGCAAGGCATCCGCCGTCCCCTTTGCCGGATCCAGCGCGGCGGCCGCCTCAAGGTCGGCCACCCCTTGGCTCGCCTCCCCCGCGCCCAGGCGGGAGACGCCCAGCTGGGTACGCAGTTGCGCGTCCTTCGGCTTCAATCGCGCGGCCTGCGCGAGGTATTGGGTCGCCTGGCTGTATTGCTTGAGGTCCATCGCGGCTTGGCCTGCCAGCGCGAGCACGGTGAAATCGGGCGAGGGATCATGCAGCGCGGGCGCCAGCGTGGTCAGCGCATCCTCGGGGCGTCCCGTCCGCAACTGGGCCGCCGCCAGCAGCCGGCGCGCATAGAGATTCTCCGGATCGTACAAAAGGACGTGCGCGAGGTCCGCCTCGGCCTCCTGATAGGAGCCCAGCGCGTAGCCGACCGCTCCCGCGAGCAAGAGGCTGGGCCTGTTGTCGGGCTCTGCCGCCAAAATCTTCTGCAGGATGTCTCGGGCGGAGCCATAGTCCTTGGCGCGGAAATCCAGCAGCGCCTTCATGTAAAGCGCGGCCAGGCTGTTGGGGGCGGCCGCCAGCGCCGCTCCGACCTGCGCCTGGGCATCGCTCAACTGGTTGGCCGCCATGTTGATCGACGCCAGTTCGATGTGGGCTGCGACATTATGCGCATCGAGCTTGAGGACGCGCCGATAGGCGGCCTCGGCGTCCGCGGGGTTGCCCTGGGTGCGGGCCAGGTCACCCTTCATCAGCCAGCCCTCGATGCTGTCCGGGCTGCGATCCACCACCGTGTTGACCTGGCTCACGGCTTCCTCCACGTGGCCCTGGGCCACGGCAAGCCGCGCGAGGCCCAGGCGCGCCGGCGCATAGTCGCGATCCGCTCCCAGGGCGGCGCGCAAGGCCCCCTGCGCCTGGCGGGTCTTCCCCAAACCCAGGTAGGCCAAGCCCCGGTCCGTCCACAAGCCGGCGGCCACCGGTCCGCTGTGTCCGGCGGACGTGATCCGGTCGAGCACCTTCTGATAGGCGCCCTGGAGCAGAAGCGCCTTGCCCAGCGCGACCTTCACCGCCCCCTGGTGCTTGGCGAGGACCACGGCGCGCTCCAGTTCGGCCTCGGCCGCCGGGCCAAGCCCTTCCTGATCGTAGATCAGCCCGAGCAGATAGCGCGCATTGGCGTTGTCCGGATCCTTCTGCAAAGCATCCTTGACCTCGATCTCGGCCGCCTTGAGCTTGCCCTGGTGATAGTACTGCGTGGCGGTGTGCAGGTACTGCGCGCTGGTCTCGCGCCATTTGCAGCCGCTCAAGCCGAAAGCGGCTGCCAGCAGCGCAAAACCGGCCGCACCTATGGGTTTGGGTAGGCGGGACATGTCGTATCCTCGGTAGGTTTCTTGGTCGAAGGGGAAGGGCGCACGGCCTTACTTGAGGCCATAACGGTTGATCAGGTCATAGAGCGTGGGGCGGCTCACCCCCAGAAGATCGGCCGCCTGCGCGATGTTGCTGTTCGCGCGGCTCATGGCGCGAATGACCGCTCTCTTCTCGGTATCCTCCCGCGCCCGCCGCAAGTTGAGGGGCGGCGCCTCATCCTCGCCCGGATTCAGGCCAAGATCCGCGGCCGAGATCTGTTGCCCCTCGGCCATGATGAGCGCACGCTTGACGGCGTTCTCGAGCTCACGCACATTGCCCGGCCAGCCATGCTGCTCGATCGCCGCCAGCGCCTCGCGGGCGAAGCCCCTGGGCGCGCGCGGCTGCGATCGGCCGAACCGGTCCAGGAAGGCGTGCGCCAACAAGACCGCATCGCCCCCGCGCGAGCGCAGCGGCGGAATGGACAGCGAAATCTCGCTGATGCGGTAATACAGATCGGCGCGGAAGGTGCCGGCGTGCATGTGGCGAGCAAGGTCCTGATGGGTTGCGCACACGACGCGCACGTTGACCGGGATCTCGCCGCGCGCGCCGAGGCGTTCGATCACGCGCTCCTGCAGGAAGCGCAGCAGCTTGGCCTGCAGCGCGGACGGCAGATCGCCGATCTCGTCGAGAAACAAGGTGCCCCCGTCGGCGTACTCGATTCTCCCGATGGTCTGCTTGACGGCGCCGGTGAAGGCGCCCTTCTCGTAGCCGAAGAGCTCGCTCTCGAGCAGCGTGTCGGGAATCGCCGCGCAGTTGATGGCGACGAACCGCTTGGCGGCTCGCGCGCTCGACGCGTGCAGGGCCCGCGCCAGCACCTCCTTGCCGGTGCCGCTTTCGCCCAGAAGGAGCACGGTGGCATCGCTCGAGGCCACCTTCTCGACCGTCCGGCACAGCTTCAGCATCTCCGGATCGTTGGTGATGAGGCCGCTCATGGGCGAGGCATCGGCATTCTGCGCGGCGAGGCGGCGGTTTTCCTGCTCCAGCGCGTGCAGCCGGAAGGCACGCTCCACAATCAGCGCGAGCGTCTCGGGATCGAAGGGCTTCTGGTAAAAATCGTAGGCCCCGATCCCGATGGCGCGCACCGCGTTCTTGTGCTCCTCGTTGCCGGTCACCACGATCACCTTGGTGCTCGGCGCCACCAGCAGGATCTCCTCAAGCGCCGCCAGGCCTTCGCTGGCCGCGTCGGGATAGGGTGGCAGGCCGAGGTCCAGGATCACGACCGCCGGCTCGAAGCGCCGAACGCTCGCCAGCGCCGCCTCCCGGTCGGATGCCGCGACGACCTCCCAGCGGTCAAGCGCCCAGCGCACCTGCTTTTGCAGGCCGATGTCGTCCTCGACCAGCAGCACGCGATCGGCCCGGCTCACGGCAAGGCCCCTTCCAGGACATCGGCGGCGGCCATCGCAGGGAGGCTGACGCGGAAGAGCGTCCCGCGCCCCTCTTCGCTTCGGACCTCCACCTGCCCTCCCAGCTCCCGCACGTACTCACGGCATTCGTGGGCGCCGATGCCCATGCCCGAATCCTTGGTGGAATCGAACGGACGGAACAGGCGCTCGCGAATGAATCCCGCAGACATCCCCCTGCCCGTGTCGACGATATCGACGATCGCCTGCCCCCCGTGCATAGCCAGCCGGACCTTGACGGAGCCCCCGGGGGACGTGGCCTCGCAGGCATTTTGGACCACATGGCCGAGCACGCGCGCGAGCCGGCCCCGCTCCGCCGCCACCGCGGGCACGCGAGCCGGGCATTCCAGCGCGGGCTGCGGCCGCAGGTGCGCCTTCGCGGCGACGACCTCCTCGACCAGCGCCTTGAGATCGACGGCGGTCTTATCGGCAGGCTCGGCGCGCGTGCCGCGCAGCTGGGACAGGAGGACATTCATCTTGGCCACGGCATTCTCCACGGTGCTGATCATGTCGTCCTGGAAGGCCGGGTTGTGCCGGTGCTTGGGGGCATTGGACAGCACCAGGGCGAGCTGGGCCACAAGGTTCTTGAGGTCGTGGACGAGGAATGCCGACATCCGGTGAAACGAGTCGAATTGGCGCGAAACCGCCAGCTGCTCTCCGGCCTGCAGCTGTGCGACAAAACTTGCCGCCTGGCGGGCTGCCGTCTTCAGCAAGTCGTGTACCTCCCAGTTGAATGTCATCTTCCCGCGCGGCTGCATGAGCACGATGAAGCCCAGCAGCCGCTCGCCCAGGAGCAGGGGGACGATCAGCCAGCAATCGGCGCGCGCCAGGACCTCCCCGGGCACCTGAAGTTCGCCGTACATCTCGGGGAATCGTCGGTATTCGTCCAGATTCACGACCCATTGCCGTGCCGCCAGCGAGCGGACCAGCGAAGCGTCCCCCGGCACGGCGGATGCGGGCAAGGGCATGTTCCAGTGACCGAGGCGCTCGAACGTCCCGGCCGCGTCGAGCCAAAGTGCCCCGCCGGGGCTTTCGACCAGGGTCGCCACCGCTTCGATGACCCGTTCCCAGGGCCGCGCGCCCTCGCGTTCGGCCGACAGGAACTGGGTGAAACGCAGCCACTCTTTTCGATAGTCATATTTATAGCTGAAGAAGTGCTGGCTCAATAAGATCTTCAGGCGCGCCCTCAGCGTCCCGGAGAACAGCATCAAGAGGAGCACGGTCACCGCCGCGAACAGGAACACGGCCTCGAGCACCGCGCCCCAGGACCCGCCGAAGGCGCGCAGATAATAGCCGGCGGCCGCCATCAGCAGCAGATACGCCCCCGCGCCGACCAGCGAGGCGGTGTGGAAGACGAATCCGCGCGAGACATGCACATCGAGGGACCACTCGGCGTTGCGTACGGCGGAAACGGCGATGAGCGGCACGACCAGGGCATTGATGAACCCGCGCGCCGCCCAGGACCCGGGGTCCATGCGGTGAAACAGCATGGCCTGCGAATAGACGAAGAAGTCGTAACTGAAAAGCCCCCCCAGGGCGAGCGTCAGATGCTTGATGCTCCAGCGCTGCGTCATCCGCGTGTTGCGGAACACCTGTTCCAGGAGCACGAGTCCGGCCACCGCCAGCAGCACGCGGGCCACGATGTCGCGCAGGAAGGGCCGCGGAACGAGGACTGCGGGCAGCGCGCGGGGAAAGAGCGTCGCCACCAGGAGAAAGCCCAACACCGCGGCAAGGCCCAGCGACAGGAAGGTCAGCAGGCGGTCGGAGTGCCCGTTGGCGCGCCTGAGCTGCCGGATGACCTGCAGCAGGAAGGCGAACCAGGCGCCGCTGCGGGCGATCTCGAGGGCCTCGAAGGCGACCGATGGGCCGTCCACGGTGGCGATGGAGAAGCTCCCCACGGCGGCCCAGGCGGCGCTGACCCCCGCCGCCACCGCCAGCGTCGCGCCCGCGGCACGACCCTGCCAGCTGCCGATGAACAACAACGTGAGGAGGCCGAACGCGCAGGCGGCCGTGCCGTAGCTCGCCAGAGCCACCACCTGGACCATAGGGGTCGGCATCAGCGCGCCCCCTTGCCCGAGAGAACGACCTGGGCGGTCTGGAAAAGGATCATAAGATCGAGGAAGAAGCTGTGGTTCTTGACGTAATAAAGATCGTACTGGAGCTTTTCCAGGGATTCCTCCACCGACGCCCCGTAGTCGGCGCGGATCTGCGCCCAGCCGGTGATCCCCGGCTTGAGCGCATGCCGGCAGCCGTAATAGGGGATCTCGCGGGCGAGGGCCTGGACGAAGAACGGCCGTTCGGGCCGGGGCCCGACGAGGCTCATGTCGCCGCGCAGCACATTGAAGATCTGCGGCAGTTCGTCGATCCGGGCCTTGCGGATCAGGCGGCCGACGCGGGTGATCCGGGCGTCCCCCTGGGCGGCCCAGCGCGGTTTCCCGTCCCGCTCGGCGTCGACGCGCATGCTGCGGAACTTGAGCACGTCGAACACGTGTCCGTCCTGCCCCACGCGTTCCTGGCGATAGAGGATCGGCGCCCCGCTCTCGAGCGCGATGGCGAGCGCGGTCAACGCCATGATCGGCAACGCGACGACCAGCAGCGCGAGGGCCGCACACAGGTCGAACGTGCGCTTGACGATCTCGCGGGCGAGGCCGGAACGAAAGCCTTCGGACAGGACCATCCAGGCCGCGGACAGCGACTCGAGCTGGAGCCTTCCGGTCTGCCGCTCGAAGAAGGTCGACAGCTCCACGATCTCGACGCCCAGGAGCTTGCAGTCGAGCAGCTCCTGCATGGGCAGTCCGCCCCCCCTGCGCTCGCGCACGGACAGGATGATCTCGTCGATCTTGTACTTTTCGACGATCGCAGGCAGCGGGGCCTTGTCCGGCAGGATCTGGCCGGCGTCCACATAGTGGTGCACGCCTTTGAGCGGGAGATAGCCGACGATGGACAGTCCGCGCGCGGCCGCCGAACCGCTCTTCAGGAGGAGGCCGATCTTGGCGGCGCGGCTGCCGGTCCCCAGCACGAGCACACGCCGTTTGAGGATGTCGAGGTCCGACCAGCGGAAAAAGAGGATACGCGTGCCGGTCACCCCGATCATCGCGGCCAGGAAGGACAGCGCAAACGCCCCCCGGCCCAGGAACAGCTGGGGCGCGACGTAGAAGATGAGGCTCATGGCGATGAAGCCGACGACGAAGCTTGCGCCGAGGCGCAGCGTCATACCCCGGATGCCCTCCTCCCATCCCCAGTAGTCATACAGCCCGAGGGCCATCATGACCGTCACCATCACGCCGGAAAACGCAACCGATTGGGCCGTCAGGGGCAACCGCACGAGGGCGGCGTCCTCCCCCGCCTGATGGAAACGCAGCCATGTCCCGACATGAAGCGCGCCCGTGAAGAGGGCGAACTCGATGAGGACGAGGAGCACCACGTTGAGCGGAAGGTAATGACGGAAGAAGCGAATCATGCCGCAGGCGCCCCTTCAAGCGGCGGGCAGGCGCGCCGCCGCGCATGGACGAGCCTCCCCGGTCGACGCAAGGGTTGCCGCATCGTGCATCTGTCTTCGTTTTTTTTGCAATTTCGCACCCTGCGCATGGCCGGCGCACCCGCCGGCCCCTCCTCGACGACCGGCGGCCCGGCTTGGGGCGCGACCTCGGGACTTGCTTTTCTTCCCGTTATAGTCCATGGCCGGGAATCCGCCAGCGCCCCCGGGGAACCCTCCCCCGCTTGCGCGTTGTTCATTTACATACAGTATAATGCGTGTAAGTTTGGTGTAAGGTTGGCCGGGGTCGTCCTGTGCCGACCTTGCGGGGACGCTTTCGACGAGACCGTCACCGGTCAAGGGGATCAAGGAATGAGAAGAGAGGACTTCGGGCTGGGCGTGCGCGAGAACGCTGCCGCCTTGGCCTCGCCCGAAGGGGTGGCCTGGGACTGGGCCCTCAAGGCGGCGATCATGCTGGCCTTGGGCCTGCTCATCTATGGGACCGCCGCAGGGCGCTTCCTTCAGCCGTTGCTTCATGAGGCGGAACTGCGGCACTGGCCGCGGTTCCTGCGCGCCGCCGGCCTGTTCTGGGCGCTCCTCGGCATCGGGCTGATGCTCCTGCGGACACTGCTGTGGTTTCGCTACCGTCCGCACCCTGCCGCGCAGATGGGCGATGCGCCGCGGCTCACGGTCATCATTCCGGCGTACAACGAAGGCGCGATGGTCGCCCACTCGATCGACTCCGTGGCCGCCGCCCGCTACCCCGCCGACCGGCTGGAGATCCTGGTCGTCGACGACGGCAGCCAGGACGACACCTGGACGCACATCGAGGCCGCATCCTGTCGCCACCGAGGGCGCATCACCGCCATTCGCTTCGACCGCAACCGCGGCAAGCGGGCGGCCCTCGCGGAGGGCTTTCGCCGCGCGCGCGGCGACGTGGTCCTCACCATCGATTCCGACAGCGTCATCGAACCGGACACGCTGCTCGCCATGACCGGTCCGTTCCGCAACCCGCGGGTCGGGGCGGTGGCCGGCCGGGTGCACGTGTACAACCGGGACCAAGGTCTCATCCCGCGCATGCTCAACGTGCGTTTCACGCTCACCTTCGACGTCCTGCGGGCCGTGCAGTCCACCTACGGGACAGTCTATTGCTGCCCGGGGGCGCTCGCCGCCTACCGCACGTCGGTCGTGCGCACGGTGCTCGCACGCTGGGTCGACCAGACCTTTTTGGGCGCCGCCTGCACCTTCGGCGAAGACCGCGCCCTGACCAACTACATCCTCGCCGAACGCTTCGATGCCGTCTATCAGCGCACCGGCATCGTCCACACCCTCGCCACCGTCACCTATGCCCGCCTGTGCAAGATGTTCCTGCGCTGGGACCGTTCATACGTGCGGGAAGAACTGCGCTTCGCGCGCATCCTCTGGTCGCGTCCCTGGCCTGCGCGCGTCGTTTCGCTCGTCGATGCGGGGGTCACCAACGGCGCCTACCTGATGGGCTACGGCAGCCTCGCGCTGCTCCTCAGCGCGGCGACCGTCCATCCGATCCTGCTGCTGCACGTCTTGGCGGGCATCGGACTCATGTCCGCGATCAACATGCTGTATTACCTGCGGGCGGAGCGTTCGTGGCGCTTCGTCTACGGCATCGTGTACGGCTACTACTCGGCCCTGGTCCTCTTCTGGATTCTCCCCTATGCGGCGATCACGGTGCGCGCCCGCAGCTGGCTGACCCGCTAAGCGCGCCCGCGCCGCAAGGCGTTCCTGCCTTCTCAAGCACGCTGTCCCGCGGCCCGTCCATCCGGCTTGCGCTCGGATTGCAGAAAGTGCGAGCATGTCAAGCCCGGGGACGGGCTCGCCTGTCTTCCGCGGCGCGTCTTCATGCGCCAAACGACAATCCCATCGGGGCCGCGGGCGCTTGGCGCGGCATGTTCGACAACAACAGGTGCGGCATGGACAGATCTTCCAAAACCGGCCAGGCGTTCTTCGCCCACGCCGATCGGGCGGCGAGCCTTCGCCGAGTGGTACCGGCAGGGCTGCGGTCGGTATTCCCCCACTGGCCGCTGGCCCTGCTGCTCATGGGGAGCGGCGCCGTCAACATACTGGCGGGCTTCCGCCTGCCCATCGGATTGCTGGGCCGCCTGGGGCCCGTCGCGACGCTGAGCGGCTCCCTGGCGGTTCTCGGGAGCAATACCCAGATATTGCTCGGACTGGGACAGATCGTGGTCGGCGTGGGCCTGTTCTGGCGCCTGCAGGCAGCGTGGGCCTTCGCGGTCTTGCTGCTGGTCGTGACGGTGGGCGTGGACCTGCTGCGGGCGCAAACCGGCGTGGCGCTCGTCCTGCCGGCCGCGATGCTCCTCCTGCTGCTGCTCGCCCGGCGCTATTTCGGCCGCCAGATCATCCTCGCGAACTATCTCATCTCCCTGGTCGGCATCGTCGCGATCCTGGCCTACGGCACGTTCGGCACCTACCTGCTGGGCGCCGGCTTCCATCCGCCGATCCACCATCTCACCACCGCCTTCTACTTTGCCATCGAGACCTTGTCCACGGTAGGATTCGGAGACATCGTGCCGGTGGACCCGGAGACGCGCATGTTTGCGGTCTCCCTCATCGTCGTGGGGCTCAGCATTTTCGCGACCGCCATCGCCACTGCGGTGGGGCCGGCCATTTCGCGAGAACTCAACCGTATTTTCACGCCCGGGGAAAAACCAGTGAAGCCGGAAAACCACGTCATTTTGTTCGGAGAGGGGGCGATTGCGCGCAACACCGCGCGGGAACTGGCGCAGCGCGACATCGCGTTCGTCCAGGTGGTCGATCCCCGGAGCGAGCCGCCGATGCCCGACCATCCGGTGGTGAGAGGGGATCCCAGCGACGACGCCGTGCTCGAGGAAGCCGGAATCGGCGCGGCGCGCATGGTCATCGCCGCCCGCGACGACGACGGGGACAACGCCTTCATCGCGCTCGCCGCGAAAGACCTCAATCCGCGGGTGCACGTGCTGGCGGTGGCGACCTCCGCCCGCTCGATCCGGCGCCTCAAGCTGGCGCGGGCGGATCTGGTGTTCGCCCCCGCCGTGGTGGGCAGCCGGCTGCTCGCGAACCTGGTCGAGGGCGGCGCCATTCCCCCGGAGTTCCACGACCTGCTGGAAGGCAGGCCGCACAAGGCCTGACCCGCCGCATGCCGGGCAGGCGGCGCGGTCATTCCGCCGGCTCGGCCTCCAGCAAGGCCTCCAGCTGGGCCGCCCGCGCCCGCTCCGGCAGCTTGCCCTCGGGGACCACGCGCGGGGCCGTCCGCAGAGCCTCCGGCTCGAGCACGGCCAGTTCGAGCAGCGCCTGCGGTCCGACCAGGGTGAGGGTGGGCACCAGCCGCACGCCATCGCCCGCGCGCACCTTCTTCTCCCCTGCCTTGTAGGCGAGCCCCCGCCCCAGCAAGAAAAGCTCGACGTCCTTGCTGCTGTCCGTGAACAGCTGCACGTTGATGTCCGAGTGGCGCGAAGCCGTCCCGTTCAAGACCGAACCCGTCAGGTAGGGATTGAACCGCTCGAGCAGGCGGAGCCAGTCGAGCGCTTCGATGCGCAGCCGGCGCAGGTGCTCGGCATGCTCGTCCTTCTGATAGAGCGCCTGATAGGCGCGCACCGCCTGTTCGACCTCGCCGTTGGAAGGCAGGCTGTGGGTGTCGGGGGCGCCCAGCTGGCGCGCCGCCTTGCGCTTCGCCAGCGCATAATCGTGGACGCCATCCTGCGCGATGAGGCGTGCCGCCGCTTGGGCGATCCGCTCGCGCATTTGCAGCTGCTTGGCGTTGAGCGCCTTGCCCATGGGCGAGCCCCTCAGAAGAGCTGATCCCTGACGTCCACCGCCGGCGTGGTGCCCGGCTGGGGCGCCGCCGCAGGCGCCGCGGCGAAGGCCGGCACCTCGTTGGCGTAAAAGTACTCGGGCTTCGCGCCCGGCGCGCCGTCGGGCAGCCGCATGCCCGTCTCGGGATCGATGCTCGCCGTCACCACGCCGTCGGGCACGGGAAGGTTGACTTCCGGGATGCCCGCCAGCGCCACGCGCATGTAATCCATCCAGATGGGCAACGCGGCGACCGCGCCGACCTCGTCGTGCCCGAGACTGCGCGGCTGATCGTAGCCCATCCAGGCGACGGCCACCATGTGGCCGGGCAGGAAGCCGTCGAACCAGGCGTCGAACTGGTGGTTGGTGGTCCCGGTCTTGCCCGAGAGGTCGGCACGCCCGAGCTGCAGCGCGGCCATCCCGGTACCCCGGCGGATGACGCTTTGCATGAGGCTCGTCATCACAAAGGCGTTGCGCGCGCTGATCACGCGCGGCGCGCCCGCCCCGGCATACGCGGGCCTCGCCCGGAACAGGACCTGCCCGCGCTCATCCACGATGCGGCCGATGAAATAAGGCGTGACGCGATAGCCCCCGTTGGCGAACACCGAATAGGCGCCCGCCATTTGAAACGGCGTGACGGAGCCGGCGCCCAAGGCCATGGTGAGGTAGGGCGGCTGATCCTTCGGGTCGAAGCCGAAACGCTGGATGTAGTCGAGCGCATAGGGAATGCCGATCGCCTGCAGAACCCGGATCGCCACCAGGTTCTTGGACTTGGCCAGCGCCGTGCGCAGCGTGATCGGCCCGTCGTAATGATTCTCGTAATCCTTCGGCTGCCACAGCTTGTTGCCCGTCTGGGCAGGATCGATGACGATCGGCGCGTCGTCGACGATGGTCGCCGGCGTGAAGCCTTTCGTCAAGGCGGCCGAGAACAGGAACGGCTTGAAGCTCGAGCCGGGCTGGCGCAACGCGTCCGTCGCATGATTGTATTGGGTGCGGGCGAAATCGAAGCCGCCGACCAGGGCGCGCACGGCACCGGACTGCGGATCCATCGCCACCAGCGCCGCCCCGACCTGCGGCAGCTGGACGATCTCCCAATAGCCGCTTGCGTTCCAGAGCAGCCGGATCACCGACCCCCGGTGGATGCGCAACTTCTCCGGGGCCTCGGGCGACAGCGCGCGGTGCGCGAAGGCAAGCCCGGGGCCGCGGATTTCCACGGTATGGCCGTCCTTCATCATCGCCCGCACCCCGCGCTGGGAGGCCGCCAGCACCACCGCCGGCCTCAACCCGTGCACGGCATGGTACCCGTCCAAGCCGCTCTTGACGGTCTTGGCGAGATCGGCGTCATCGGCCGGCAGGGCGACATAGGCTTCCGGGCCCCGGTAACCGTGGCGCCAGTCGTAATGCAGCACCCCCGTCCACAGGGCGTGGTCCGCGGCCAGCTGGTCGGCGCGGCTGATCGTGGTATAGACCTTGAACCCGCTGGTATAGGCCGCCTCCTGATACTGCCCATACATATATTGGCGCACCATCTCGGCGACATAGTCCGCGTCCACCCCGAAGCGCAGCGGGTTGCTGCGCACCTCCAGGGGGGCCGTCAGCGCCTGCCGGTACTGGTCGGCCGTGATCATCCGGAGCGCGCGCATGCGTCCGAGCACATAGGCCTGCCGCACCTTGGCCAGCTTGAGGCTGGCGATCGGGTTGAAGCGCGAAGGCGCCTTGGGGAGGCCCGCCAGCACGGCCATCTGCGCGAGGCTCAACCGCTTCAGCGGCTTGCCGAAGTAGGTTTCGGCGGCGGCCTCGAAGCCGTATGCGCGCTGGCCGAGATAGATCTGGTTGATGTACAGGTCGAGAATCTGGTCCTTGGTGAGCGTGTGCTCGATCTTGTAGGAAAGCAGGACTTCGCTGAACTTGCGCGAGAAGGTCTTGGCGCGCGAGAGGAAGAAGTTGCGCGCGACCTGCATGGTGATGGTGCTGGCCCCTTCGACTTTCGCGCCGGCACTGATGTCGGCCAGCCCGGCACGCAACACGCCGGCGAAATCGATCGCCCCCTCCTGATAAAAGCGTGCGTCTTCGGCCGCCAGGATGGCGTCCTTCATCAGCGGCGGCACGGCGCCGATGCGGACCAGCGCCCGCCGCTCGCCGAATTCGCCGATCAGGGTGCCGTCCGCCGTATACACGCGCAGCGCCATCTTCGGCTCGTAATGCGTGAGGGCGGTGAGCGGGGGCAGGTTGGGATACATCAGGGCCGCCGCCAGCACGACGACGATCGCGCCCGCGAACCCCAATGCGACAAAACCGAACAGTACGTAGTGCCACCAGCGCGTAAACATTGCCATGAACCATCAAAAGTTGAGGCGTCAGCCTAAAGTTCCGCCAATTATAGGCGTTATCCTTCTGCAAAAGGAACTCCGGGCACGGCACACTTGCCGCGGCAAGCGCCCGTCCGGCCCGGTTGATGCGACTAGCATTTAAAATGTCGTGCGGGTATCATCCGTAATTCATAAGACATATAGGGGGCATTTCCGTTGCAATTCGATTTCCTCAAGGTGAAATCGCCCGCCTTGATCGGCGTCGACATCAGCTCGTCAGCAGTCAAAATGGTCGAGTTGGTCGACACGGGCAAGGCGCATTATCGCGTCGAGCGGTATGCTATCGAGCCCCTGCCCAAGGAATCGGTGGTTGATGGCAACATCATAAATCTGGAAAATGTCAGCGAAACGGTCGCGCGCGCATGGAAGCACCTCGGCTCGCGCACCAAGCTGGTGGCGCTGGCCTTGCCGTCCGCCTCCGTCATCACCAAGAAAATCATTGCCCCGAAGGCTCTGAGCGAGCACGAGCTCGAGTCGCAAGTCGAATCCGAAGCCAATCAGTATATTCCTTTTGACCTGGACGAAGTCAATCTGGACTTTCAAGTGCTCGGTCCCGCAGCCAACTCGGCCGAAGAGGTGGAAGTGCTCATCGCGGCCTCGCGCAAGGAGAAGGTGGAGGACCGCTTGGCCGCCATCCAGGAGGCGGGCCTCAAGGCGTCGATCATGGACGTCGAGTCCTTCGCCACCCAGAGCGCCTACGAACTCCTGGCGCGCCAGCTGCCCGGCAACGGGCGCAACCAGACCGTCGCGCTGGTGGACATCGGCGCGTCCACCATGCACATCAACGTCGTGCATGACCACCAGTCGGTCTACCTGCGCGAGCAAAGCTTCGGCGGCAACCAGCTCACCCTGGAGATTCAGCGGCGCTATAGCCTCTCCGGGGAAGAGGCCGAGCTCGGCAAGCGCAACGGGGGCCTGCCGGAAAACTACGAGCCCGACGTGCTGCAACCCTTCATGGACACCCTCGCGCTGGAAGTCGCGCGCGCGCTTCAGTTTTTCTTTTCCTCGACGCAATACAACCGCGTGGACCATATCCTGCTCGCGGGCGGCACGGCCGGCATCGCGGGGCTCGACGAGACGGTGGGCGCGCGCACGCGGGTGCCCACCCTAATGGCCAACCCGTTTGCCGACATGGCGATCGGCCCGCACGTCAACGCCCGCAAGCTGCGCGTGGACGCCCCGGCGCTCGTGATCGCGTGCGGCCTCGCCCTGCGGAGGTTCGACGCGTGATCCGCATCAACCTGCTTCCCCATCGCGAGCAAAAGCGCCTGGCGCGCGCCCGCGAGTTCAACACGCTGCTGGCGGGTGCCGTGATAGTCGGCCTGCTCATCGTCCTGCTCGGGTACACCATCATCGGCGCCCGCATCGAGAACCAGAAGGACCGCAACGAATACCTCAAGGGCCAGATCGCCCTCCTCGATCACAAGATCGCCGACATCAAGCACCTCAAGGCAAAAATCATGGCGCTCCTGGAGCGCAAGCAGGTGGTCGAGAAGCTCGAGGTGGACCGCTCGCAGACCGTGCACCTGCTCGATCAGCTGGTCACCCAGCTGCCGCCCGGCGTGGCCCTCACGAGCATCCACGAGAACGGCGACACCGTGAGCCTCAACGGCTACGCCCAGTCCAATGCCCGCGTGTCGGACTTGATGCGCCGCCTCTCCGCCTCGCCCTGGCTCGCCTCGCCTCATCTGATCGAGACGCAGGCGGCGACGGTCAACAGCCTGCAGGTCAGCCAATTCTCGCTGACCGTCAAGCTGCGCGCGGCGCAGACCGGCGAGGCGAACGGGCAGGCTCCGCAAGGAAAAGGCGCATGAACCTGCAAGACATCAACAACCTCGATTTTCGCGACGTCGGCAGCTGGCCTTGGCAACCCAAGGCGGTCGTGGCCGCCCTCGTGTTCGCCGTGGTGCTTTTCCTCGGCTACTGGTTTCTCTGGAGCGACCAGCTCGCCAGCCTCGACAAGGCCCGGGCGAAGGAACAGGACCTGCGGGCCGCCTTTCTCGCCAAGGACCGGGAAGCCGTCAATCTCGCGGCCTATCGCAAGCAGTACGCGGACGTCCAGCGCTCCTTCGGCGCGCTGCTTCACCAGCTGCCCAACAAATCCGAGATGGCCGCGCTGCTGATCGAGATCAACCAGGCGGGCATCGGCCGCGGCTTGAAGTTCGACCTGTTCAAGCCGGCGGCGCAGGAGACCCGCAACAAGGTTTATGCGGAGCTGCCCATCCAGATCCGCGTCGACGGCAGCTACAACGACCTGGGCGCCTTCGCGACCGACGTCGCCAAGCTGCCGCGCATCGTCACGCTCGACGACATCAATGTCACGCCGACGGCCGCAGGGACGCTCACCATGAATGCCGTCGCCAAGACCTACCGCTACCTGTCGGAGCAGGAACTCGCGGCAGCCCATGAGAAAGGCAAGAAGGGAGGCCACTGATGAAGCGCGCTTGGATCGTGCTCCTGGCGCTCGGCTGCGCCGCCTGCTCCGGCGGCGAGCACCAGGACCTGCAGCAGTTCGTCCGCCAGGCGAACCAGGGCCTGCGCGGCCACGTGACGCCGCTGCCGCAGGTGACGCCGTACGTGCCCTACACCTACAACGACTATGCGGCGCCCTCCCCCTTCGACCTCGCGCGCCTGATACCGGCGCCCGGCGCCGGCGGCGTGAGGCCCAACCTCGATCGCCCGAAGGGCCCCCTGGAGGCCTACTCGCTGCAGACGCTCCACATGGTGGGGATCCTGGAAAGGAAAGGGGACATCACCGCACTCGTCGAAGCCCCCGACGGCAAGGTCTTTTCGGTCCGCGTCGGCGACCACATGGGCCAGAATTTCGGCACCGTCACCCGCCTGACCCCGACCGAGATCGATCTCAAGGAAATCGTGCAGGACGATACGGGCCAGTGGACCCAGCGGGAGAACAAGCTCCTGTTGGAGCAAAATCAGGAGCAAAAAAAATGAGGATGGTGTCTTGCTTCACACGGATGGCGCCGTGGCGTGTGGCCGGATGCGTCGGCCTCCTTGTGGGCGCCTGGGGATCGGCCTGGGCCTCGACCCCCAACAGCGTGCAGCGCGTCGACTACGCCACCTTGTCGGACGGCAGGGCGCAGATCCAGGTCAGCCTCAAGGACCCGCTCACGTTCACCCCGCCCGCATTCGCCGTCAACAACCCCCCGCGGCTGGCCATCGACTTCCTGAACACGACCAATGGGCTGGGCGCCAATACCGTCGCCATGCATGGCGGCATGGTCTCCGGCGTCGACGTGGTCCAGGCGGGTACGCGCACGCGGCTCGTCATCAACATGACCCAGGCCGGCACCTACCAGACCCACGTCAAAGGCAAGGAACTCATCGTCGACCTCGCGGCCGTCGGCGCGCAGCCTGCGGCGACCAACGTCGCCACCCATTTCGCCGCCGGCATGCCGCAGCCCGCCGGCCACGCCATCCGCAACGTGGACTTCCGGCGCGGACCCGACGACACCGGCCGCGTGCTGGTGAACCTCGCCGACACCACGACGGGAATCGACATCCGCACCCGGGGCAAGTCGCTGGTGGTCGACTTCCTCGACACCGCCTTGCCAGCAAGGCTCCAGCGTCGCCTGGACGTCACCGACTTCGGCACACCCGTCAGGACCATCGACACGGTCGCGCGCGACCACAACGTGCACATGGTGGTCACCCCGACGGGCAACTGGACGTATTCCGCCTATCAGACCGACCGGCAGTTCGTGCTGCAGGTCAAGCCGATCGCCACGGCCAGCGCGCAGCCCGAGAAACCCCACTACACCGGCGAGAAGCTCTCCCTCAACCTGCAGAACGTGGACGTGCGCTCCGCCTTGCAGGTGATCGCCGATTTCACGGGCCAGAACATCGTGGTGAGCGACAGCGTGCACGGCAACCTCACGCTCCTCCTCAAGGATGTGCCGTGGGACCAGGCGCTGGCGATCATCCTGCGGGCCAAGGGCCTGTCCAAGGAGGTCGACGGCAACGTCATCTGGATCGCCCCCAGCGCCGAGATCGCCGCGCGCGAGAAGCTGGACCTCGAGGCGAAGAACCAGATTGCGAACCTCGAACCGTTGCGCACGGAGATCTTCCACCTGCGCTACGCCCGTGCGCAAGACGTGCAGAAGCTCCTGACCGGCAAGCAGAACATCCTGTCGAAGCGCGGCAGTGTCGTGGTCGATCCGCGGACGAACACCGCCTTCGTGCAGGACACCCCCGACAATCTGGAGCGCGTGCGCGCCCTCATCAGCCAGATCGACATCCCGGTCCGGCAGGTGCTGATCTCCTCGCGCATCGTCATCGCCGACACCCAGTTCAGCCGCCAGCTCGGCGTGCGCCTGGGCGTGGCGGACCAGGGCCGGGTCAACACCGTCAACACCGGCTTGGCCTCGAACATCACCGACTCGCAGTCCCTTGCGGGCGGGGCAGCCTCAACCACGATCTCCGCCAACGACGCGAACGTGAACCTGCCGGTCCCGAACGCGGTCGGCAGCCTCGCGTTGACCTTGCTGCGCATCAACGGCAACGGGCTGCTCAACCTCGAGCTCAGCGCCCTGCAGGCCGACGGTCGGGGCAAGGTCATCTCCAGCCCGCGCGTGCTGACCGCCGACAAGCAGAAGGCGGTCATCGAGCAGGGCACGGAAATCCCCTACCAGCAAGCCACCAGCAGCGGGGCGACCTCCGTCTCCTTCAAGGATGCGGTCCTGTCGCTGGCCGTCACGCCGCAGATCACGCCCGACAACAAGGTCCTCATGGACCTCGACGTGCGCAAGGATCAAGTGGGCCAGATCTATGCGGGCGTCCCCTCCATCGATACGCAGCGGGTGCAGACCCAGGTGCTGGTCAACAACGGGGAGACCGCAGTCCTGGGCGGCATCTACGAGCAGACGACCAACAACCAGGTCAACAAGGTCCCCGTCCTGGGCGATATCCCGGTGCTCGGCAATCTGTTCAAGAACACCGACGTCCAGAACAATCGGAGCGAACTGCTGATCTTCGTGACGCCGAAGATCCTCAAGTCCAGCCTCGACATCCAATAAGCCAAGCGGGCGGGGCGCCATGCGGCGCCCCTTTGCCGTCGGCGCCCGAGGTGGCATAATCGGGCATCGGCACTGCCCGCACCGGCGCATGCCAGAACTTGGAAAAGACCGATTTGCCCTCCGTGCGCGGCAACATCTTTCTGGTGGGTCTCATGGGGGCCGGCAAGACCACCCTCGGACGCGAGCTGTCCCGCCAGCTGGGCAAGACCTTCTATGACGCCGACCGCGAGATCGAGCACCGCACCGGCGTCAAGATCCCGGTCATCTTCGAGATCGAGGGCGAAGCCGGATTCCGGGCGCGCGAAGCCGCAGTCATTCAGGACCTCGCACAGAAACAGGACATCGTGCTGGCCACCGGCGGCGGCGCGGTGCTCCTGCCCGAAAACCGGGCCCTGCTGCGCGCCCACGGCACCGTGGTCTATCTGTGCGCGCCGCTGGATGAGCTCTTCGCGCGCACGCACCGCGACCGCAACCGGCCGCTGCTGGCCACCGCCGATCCGCGTGCCCGGCTGGGCGAGCTCCTCGCGCAGCGCGACGGCCTCTATCGGGAAGTCGCCGACCTGGTGCTCGACACCCGCGGCCACAACGTGCCCGCCCTGGCCCGGGAGCTCGCCCAGAAGCTCGCGCGGCGGTAGATTGCCGCGTGCCTCCTCCTTAAGAACCGCGGTTGCACCGTCCCCCGCATTTCCTGCTAGCATAGCCGCATGGACACTCTGATCGTCGACCTCAAAGACCGAAGCTATCCCATTTACATCGGCGCCGGCTGCCTGCGCGAGGCGGCCTTGCTGGTGCCGCGCCTAGCCCAGCCGCGCGTGGCGGTGGTGACCAACACCACCGTGGCCCCCTTGTATCTCGATATCCTCACCCAGGCCCTGCAGGCCCAAGGGGTCGAGGTGGTGCCCATCGTCATCCCCGACGGAGAGGCCTACAAGGAGTGGAAGACGCTCAACACCCTCTTCGACGCGCTCCTGACGCACCGCTGCGAGCGCAAGACCACGGTGATCGCCCTGGGGGGGGGCGTGGTCGGCGACCTGGCGGGCTTCGCGGCGGCCACCTACCTGCGCGGCGTGCCCTTCATCCAGATCCCCACCACGCTCCTGGCCCAGGTCGACTCGTCGGTCGGCGGCAAGACCGGCATCAACCACCCGCTCGGCAAGAACATGATCGGCGCCTTCTACCAGCCGCGCGCCGTGATCGCCGATCCCGCGACCCTCGACACCCTGCCCGAGCGCGAGCTTTCGGCAGGACTCGCCGAAGTCATCAAGTACGGCCTCATCCGCGACCTGCCGTTCCTCGACTGGCTGGAGCGGAACATGGCCGCCCTGGTCGGCCGCGACCATGCGGCGCTCGCCTACGCCATTCGCCGTTCCTGCGAAAACAAGGCGGCCGTGGTCGCCGCCGACGAGCGGGAAAGCGGCGCGCGCGCGCTGCTCAACCTGGGACATACCTTCGGGCACGCCATCGAGGCGGGCATGGGCTACGGCAACTGGCTGCACGGCGAGGCGGTGGCGGCCGGCACCATGCTCGCCGCGCGCGTCTCGCAGCACCTGGGCTGGCTTGATGCCGCGGACGTGAACCGGATCGAGGCGATTCTCTCGGCCGCCCGCCTGCCGGTCACGGCGCCGGACCTCGGGTTCGAGCGCTACGTCGCGCTCATGGGCCTCGACAAGAAGGTGGAGGGGGGACGAATCCGCTTCGTGCTGCTGCGCCGTCTGGGCGAGGCGGTCTTGACCGGCGAGGTGCCCGAGGCCGCCTTGCGCGCGGCCCTGGCGGAAGGGTGTCGCGCGTGAGTGCGCCGGCCGGCTATGCGGTGAGCGAGGCCAACTCGCGCGGGCGCGCAATCGACGAACCGCTGCCGCCCGGCCGCTCGCAGGCCCAGCGCGACCGGGACCGGATCATCCACTCGAGTGCCTTTCGGCGCCTCGAGTACAAGACGCAGGTCTTCATCAACCACGAGGGGGATCTCTTCCGGACACGCCTGACCCACAGCCTGGAGGTGGCCCAGATCGGCCGTTCGATCGCGCGCAGCCTCGCCCTCAACGAGGATCTGGTGGAAGCGATCTCGCTCGCGCACGACCTGGGCCATACGCCCTTCGGCCATGCCGGCCAGGACGCCCTCAACGCCTGCATGCAAGGGCACGGCGGCTTCGAGCACAACCTCCAGAGCCTGCGCGTCGTGGACCTGCTGGAGGAGCGCTACGCCGAATTCGACGGACTGAACCTCACCTTCGAGACCCGCGAAGGCATCCTCAAGCACTGTTCGAAGGCCAAGGCCGAAGCCCTGGGCGACGTCGGGCGCCGCTTCCTGCGCGACGAGCGCCCGAGCCTCGAGGCCCAGGTGACCAACCTCGCCGACGAGATCGCCTACAACAACCACGACGTGGACGACGGGCTGCGCTCCGGCCTCATCAGCCTGGAAGGCCTGTCGGAGGTCGCCCTGTTCGGTCGGCATCTCCGGGCCGTGCGCCAGGCCTACCCGATGCTGGCCGGACGGCGGCTGGTGCACGAGACGGTGCGGCGCATCATCGACACCCTGGTGCGCGACCTCATCGAGCAAAGCCGGGCCCGCATCCAGGCGGCCGCACCCCGCAGCCCCGACGAGGTCCGCCAGGCGCCGCGCCTCATCGGCTTCAGCGCCGCGATCGAGGCCGAGCAGCAGACGCTCAAGACCTTCTTGCGCGAACAGCTCTACCGCCATTACCGGGTCACCCGCATGACCGCGAAGGCACAGCGCATCATCCGCGAGCTGTTCGAGGCGTTCCGGGACAATCCCCGCCTGCTGCCGCCCGATTATCAAGCCAAGGCGGGCGCCCAGGGGCTGCGTCCGGTCGCCGACTACATCGCCGGCATGACCGACCGCTATGCCATGCGGGAGCACCGGCGCCTGTTCGACATGAACGAGGCGTCCTGATGCCCGGCGCCTGAGGCCGCCGGCAGGAAGGACACGGGAAAAAGAAAATGGCCGCGGAGGGGCCGATGCCATTCGTCATCTCGCCTGAGGCGCTGGGGCTCGTCGTTGCCCTGTCCTTTTTCTTCGGCCTCGCGTTCGAGGAATACCATGCCGACGATCCCGTCAAGCCGCCGGGCGGCGTGCGCACCTTTCCGCTGCTTGCCCTCGTGGGCACCCTCCTCTACGCCCTGGACCCCGCCCATGCGCTCGCCTTGAGCGCCGGCCTCGCAGTGCTGGGCGTGTGGCTTTTCGCCTACTACTTCTGGCTCTGGCGGCCCGGCGCCCAGCCGTCCCGACGCGGGCCGGGCCTCATGAGCCCGGTCGCCAACGCGCTCGCCTTCCTCCTGGGACCGGCGACCTTGACCCAGCCGCGGTGGGTGGTCGTCGCCGTCACGGTCGGTGCCGTCATCCTGCTGGGCACCAAGGAGCCCCTGCACGCCGCCGCGCGCAAGATTCCCCGCGAGGAGATCCTCACCCTCGCGAAATTCCTGGTGCTCACCGCGATCATCCTGCCGCTCCTGCCCGACCACCCCGTCTCCCGCTTCACCCAGATCACGCCCTACCGGCTCTGGCTCGCCGTGGTGGTGGTCTCGGGGCTCTCCTATGCCAGCTATCTCGCCACCCGCTATGTCTCCCCCACGCGCGGCGTGCTGCTGGCCGCGGGCCTGGGCGGACTCTATTCGTCCACCGCGACCACCATCTCGCTCGCCCAGCGCGCGCGAACCGGCACCGCGAATCTCGCCGCGCTTCAGGCCGGGATCGTGCTCGCCACAGCCCTCATGAACCTGCGCATCCTCGCCGTGGTCGCCGTGTTCAGCCCGCGCCTCGCCCTCGTGCTGGCCCCCCCGCTGGGGGCGCTCGCCCTCTTCGGATTCGCCTTGACCGCCTGGGTGGGCCATCGTGCCCTGCGCGAGACGGACAGCCAGCTCCAGCGCATGAATCCGCTGGAGCTCGGGGCCGCCGCCGTGTTCGCCGCGCTTTTCGTGCTGGTGTCCATCGTCTCGACCTGGGTCGAGCACGCTTACGGCCACCGCGGCCTGTTCGCGCTCGCCGGCATCGTCGGGCTCACCGACATCGACCCGTTCGTGCTGAGCCTCGCACAAGGGGGGGTGGCCGGGCTGGGCACGGCGGTCGCCGCCGCCGCGGTGCTCATCGCCGCATCCTCCAACAACCTCATCAAGGCGGGCTACGCGATGGCCTTCGCCGGCCCGCGGGCCGCCCTGCGCGCCGCGATCCCTCTGGCGGTGCTCGCCGCCGCCGGTCTCGCGGCCGCCGCCTGGCTGGCCCCTTGAAGGCGCCACGCTTCCCGCCTATCAGGATTGCCGGACGCCGCCCGCGAAGGTAGAATCAGATACTTTTCACTTGATTTCGGGCTTGCAGGGATGGACAGACAGCACGGGTTGGACGGAACGCTTTACCGTCCCGAGTTTGAACAGGACAGTTGCGGCTTCGGGCTGATGGCCCAGATGGACGACAAGCCGAGCCATTGGCTGGTCAAGACCGCCATCCGCTCGCTCGCATGCCTCACGCACCGCGGCGCCGTGGCCGCTGACGGCAAATCCGGGGACGGTTGCGGGCTCCTGTTCAAGAAGCCCGACGCGTTCCTGCGCGCGGCGGCCCAGGCGCACGGCTTGAGCTTGGCACCGGAGTATGCCGCCGGACTCGTCTTTCTGAGCCCGGACGCCGGTCAGGCCGAGGCTGCGCGCGCATGCCTGCGCGAGGCGCTCGCCGCCCAGGAACTCCTGCTCGCGGGATTCCGCCCGGTGCCCACCAACCCGGCGGCGTGCGGCGATTATGCGCGCGCCCACCTGCCGGTGATCGAGCAGATCTTCGTCAATTGTCCCGACCTGCTTTCCGCCGCCGCCTTCGAGCGCAAGCTCTACATCGCGCGCCGGCAGGCCGAGAAGCAGCTCGCCCACGATCCCGCGTTCTATATCCCGACGCTCTCCGCCCAGGTGATCGCCTACAAGGGCCTCGTGATGCCGGCCAACCTGCCGGTCTTCTATCCGGACCTCGAGGACGAGCGCTTCGCCTCGAGCCTCGCCGTCTATCACCAGCGCTTCTCGACCAACACATGGCCCGAGTGGCGCCTCGCTCAGCCCTTCCGCTATCTGGCGCACAACGGCGAGATCAATACGCTGCAGGGCAACCGCAACTGGTCGCGTGCCCGCGAACGCAAATTCGTCTCGGCCCATATCCCGAACATGGACGACATCCGGCCGATCGTCTCGTCCACAGGCTCCGATTCCCTCAGCATGGACAACATGCTGGAGGGCCTGCTGATGGGCGGCGTCGGCCTGTTCCGGGCGCTGCGCCTCATGATCCCCCCGGCGTGGCAGAACGCGAGCACCATGGATCCGGACCTCAAGGCGTTCTATGAGTACAACTCCATGCACATGGAGCCTTGGGACGGGCCCGCGGGCGTGGTGCTCACCGACGGCCGGTTCGGCGTATGCGTGCTCGACCGCAATGGGCTGCGCCCCGCGCGGTATGTCGTCACGCGCGACCGGCACCTCACCATCGCCTCGGAAGTGGGGGTATGGGACTATGCGCCCGCCGACGTGGTCGAGAAAGGGCGCGTGAAGCCGGGCCAGATGATCGCCATCGACCTCAGCACGGGAAAGCTCCTCACGCCGCACGACATCGACCGCGAGCTGGCCCAGGCCCGGCCGTACCGCGCCTGGCTCAAGGAGAATGCCCAGACCCTCCCGTCCTCGCTCGAGGAGGATGCCGCGCTGCCCGCCTGGGACGCCGCCACCGGGGCGGTGTACCAGAAGCTCTTCGGCGTGACCTTCGAAGAGCGCGACCAGATCCTGCGCGTGCTGGCCGAAGACGGGCAGGAAGCCGTCGGCTCCATGGGCGATGACACCCCGATGGCGGTGCTCTCCAAGAAGGTGCGGCTGCCCTTCGACTATCTGCGCCAGCAATTCGCCCAGGTGACGAACCCCCCCATCGACCCCATCCGCGAAGCGGTCGTGATGTCGCTCAACACCTGCTTCGGGCCGGAACGCAACCTCTTTCAGGAAACGCCCGAGCATGCCCGGCGCCTGGAGGTGAATTCCCCCGTCCTGAGCCATGACAAGTTCGCCCGCCTCACGCGCCTGGCGCAGCCGGAATACCGCGCGATCACGTTCGATCTCACCTACGACCCCGAAAAGACCGACTTGCGCGGCGCGCTGGAGCAGCTCGCGCGCGATGCGGTGGCCGCGGTCCGCGACGGGCACGTGATCCTGGTGCTGTCCGACCGCGCGATCGCGCCCACGCGCCTGCCCATCCACGCGCTGTTTGCGACCGGCTGCGTCCACCACGCGCTCATCGCCCACGGCCTGCGATGCGACGCCAACCTTGTGGTGGAAACCGGCGCCGCGCGCGACCCGCACCAGGTCGCCACGCTGATCGGCTACGGCGCAACGGCGGTCTATCCCTATGTCGCCTACCAGGCCATCCTCGAACTGGCGCGGGCGGGCGAGGTCAAGCTCTCGCCCGCGAAGGCGCTCAGCAACTACCGCAAGGGCATCAACAAGGGCCTGCTCAAGATCATGTCCAAGATGGGCATCTCGAGCATCGCCAGCTACCGCGGCGCGCAGCTCTTCGAAGCCATCGGCATCCACCCGGACGTCATCGCCTTGTGCCTGACCGGCACCGTCTCCCGCGTGGCCGGGGCGGATTTCAAGGACTTCGAGGACGACCAGCGGCGCCTGGCGCGCGAGGCGTTCAATCCGCTCAAGCCCGTGGGCCAGGGCGGGCTCCTGAAGTTCGTGTTCGGCGAGGAATACCACGCCTACAACCCGGACGTCGTGGTCGAGCTGCAGAAGGCGGTGCGCACGGGCGACTATGGCGCCTACCGGGCGTTCGCCGAGCGCGTGAACGGCCGCGAGGTGGCCATGCTGCGGGACCTGCTGCGGCTCAAGGAGACTCTCGCGCCGATCCCCCTGGAAGACGTGGAACCCGAGGAAGCGATCCTGAAGCGCTTCGATTCGGCGGGCATGAGCCTGGGCGCACTGTCCCCCGAGGCCCACGAGGCCCTCGCGGAAGCCATGAACCGGCTGGGCGGGCGCTCCAACTCGGGCGAAGGCGGCGAGGACCCGGCCCGCTACGGCACGGTCAAGATGTCCAAGATCAAGCAGGTGGCCTCCGGGCGCTTCGGCGTCACGCCCCACTACCTGGTCAACGCCGAAGTGCTCCAGATCAAGATGGCGCAAGGTGCCAAGCCCGGCGAGGGCGGGCAGCTGCCGGGCCATAAGGTTTCGGAGATGATCGCCCGGCTGCGCTGCTCGAAGCCCGGCATCAGCCTCATCTCGCCGCCGCCTCACCACGACATCTACTCGATCGAGGACCTCGCGCAGCTCATCTTCGATCTCAAGCAGATCAATCCCACCGCGCTCGTGTCGGTGAAGCTCGTCGCCGAGCCGGGCGTCGGAACCATCGCGGCAGGGGTGGCCAAGGCCTACGCCGATCTCATCACGATTTCCGGCTACGACGGGGGCACCGGCGCCTCGCCGCTGACCAGCGTCAAGTATGCCGGCACCCCCTGGGAGCTGGGGTTGTCCGAAGCGCAACAGGTCTTGCGCGCCAACGGGTTGCGCGGACGCGTGCGCGTCCAGACCGACGGCGGCCTCAAGACCGGCCTGGACGTCATCAAGGCGGCGATCCTCGGCGCCGAGAGCTTCGGGTTCGGCACCGCGCCCATGATCGCGCTGGGCTGCAAGTACCTGCGCATCTGCCACCTGAACAACTGCGCGACCGGCGTGGCCACGCAGGACGCTCGGCTGCGCTCCCAGCATTTCGTCGGGCTGCCCGAGATGGTGATGAACTATTTCACGTTCGTGGCCCGGGAGACGCGAGAGTGGATGGCGCGCCTCGGCGTAGCCAAGCTCGCCGACCTGATCGGCCGCGTCGACCTGCTCGAGCGCGTGCCGGGCGAGACCGCGCGGCAGGCCCGGCTCGACCTTTCCGCGCTCACGCGCGAAGCCGGCATCCCGGCGGACGAGCCGCGCTTTTGCGTGAGCGCCTCCAACCCGTCCTTCGACAAGGGCGAGCTCGCCGAGAAAATGCTGGCCGACTGCCGGTCGGCCATCGAGACGCAGACCCCGCTCACCCTCGAATACGCCGTCTGCAATACCCACCGTTCCATCGGCGCACGGATATCCGGAGAGATCGCGCGCACGCACGGCGCCGAGGGATTGCCGGAGGATTGCCTGACCCTCCGCTGCTGCGGGAGCGCCGGGCAAAGCTTCGGCGTGTGGAATGCGCCCGGCCTCACCCTGATGCTCGAGGGCGATGCCAACGACTACGTCGGCAAGGGCATGGCCGGCGGCCAGCTGGTGCTCTCCCCGCCGCGGGGGGTGGGCTTCCTCCCCCATGAGGCCGTCATCATGGGCAATACCTGCCTCTATGGGGCCACCGGGGGGCGGCTCAACGCCGCGGGCGTCGCCGGCGAGCGCTTCGCGGTCCGCAATTCGGGTGCGATGGCGGTGGTGGAAGGCGTCGGCGATCACGGCTGCGAATACATGACGGGGGGCTGCGTGATCGTGCTCGGCGAGACCGGCCTCAACTTCGGCGCCGGGATGACCGGCGGCTTCGCCCTGGTCTACGACAAGGGGGGCGACTTCCCCAACCGCTACAACAACGAGCTCATCGACATCCACCGCATCGATCCGGAGCCCATGGCGCAATACCGCGAATTCCTGCGTGCCCAGATCGAGCGCCATGTCGGCCTGACCGGCAGCCCGCGCGGCCGGGCGCTGCTCGAATCGTTCCGCGAGTCCGCCTCCCGTTTCTGGCTGGTGAAGCCGAAGGCGGCCGAATTGAACAGCCTCCTGCAACTTTGAGCCGAAAGACTCCGGGGTAGCCTGATATGTCGGACATATTCCAGTTCATCAACATCGCCCGCCGCGACGGCGACAAGATGCCAGCCGGCGAGCGCCGCGAACGCTTCGTGGAGATCTATGCGCCCATGGGACCCGGCCAGGCCACCGAGCAGGCCGGGCGCTGCCTGGGCTGCGGCAATCCCTATTGCGAGTGGAAATGCCCGGTGCACAACTACATTCCCAGCTGGCTCGCCCTCGTCAACGAGGGTCGCCTGCTGGAAGCCGCCGAGCTCTCGCACAAGACCAATTCGCTGCCCGAGGTCTGCGGACGCGTATGTCCCCAGGATCGCCTGTGCGAAGGGGCGTGCACCCTGGCCACCGGCTTCGGCGCCGTGACCATCGGACAGATCGAGCGCTACATCTCCGAGGAAGCCTTTCGCCAGGGCTGGCGGCCCGACATGAGCCACGTGGTGCCCACGCACAAGCGCGTGGCCGTGGTCGGCGCGGGCCCCGCGGGGCTCGCCTGCGCCGACGTCCTGGCGCGCAACGGGGTCGCGCCCACGGTGTTCGACCGCTATGAGGAGATCGGCGGGCTGCTCACCTTCGGCATCCCCGAATTCAAGATGGAAAAGCACGTCATGCGCCGGCGGCGCGAGATCTTCGAAGGCATGGGCATCGCGTTCCGCCTCAACACGGAGATCGGCCGCGACCTGCCTTTCGAGCAGTTGCTCGAGGAATTCGACGCCGTCTTTCTGGGCATGGGCACCTACGCGTACATGAAAGGCGGATTCCCGGGCGAGGATCTTCCGGGCGTCCTGGAGGCCCTGCCCTATCTCATCTCCAATGTGCGCCATTCGATGGGCCGGGACGCCGAAGGCCAGCCCTTCCACAGCGTGAAGGGCGAACGGGTGGTCGTGCTGGGCGGCGGGGACACCGCGATGGACTGCAACCGCACCGCGATCCGGCAAGGCGCCCGCTCGGTGACTTGCGCCTACCGGCGCGATGAACAGAACATGCCGGGCTCCCGCCGCGAGGTGGCCAACGCCAAGGAGGAAGGGGTCGAATTTCTCTGGAACCGCCAGCCCGTGGAAATCGTCGGCAATGGGCGCGTGGAGGGGGTGAAGCTCGTCACCACCCGCCTGGGCGCGCCCGATGCGCGCGGCCGGCAGACCCCGGAAATCGTGCCGGGCAGCGAGGAGATCGTTCCCGCCGACCGCGTGATCGTCGCCTTCGGCTTTCGCCCCAGCCCGCAGCCCTGGTTCGCGACCTTCGGCATCGCCACCGATGCGGGCGGTCGGGTGCTCGCCCGCGGCCACGCCCATGCGTTCCAGACCGGCAATCCCAAGGTGTTCGCCGGCGGCGACATGGTGCGCGGCTCGGACCTCGTGGTCACCGCCGTGTTCGAGGGCCGGCAGGCGGCTTTGAGCATGCTCGACTACCTGAGCGGACCCACATGATGACCCGTCCCCGGAACGACACCCTGCTGCGCGCGCTCCTGCGCCAGCCCACCGACTATACGCCCGTGTGGCTGATGCGCCAGGCCGGGCGCTACCTGCCGGAATACAACGCCACCCGCGCGCGCGCCGGCGACTTCCTCACGCTGTGCAAGAACCCCGACTTCGCCACCGAAGTCACCTTGCAGCCGCTCGCCCGCTTCGCGCTGGATGCCGCGATCCTGTTCTCCGACATCCTGACGGTGCCCGATGCCATGGGCCTGGGGCTGCATTTCGTGGAAGGCGAGGGGCCGCGCTTCGAGCGCCCCTTGCGCGAGGAATGGGAAATCCGCGACCTCGCGGTGCCCGATCCCGAGGTCCACCTGCGCTACGTCCTCGATGCGGTGACCCAGATCCGGCGCGCCCTGGACAACCAGGTCCCGCTGATCGGCTTTTGCGGCAGCCCCTTCACGCTCGCCTGCTACATGATCGAAGGCGGATCCAGCCACGACTTCCTGCACGTCAAGCGCATGCTCTACGAGCGCCCCGACCTCCTGCACCATGTCCTGGAGGTCAATGCGCGCGCCCTGATCGCTTACCTCAACGCCCAGATCGCCTGTGGCGCCCAGGCCGTCATGATCTTCGACACCTGGGGGGGCGTGCTCTCCGGCCCGGCGTACCACGCCTTCTCGCTGGAGTACGTGCAAATGATCCTGGCCGGGCTGACGCGTTCCCACGACGGCCACGCGGTTCCGGTCATCCTGTTCACCAAGGGCGGCAGCAACTGGCTCGAGGCACAGGCCGCCACCGGTTGCGACGCGCTGGGCGTGGACTGGACGATCGACCTGAGCCGCGCCCGCGAACGGGTAGGGGCACAGGTCGCGCTCCAGGGCAATTTGGATCCCGCCGTCCTGTTCGCCCCACCGGAGGTGATCGAGCGCGAGGCCGGGCGGGTCCTGGCCAGCTTCGGCGCTGGCCACGGCCACGTGTTCAACCTGGGCCACGGCATCTCCCAGCATACGCCCCCGGAACACGTCCAAGTCCTCGTGGACACCGTGCACACGCAAAGCCGCCTATACCACCCGGCGCCTTAAGCGATCCCCGCCCCGGCCATGGGCAGCCGTTTCGTGCAAGTCGCGCTGGATGTGCCTGTCGGCAGCCTGTTCGACTATGTCGCCGAGGATGCGACGCACACCGACATCGGACGCCGCGTGATCGTGCCGTTCAACGGCCGCCCGCGGGCCGGCATCCTCCTCGCCGTGACCGAACGCACGGATGTCGCGCCCCACAAGCTCAAGCCCGTCACCCGCATCGTGCGCGAGGAAGCCCCGCTGCCGCCGGACATCCTGCGGCTGGCGCGGTTTTGCAGCGACTACTACCACCATCCGCTCGGGCAGGTCCTGGCGTTGTGCCTGCCGCCCTTGTTGCGCCGTCCGAAGCTCAAGGCCGAGCGCGCGCCCCTGGCTTACCGCATCACGGATGCGGGCAAGCGGATCTCGGCGTCCGCGCTGCCCGCGCGGGCGCGGGTCGGGCGGCGGCTCCTGGACCGCCTGCAGGCAGGCGAAGCGGTGCTCCCCGCAGGCGGCGGCCGCGCCCATGAGCGGCGGGTGCTCGCGGCCTTCGTCGCCTCCGGATGGGTCGCCGCGCAGCCCTTTGAGCCTTTGGCGGCTGCGGCCGGGCCATCCGACGTCCTCGCTCCCGCGCTCAACGCTGCCCAGGCGGAAGCCCTCGCCCTCATCGACGCGCAGCGGGCGCAGGGGTTTCAGGTGACGCTGCTCCATGGCATCACCGGCAGCGGCAAGACCGAAATCTACTTGCGGGCCGCACAGTCCGTCATCGCGGACGGCGGCCAAGTGCTCGTGCTGGTCCCCGAGATCAACCTCACGCCGCAGCTGGAACACACCTTCCGGCAACGGCTGCCCGGCATTCGCGTGAGCAGCGTGCACAGCGGCTTGAGCAGCCGGGCGCGGGCGGACGCGTGGGCCCAGGCGGGCCAGGGCGAGGCCTCGCTGGTGCTCGGGACGCGGCTCGCCGTCTTCGCGCCCCTCCCCCGCCTCAAGCTCGTGGTGGTCGACGAGGAGCATGATGCCTCCTACAAGCAGCAGGAGGGGCTGCGCTATTCCGCACGCGACCTTGCGGTGCTGCGCG
>JAKAFK010000024.1 GCA_021817985.1 Pseudomonadota bacterium | reverse complement strand
CCTCCGCTTCATCCGCCTCCTGCTCCTTGAGCTCGCCCGCCGCTGGCGCGCAGTCCTGGCCGGCATCTGGGCCATCTGGGCCTCCTTCTCCGTCATCGCCGGCGGAGGACCGGTCGCCGACATGCCCTACACCGTCATCTGGCTCCTCGCCGGCCTCATTTCGTGCCTCCCAGCGCATCGAGTTTGTCTTGGACGAAGGCCCGGAAGGTCGCATCCTCGTCTTTGCCCTGCAAGGCGGCCTGATAGGCCGTGCGTGCCGCGGCCACGTTGCCGGCCGCCACCGCCACATCGCCTTCGAGGTCATGATACAGGCTCGCATAGGCCTTATCCTGGCCCGCCGCGAGCAGCCGCTGGGCCTGGCGATAATGCTTCTCGTCGAGCAGCAGGCCGGCGAGCCGAAGCCGCGCCACCGCCCGCAGGGGCGGCTCGGACGCATGATCGAGCACCCAATGAAGCTGCGCCTTGGCGCTGCGGGTGTCGTTCGCGTGGTCGTTGGCGGCGGCGGCGATGAGCGCCGCACGCGGCGCGTAAGCCGTCAGCCGATAGTGCGCCATGAGGGTCCCCGCGGTTTGTCTCACGGCGTGCACGTCCCCTCCCTGGGCAAAGGCCTCGAGGTTCGCGAAGAGTACCGCCGCGCGGCTCGCCTGCCTGTTCTGGTAGACGTTCCAGCCTTGGGTGCCCGCCACCGCCAGGGCGACGGCCAGAAGCGCCAATGAGACCCAGTTGCCATACCGCTTCCACCACGCCTTGAGCGCGTCGATCTGCTCCTGTTCTTCCAGATTAAACATGTCCTTCCCCGATTTACTTCGCCACCTGGCGGCCGTGCCCGGGCGGGCGCTTAGGAGGCCGCCCCTGCCTGCGCGACGCGGACATGGCGCCCGGACCGCATGATGTCCGCCGCCTCCTGCACGCTCACGCGGGCCTGCGCTTCCAGCGCACGCAACGGCTTGAGGCTCACTTCCTGGCGCGCCGCCTCATCGTCGCCGACGATCACGGCGTAGCGGGCACCGCTGCCGTCCGCGCGCCGCATTTGGGCCGCAAATTTTCCGCCGCCGCAATGATAAACCACGCGCAGCCCCGCGTCGCGCAAAGACTCGGCGGCGGTCCAGGCAAACGCATCGGCAGCCGCCCCCTGATGCACCACATAGCCGTCGAGCGTCGGCGTCTCGGCGAGCGTCCCAGCCTCCCGCAGGAGGCTGATCAGGCGCTCCACGCCCATGGCGAACCCGCAGGCAGGCGTCGGCTTGCCGCCCAACTGCTCGACGAGCCCGTCATAGCGCCCGCCCGCACAGACCGTGCCCTGCGCGCCCAGCTTGGTCGTCACCCATTCGTACACGGTGAAATTGTAGTAATCGAGCCCGCGGACCAGGCGCGGATTGATTTCGAACGAAAGATCGACCTGCCGCAGGATCGCCTGCAGCTCCTCGAAGTGCTTGAGCGAGGCCTCATCGAGGTCGTCAAGCAGACGCGGCGCCCCGTCGATCACCTCCTGCATCGCGGGATTCTTGCTGTCCAGCACCCGCAGCGGGTTCGTATGCAGCCGCCGCCTCGCGTCTTCGTCGAGCACCTCGAAGTGGGCGCTCAGATAATCGATGAGCCGCGCGCGATGTCGGGCACGCGCAGGAGCGCTGCCGAGCGTGTTGAGTTGCAGGGAGATCTCCGTGAGGCCAAGCTTTTTCCACAGGCGGGCCACCATGACGAGATGCTCCGCATCCATGTCTGGACCCGCATACCCCAGAGACTCGATCCCAAGTTGGTGGAACTGCCGGTAGCGACCCTTTTGCGGGCGCTCATGACGAAACATCGGGCCTGCATAGCAGAGCCGCTGCGGCCCCCCGTAAAGAAGATTGTGCTCGAGCGCGGCGCGCACGCAGGCGGCGGTGCCCTCGGGACGCAAGGTGAGGCTCTCGCCGCTCAGCGCGTCGACGAAGGTATACATCTCCTTTTCGACGATATCCGTCACCTCTCCGATCGAGCGGACGAAGAGGTCGGTCTTCTCCAGGAGCGGCATGCGGATGGGCCGATAGCCGAAACCGTGCACCCAGTCGCGCACGGTGTCCTCAAAGAACTCCCATAAGGGCGCCTCATCCGGCAGGATGTCGTTCATCCCGCGGACGGCTTGAATCGTGGAACTCATTAAATGATTAATCGATCAAGGAAGACAAAGAGCACATTATCCCACCGATTGGATCGGTATGGTTCGTTCTTCTTTCGGATGCGCCCTCATCTGGGCAATCTTGGCACGAATCTGGCGTTCCAGTTCGTCGACCAGCTCGGCCTCGGCCACTTTGTGCGAAGGCTTGCCGTCGATGTACAGGAGATTGGGCGAGCCGCCCGCAATGCCGATGGCCGCCTCGCGCGCTTCACCGGGCCCGTTCACCACGCAGCCGATGACGGCCACGTCCAGAGGTTCCAGAATGTCCTCCAGGCGCGCCTCCAGGGCATTGACCGCATTGATGACATTGAATTCCTGGCGCGAACAGGACGGGCAGGCAATGATGTTGACGCCTTTGTTGCGCAACCGCAGGCTCTTCAGGACATCGAAGCCCACCTTCACCTCCTCGACGGGATCGGCGGCCAGCGAAATGCGCAAGGTGTCCCCGATCCCTTGGCTCAGCAAGAGTCCCAGTCCGATCGCCGATTTGACGCTGCCGGCGCGGAACCCCCCGGCCTCCGTGATGCCCAGGTGAAGGGGTTGCTCGATTTGTCCGGCGAGCTTCCGGTAGGCCTCCACGGTGGTGAAGACGTCGGAGGCCTTGAGGCTGACCTTGAAATCCGGGAAATCCAAGCGGCTCAGGATATCGATATGGCGCAGGGCGGATTCCACCAGGGCATCCGGGGTGGGTTCGCCGTATTTCTTCTGCAGATCCTTTTCCAGGGAGCCGGCGTTGACGCCGATCCGAATAGGAATCCCGCGATCCCGGGCGGCCTGCACCACCGCGCGCACGCGATCCTCCCGCCCGATGTTGCCCGGGTTCACGCGCAGGCAGTCCGCCCCGAGTTCGGCCGCCCGCAAGGCGATGCGGTAATCGAAATGGATGTCCGCCACCAGCGGCACGGGCGATCGCTCTTTGATCTTGCCAAAGGCTTCGGCCGCATCAAGGCTGGGCACCGATACCCGAACGATGTCTGCGCCGGCCTGCGCGAGCCGCTGCACCTGGGCGAGCGTCGCCTCGACATCGCAGGTCTCGGTGTTGGTCATGCTCTGCACGCTGATCGGCGCGTCCCCGCCGACAGCGACCGAGCCTACCATGATCTGGCGCGATTTGCGCCGGGGGATGTCGACGTGGAACATGATGACCTCTCGGACAGGGGCTTATTTCAGGGTTAGGCGGGCGACATCATTCCGCGTGGTGGGGGCCAGATCAACGACATTCCCATTATAGGTAAGCGTCACCTCGGGCGCATCACCGACCACCACGTGAAAAGGGGGGACCCCCGCGATCGCCTGGCTTGTGCCCGCCGGGTTCAGGCGCGCAAAGATGACCTTGCCCGATTGATCGCGAATCTCGACCCAGGACTGGCCCGCGAACGCCATTTTGATCACGGCCTTGCCCGGTGTGACGGCAGCCCCCGAGGAGGCGGTCGACACCGCCGGCGCCGTCGAGGCCGCCGGTGCCTTCTGGGGCGCCGGGGGGACCGCGCTGCTCGCACGGGGCGGTGCCGGGCGCGCAGGAGCCGGGCGAACCCGGGGCAACGCCCGCATGGGCCTGGGCTGGGTCGGCGCGTGCGGGACCGTGGGCGATGAACCGCCTTGCAGCCACAAATGAAAAAACAGCGGCAAAGCCACAAGGAGGACGATGAGGGCGACCACCAGGACACGCATCCGGGAATGCCGGCCCCTCACCGTCAGCTCGATCCCTCGCCCCCCCGAAGCGGTGACGATAGCCGGTTCCGGAGCCGGCAACCCGTGCAGGCTCGCGACCAGGGGTTCGGGGTCCAGGCCGACGAACTTGGCATAGTTTCGCACGAATCCCCTCACGAATGGCGCGCCGGGCATCCGGCCATAGTCATCGGCCTCCAGCGCTTCGACTTGCCGCACCGTGAGCTTCAGATGCCGTGCGACATCCGCCACCGCGAGGCCTGCCTTCTCGCGGGCCGCCGCCAGCCGAGCGCCCGCCGACGGATCGGCGGCCAAAGGAGGTACCGGGCTGTCGTCGATGTCATCCGTCATCGGTAATTTCCACTCGCCAAGGCTTGCGCCTGAGGCGACTGCGCGAAGCGGCTCCTGAGCAGCATAGCGGCACTCGCTTCCGTATCGCGATCACCCGAGGCATGTGCGATCCGGATGGCCAGCCACAGGTTCTCCGCAGTCGGCGCGGACACCTTGAGGAGCCTGTGCGCCAGAACGCTTGCGCGCTCGAAGCGTCCGGCCCGGAAAGCCAAGTCGGCCAGATGATAAAGCGCTTGGGGGTTGTCGGGCTGCCGCTCCAAGGCGTCGGTGAAATACTGTTCGGCGCTCCCTGCGTCGTTCGCTTTGAGCGCGCACAGGCCGGCGTTGACATAGGCTTTGTCCGGCGTGGGATACAGCGGATCGGCGATGGCCGTCATGAAATATTTGATCGACTCGCCGGGAGATCCATGCTGGCACAGGAACCAGCCATAATCGTTGTTGAGCGCCGCATCTTTCGGGGTGAGTTGGAGCGCCCGTGAAAAGTCCGTCCGTGCTTGAGCGTCCTGGCCCAGGTGCATATACACCAACGCGCGCATGTTGTAGGCGGGCGCATAATTCGGATCGACCCTGATCGCTTCATCGAGCTCCTTCAGTGCAACCGCCACTTCCCCGTGCTCGTAGTACCCTTGCCCCAGCTCGGTATGGATGGTCGCCCGTTCAAGAAGGTCATCCTGTCGCACGCGCGCTTGCGGTGCGTTCGCGCAGCCCGCCAGCAGGGCAGCCGCCAGCGCCCCCGCGTAACCCACTCGCCATCCGCTTCGCCACACCTTGTCAAACATGCGAGCCTCCCAGCCGTCGATGCGTCCGCTTCGTCTTGTCTTCCACTTGTCCTGCCAATTGACCGCACGCCGCATCAATGTCGTCCCCGCGTGTCTTGCGCGTGGTCGCGATGAGGCCTGCCTGCATGAGCACGTCGCGAAACCGCTGCACGGCCTGTGGGCGCGAGCGCTGAAAGCCGGATTCCGGGAAGGGATTGAAAGGAATCAGGTTTACCTTGCAGGAAACGGGCTTGAGCACTTCCACGAGCTGCCTCGCATGGGCGGGCGCATCGTTGACGCCATCGAGCAGCACGTATTCGATCGTAATGAAGTCGCGGGGGGCGCACACGACATAGCGTTCGCAGGCAGCCACCAGCTGCGCGAGAGGATACTTCCTGTTGATGGGCACCAGCAGGTCGCGCAGCGGATCCGTCGGCGCGTGCAAGGACACCGCCAGCGCCACCGGGCATTCCCGGCTCAAGCGGTCGATGGCCGGCACGATGCCCGACGTGCTGACCGTGACGCGACGGCGGGACAAGCCATAGCCATGGTCGTCCAGCATGATCTTGAGCGCCGTCACGACAGGGTCGAAGTTGAGCAACGGCTCCCCCATCCCCATCATCACGACGTTGCTGATGGTCCGCTCTCCCCGGGGGTCGCGGCCGAGGGCCTTGTTCGCCCACCACAGCTGTCCAATGATCTCCGCAACCGTCAGATTTCGGTTGAAGCCCTGACGCCCCGTCGAACAGAAACGGCATTCGAGCGCGCAGCCGACCTGCGAGGAAATGCACAACGTGCCGCGGCCGTCCTCGGGGATGAAGACCGTTTCGACGCGGTTGCCCGGACTCACCTCGAGCAACCATTTGCGGGTGCCGTCGTCGGAGCAGCTCTCTGCGACCAGGCGCGGCGGGATCACTGCGCAAGAGGTCTCCAGCTTCTCCCTCAGGCCGCGCGACAGGTCGCTCATCTGCCCGAAGTCGCCGGCACCCGCATGGTGAATCCAGCGAAACACCTGCCTAGCTCGAAACGGCTTCTCGCCCATCGTGGCCAGAAGGTCCGTCAGGCCGGGAAGATCGAAGTCGAGGAGGTTGGTGGCCACGGGCATCCGTTTAGCGCGAGTGAATACTCATCGCCGGGAAGAAGTAGGCGATCTCGACCGCGGCGGTGGCCGGTCCGTCAGAGCCGTGCACGGCATTCGCATCGATGCTCTCGGCAAAGTCGGCGCGGATGGTGCCCTTGTCGGCTTTCTTGGGATCGGTCGCCCCCATGAGCTCGCGATTCTTGGCAATCGCGTTCTCGCCCTCGAGAACCTGCACCATGACCGGCCCGGAAATCATGAACTGCACCAGGTCGCGAAAGAACGGGCGCTCCCTGTGCACCGCATAGAATCCTTCCGCTTCGCTCTGTGAAAGCCACATCATACGTGCTGCGACAACTTTTAGTCCATTGCGTTCAAAACGGGCATAGATTTCCCCGATGACGTTCTTTGCCACTGCATCGGGCTTGATGATAGACAGCGTACGTTCCACAGCCATGTCGCACTCTCCTGATCGGTCTCAAAATTAGGGATAACCTGAAAACATACCATTTTACGTCAATTAAATAAAGGTGCCCGCGAAAACGCGCGACGGCGCACGACTCGGGTGGCCCTTGCCGACACGCCAAACGCCGTGGAGGGCACTCCAGGAAGCCGTCTGGCGGCAATGACGGGAATGGGTGGCGGATGGAGCGATGCGGTCGACGCTCGCCCGCTTTTCAGACGCTCGGACACGCCGGCATCAGCGCCCTGCCGCGAGCGAGGTCGGAAGCTTCAGCATCGCGACCGCTCGGACGATCACGTCAACGACGCCCTGTCTCGGAAATCCTTGCCGCCAAGCAAGCACGATGCGCCGCGACGGCGTGGGCGGAGTGAAATCGATCGCCTTGACGAGAGGGTTCGAGTACTTGCGGGTCAGCGCGGTGGCGGGCAGGACAGAAACACCTAGGCCGGAGGCCACCATGTTGCGTATCGTTTCCAACGAATTGCCCTGCCTTCCCGCCGCCGGCACGCGCGCGAATTCATGGCAGGCCTCGAGCACCTGGTCGCGGAAACAGTGCCCGATGTTGAGCAGCAAGAGGTTCTGGCCGTGCAGTTCTTCGGCTGCGACCCGCTTGCGGCGCGCCCAAGGATGGGCAGCAGGCACGATCACCCGGAAGATCTCCTCGTAAAGAGAAACAGCCTCGATACCGCCCGCCTCGAACGGCAGGGCGACGATGGCCGCGTCGATCGCTCCGGTCTTCAGCATCTGATCGAGGCTGGCCGTCATGTTTTCCTCGATGTCCAGCGGCATGTCCGGGGCGAGCACGCTCAAGGCTCCGACAAGCTCCGGCAGGAGATAAGGCGCGACCGTGTGGATCACGCCAAGGCGCAAGGCGCCCTTCAGAGGATCTTTGGCCTGCCTGGCCAACGTCTTGACTCGCTCGGCTTCCTCCAGCACCTTGCGCGCCTGGGCGATGATCCTCTCGCCTGCCTGCGTCAGCAGCACCTCGCCCTGAGCGCGCTCGAAGAGCTTTACGCCGAGTTCCTCTTCCAAGTGCTTGACGGAGGTGCTCAGGCTAGGTTGACTGACGAAGCAGCGCGCTGCAGCGCGCCCGAAATGGCGTTCTGTCGCGACGGCGACGACATATTTGAGTTCCGTAAGGGTCATCGGGCGAGGGCGGGCAATCGATAGGATGAAACTATCGGCTCAATCTTAACAAAGTATTGGATGCCGCGCGACATGGCCCCTATTCTGGGCACGTCGATCGCCGATGATCGTCCCCAACACTCGCAAAGGAGAACATCATGTTGCACAACCGCGAAGGTCAGCCTGTACCACAGGTGCGTTTCCCCATCCGCGCGAACAACGAATGGCTGAGCGTCACCACAGACGACATCTTCCAGGGCAAGACGGTGGTGGTGTTCTCGCTGCCGGGCGCATTCACCCCGACATGCTCGTCGACCCATTTGCCCCGCTACAACGAACTGGCTCCCGCATTCTTCGCCAATGGAGTGGATGCGATCGTGTGCGTCTCGGTCAACGACACCTTCGTCATGAACGAGTGGGCAAAGGATCAGGAAACCGAGCATGTCGCGCTGATCCCTGACGGAAACGGCCAATTCACGGAAGGCATGGGGATGCTCGTCGACAAGTCCGATCTCGGCTTTGGCAAGCGCTCCTGGCGCTATTCCATGCTGGTCAAAGACGGCGTTATCGAGAAAATGTTCATCGAACCGCAAAAACCCGGGGATCCGTTCGAGGTGTCGGATGCCGACACCATGCTCGCCTACATCAACCCCGCCGCACGCAAGCCCGACCAGGTCGCGATTCTGACCCGGGAAGGCTGCCCATACTGCACCAAGGCCAAGGCCTTGCTTGACGAGCTGGGTTACGACTACGCCGAAATTCCGCTCGGGCATGCCGCTCGCAGCCGCATTGTCGGTGCCATAACGGGCCAGAAAACGGTGCCGCAGGTGTTCGTCAACGGGCAGCACATCGGCGGCTTTGATGCGCTGGAGCGCTGGGCAGGGCGCACTGCGCAGTCCCCCACCCGCCCTGCCGTCACCGCTTCCTGATCGGTCGGGCGGTCGATAGGGAGAGCATCGATGTGGACATTGCAGTCATCGGGGCCGGGACTGGGCGCATGTCGGGCTGCCACAGCGGCGGGCGCCCGCGCCGTGATCATCGAAGGCGCTCCGCAGGGGACGACTTGCGCACGCCCAGGGTGCATGCCGAGCAAGCTCTTGATCGCTGCGGCGGAAGCGGCCCATGGGTCGCAGCGCTGGGCCGAGTTCGGGCTCCGGATGGCAGGCCGCGTGGCAGTCGACGGCCAGAAACGGCCCTTGTCCGGCACAACCGAAGCAAAACCCCGTCGGTCCTAACGGAATCCCATGAGAAATCGGCCGTGGACATCATAGCCCGTGGTAGGATACGACGCGGGGCAACAAACTCGAAATCTAAGGAAAGCCCATGGTCGACGACGGGCCAAGCGCCGCGTTTACGGATGAACAAGGGGAGATACGTCGGCGCGCCCTGCAGCGCCTCGGCGTCGCCGTCTTGCTGGTTGCGGCGGCCGTTGGCCTGCTCCTCGTGCTACAGCCGGCGCCCACCGCGCGCCGCGCCCCAGCCGCTCAGGCTGCGCGCGCCATGCACGCGATCCTCTCGCCGAACCGGCGAACCCCGCCCGTGCGCCTCGTCGATCGAGCCGCGCCACCCGCCGGAACAGCCGCACGGCCATTCGCCGCGTCGGCGGCGCTCCCTCGCCCATCGGGGTCGCGCACCGAACGCGTGCGCCCCGCGCCGATGCCCGGCGCGCCGCCGCCGCGCGCGAGCGCCCCGGCAGCCAGTCAACGCGCCGCGGCCCACTCTGGCGCACCCTATGTCGTGCAGGTGGGTCTGTTCTCGGATCGGGACAACGCCACGCGCGTCGAAAACCAGTTGCGCCAAGCCGGCATCCCGGTCCACGCCCAGACCCGTCTGTACGTCGGCCCTTTCGGCAGCCGCAGCACAGCGTTGCAAGCGCTCGCGGCCATCCACCGGCTACGCCTGCCGGGTATCCTCGCCGGGCACTGACGCCCAGGATAGCGGCGCATCGGGTTCTTTCCAGTCGATCGCAAGCCCTGCGACACCCGTCGATGCTGCCCAGCCGGGCGCCACCCCCAGCCCCGCCGCCCAAACGAGCGCCCCTCCGCAGTAAAGTAGCGGCATGCGCGGCCTGGCCCAGGGCGGGATGGCGGCGTCCGCCCAGAGGTGCTTGAGCGCGCGCAAGGGTCGCCGCGCATCGGTGCGAAACCTCTCCCCGCCCTGCCGGAACCCCACCATCAGGCCCTCGTGTCGGATGCGCTCCAGGATCAGGCCCTTCCCGGGCGACTCGATGCCCGTCAAACGGCCACAGCCCCTCGGCAAATCCAGCACGGAACGACCATCCCACGGCAGCCGAAGTCCCGGATCGGGCACGGGTGCCTCTCCCGTCACATACAGCTTCCCGCGGTAGCGGCGCAGGAACATGCCGCCGACATCGATGCAGAGCTGCGCATCCGGGCCGGCGGTGAGGACCTGGCGAAGCGCCTCCTCCAGCCGGCGTGCGCCTGGGCATCTGACATCGGCCGACTCCAGAAAAAAACGCAACACGTTCTTGGCACGCGCCCATGAAAGCGCGCGGAGGCTTTCCACCGACAGTCCGTCCGCGAGGCGCGCGCCGCCATCGAGCCGCGCAAGATCGTCCAGGAGCACCGAGGCCTCGGCGAAGTTGCGGCTCGCCTGACCCAGCGTCCTGGCGTAGGACGCAAAACGGGTCGCGACGACCGGCAGGACGCGATGGCGAAGGAAATTGCGGTCGAACGCCAAATCCGCGTTGGCCTCGTCCTCCACCCATCGCAGGCCATGCCTTTCCGCATAGGCGGCCAGTTCGCTCCGCGAGACGCTCAGGAAGGGACGCAACAGGCCCGGCAAGGCGCCCGCACCCGGGGCGCTCAGAGGGCGCATGGCACCCATGCCCTTGACGCCCGCGCCGCGCAACAGCCGGTAGAGCAGCGTCTCCGCCTGGTCATCCGCGTGATGGGCGAGCACCACATAGTCGGCATCCTGGGCCGCGAAGACCGCATGGCGCACCTCGCGCGCCCGCGCCTCCAGGCTCTCGCCGGGGCGGCGCGGCACGTTCACCGCCACGGCGGTGAACGGCACGCAAGACGCCTCGCAAAGACCGCGGCAGAAATCGGCCCACTCCGTCGCCCGGGGGCTCAGGCCATGATGGACATGAATCGCCGACAAACGGAAGGCGAGATCTTCGCGCAGCCGCGCGAGCAGGTGCAATGCCACGGCGGAATCCATCCCGCCGCTCAGGGCCAGCGTCAGGCGCAGATTGGCTGCCGGCAACGCACGCAGGCATTGCGCCACGCGCGCCTCGAGGCCCGCGCCAAGATTCGGCAGGCAAGTCTGTTGCGGGAGGTTCGGGTCCGGTGTCCCGGACTGCCTACTTGGCGTGCACTTCCTTGAATTTCCCATAGGCCATGAGCTGCGCGAAGCGCGCGGCCAGAAGTTCGTCCAGCGACTTGTCCTGCAGCTCTCGCAGGGATTCTTGCAGCGCCTTCTTGAGGGACTGCGTCATGGCTTCGATGTCACGGTGCGCCCCACCGGGCGGCTCATTGACGATCTTTGCCACCAGCCCCAGGGTCTTCAGGCGATTAGCGGTGATCCCCAGCGTCTCCGCCGCTTCTGCAGCCTTGTCCGCGCTCTTCCACAGGATGGAGGCGCACCCTTCCGGCGAGATCACCGAGTAGGTCGCATATTGGAGCATCAGCATGACATCGCCTATCCCCAAGGCCAAGGCGCCGCCGGATCCGCCCTCCCCGATGATGGTGCAGACGATGGGCACGCGCAGCCCGGACATCACGTAAAGGTTGCGCGCGATGGCCTCGGACTGTCCCCGTTCCTCCGCACCGATCCCGGGATAGGCCCCGGGCGTGTCGATGAACGTCATGACCGGAATGGAAAATTTCTCCGCCAAGCGCATGAGCCTCAGCGCCTTCCGGTAGCCTTCCGGGCGCGGCATGCCGAAGTTGCGGTGGATCTTTTCCTTGGTGTCCCGGCCTTTCTGGTGCCCAATCACCATCACCGGCTGCCCATTGAATCGTGCCAGCCCCCCAACGATGGCCGGATCGTCGGCGAAGCACCGGTCACCATGCAATTCGTGGAAGTCCGAGAAGATCTGCTGGATGTAATCAGCCGAATAGGGCCGCTGGGGATGGCGCGCCACCTGCGAGATCTGCCACGGCGACAGTTTCGCGTAGATCTCTTTCGTGAGCGCCTGGCTCTTCTTCTGCAGCCGCCCGATCTCTTCGGAGATGTCCAGGGCAGAATCGTCCTGGACATAGCGAAGTTCTTCAATCTTGGCTTCAAGTTCCGCGATTGGCTGCTCAAAGTCCAGAAAAGTTGTTTTCATACAAAGGGGCGAGCGTGATTGGAGAGCGCCATCATACAAGATTTTGAGCCGGCTGCCGAGATACGATCCGCACACGCGTGTGCGGCGTGGCTTGCCCGGGCGCACGGGCGGATTGCTTATACTGAGGGGAGAACCCGCCCCGTCGATAAGAACCAAGGAAGTCCCATGACCACGCAGGCACTTCCCGCCGAGCAGCTATATCACCCCTGCGAGCTCGCCGAACTCCCCTTCCGAACCACCGATGACCTGCCGCCAGTCGACGAGGCCATCGGCCAGGAGCGCGCACTCAGCGCGCTGCGGTTCGCTTTTGGCGTTCATCGGGATGGCTACAATCTTTTTGTGCTCGGCCCCACGGGACTCGGCAAGCACACGCTCGTCAAGCGCTACCTGGACGGCCTGGCGAGCCAGGAGCCGACCCCCCCCGACTGTTGCTACGTCAACAACTTCGACGAACCCCACAAGCCGCGGTGCCTGACGCTGCCGCCCGGCGTGGGCGTTCGCCTGCGCGAGGCGATGCGTCATCTCGTCGAGGAATTGCGCGCGGTCATTCCCGCCGCCTTCGAGAGCGAGGAGTACCGCGCCAAGGCCGAGGAAATTGACGAAGAGCTCAGCGAACGCCAGGACCATGCGTTCAAGGCGCTGGGCGACGAGGCGGCCGGCGCCGGCATCGCGCTCTTGCATACGCCGAGCGGCTTTGCGCTCGCCCCCACGCGGGAAGGTGAGGTCATTACCCCGGAGGCCTACGACCAACTGCCCGACGAGGAAAAGGCACGCATCGAGGGCGTCATTGCGGATTTCCAGGCCAAGCTCCAGAAGATCATCCGGCAGGTGCCCCAGTGGCGCCGGGAAAGGCGCGAGAAACTGCGCCGACTCAACGAAGACATCACGCTGGCCGCGGTGGGCCACCTGATCGACGAGCTGAAGGAAGCCTTTGGCGCCTACCCTTCCGTCCTCGAGTATCTCGCCGAGGTGCGCAAAGATGTGCTCGAGAACGAAGAGCGATTCCGCAAGGGCGACGCGTCCCAGGGCGGCTTCCTGGGCATGCCGCTTGCGGAAGAACCGGCCTTCAACCGCTACCGCGTGAACGTGCTGGTCGACCATAGCGACGCGAAGGGCGCGCCGGTCGTCTTTCAAGACAATCCGCAGTATCCGAACCTGGTGGGCCGGGTGGAGCACATCGCACAGATGGGCGCGTTGCTGACCGATTTCACGCTCATCAAGCCGGGAGCGCTGCACTTGGCCAATGGCGGTTATCTCCTGCTCGATGCCCACAAGGTGCTCGCCCAGCCATTCGCATGGGAAGGCCTCAAGCGGGCGCTGCACGCGCGCGAGGTGCGTATCGAATCGCTCGGCCAGATGCTGAGCCTCGTCAGCACGGTATCGCTGGAGCCCGCCCCGATGGCGCTCGAGGTCAAGGTCGTCCTGTTTGGGGAACCGCTCCTTTACTATCTGCTTCAGGCCTACGACCCGGAATTCGGCAAGCTCTTCAAGATTGCCGCCGATTTCGACGAGGAAATCCCCCGTTCGCCCGACCATTCCCTGCTCTATGCCCGGCTGATTGCCACCCTGGTGCGCGAAGCGAGCCTCATGCCCTTCGATCAGGCGGCGGTCGCCCGCATCATCGAACACGGCGCACGCCTGACCGGCGATGCCGAAAGGCTCTCCACGCATGTCGAAAGCATTCTCGACCTGGTGCGCGAAGCAGACTATTGGGCACGCCAATCCGGCCGGGCCTTGGCCACTCAGGCCGACGTGCAGCAGGCGATCGATTCCGCGACTCATCGCATCGACAGGCTCCGCGAGCGGCTCCACGAGGAGATCTTGCGCGGCACCGTGCTCATCGACACGGGGGGCTCACGTTGTGGGCAAATCAACGCCCTTTCGGTGATCATGCTCAGCAATTTTGCCTTCGCCCAACCCACTCGCATCACGGCCACCACCCGCCTGGGCGAAGGGGAACTCATCGACGTGGAGCGGGAAGCGGCGCTCGGCGGCGCCATCCACTCGAAGGGCGTCCTCATCCTGTCCGCGTTCCTGGCCGCCCGCTATGCCAAGAATCGCCCCATCGCGTTGTCGGCGACCCTGGCCTTCGAGCAGTCCTACGGCATGATCGACGGCGACAGCGCCTCGATGGCCGAGCTGTGCGCGTTGCTGTCGAGCCTCGCCGATCTGCCGATCGCCCAGTCTCTCGCCATCACCGGCTCGGTGAACCAATTCGGCCAAGCGCAGGCCATCGGCGCCGTCAACGAAAAAATCGAGGGCTTCTTCGACATCTGCCGGGCGCGCGGACTCGATGGCCGCCACGGTGTAATCATTCCGCGCAGCAACGCCAAACATCTCATGCTGCACCAGGACGTCGTGGAAGCGTCCCGCGCGGGACGCTTCCACGTCTTTGCCGTCGACGATGTCGACCAAGCCATGGAACTGCTCACGGGCACGCCGGCGGGGACTGCCGACGAAGCCGGCCACTTCCCACCCAACACCGTCAACTATCGCGTGAGCGCGCGCCTGCATCACCTGTTCGCGCTACGCCAATCCTTTATGGAAAGCAAAAAGATTGGAAAACCCAGACGCAAACCCGAGTGAAGCGGATGCGCCCGCCCCCCCTGCGCGCATCGTCGCCTCGCTTGCCCCCGCCGCGCTCGCACTGGCGGTGTTGGACACCGCGCTGGTCCTCGCCGAGCAGCTGCATGCGGAGCTCCTCGGACTGTTCGTGGAGGACATCAATCTTGCCCGCCTGGCTCGCCTTCCCTTCGCCCGCGAGGTCGGCCGCCTGTCCGCGTTGGAGCGCCCATTGGCGCAACCAGACGTGGAACGGCTCTTCAGGGTGCAAAGCACCCGGATGCGAGAGCTCGTGGCCAGTGCCGCCGGCCCCTCGAGACTCGCGTGGTCGTTCGAAGCCGCGCGCGGCCAGCTGCTCGCCGAGGTCCTGTCGCGCCGCCGAAGGGGCGATCTGGTGGTATTGGCACCGGCAAGCGCACCGCCTCACGTCGGCCACCCGAGCCCCCCTGCCCGCGTGGGGCGGACGCGGCACCCCCGCCGCGAATGCATCGCAGCCATACTGACACACCCGACCAGCGTCGCGGCCATCCTTTCGGCTGCCGCGCAGGTGGCTCAAGGCCAGCATCGCGGGCTTTGCGCGTGCATCGCGGCCAGCCCCTCCGATGCCGATGCCTTGCGACACGAAGCGCTCGCATGGATTCAGGCAAGAGGGCTTGCGGCACGGCTTTCGATCCTATCCTTCGCGAGCAGCCAGCAGCTTGCCGCCGATCTGCGGGCGATCAAAGCCGCCGCCCTCGTCGCCGGTTGTCCGACGAACTCGCGGGAGGTAGTGCAAGTGGAGACCCTGCGTTCGGCATCGCCGTGCCCGCTCGTTCTCGTCCCCTGAGCGACGGGCGACACGCTCGCCTCGTGCACCTGCCGGTTCGCTACATCTTCTGCTTGATGGCCAGCACGGCCTGGTTGCGCAACGTCTTGAGCAGGCTGAGTTCCTTGGGCCCGATGGTGAGGGCTCCGGCATCAAGCCGATCGGCATAGAACATGCCGATGATCTTTTTATCGACGATGACCGGAAAAATGATGAAGCACGGTGCGCCCACGCCGGTACGGAACCATGGCGGAATGCGGTCCTTGATGTTTTCCGCGCCGACGTCGCTGATGAGGATGTCGAGGCCCTTGGTCAGCGCCACGTGGAACACATCGGGCGTGAAGTCCAGGGAAAAGCGAAATTGCTTGAGCACCCGCTCAACGTCCGCGCCGAAGCCGAAGCGGCCCATCATGGCATTCGCTCGCGCATCCCTGAAGCAGAAGACCACCCGCGAGAACTTCATGGCGCGATACATGGTTTCCAGCACCATCCGCAGCAAGTCGTTGAGCGAGTATTCGCCGACCAGAGTGTTGGTGATGTCCTGGATGCCCGCTGTCAGGATCACGTGGCCTTCTTCCCCATCCGGTGCGGCGACATCCGCGCCCTCGGCCACCACCGTGGCAGTCTCAAGCACCGTCTCCTGAAGACCGGTATCAATGAGGCGGTCCGTATCTTGTGCGGTGCGCGCCGTTGCCCCGGAAGCATGCCCGCTCACCGCGCCCGCGAGGCGCTTCGCCATCCGGCTGTGGGGCGAAATGCCGCCCAGCACGAACGCCTCGGCATGCAACTCGCCGACGGCGTCGTCGAGGCTCGCCTGGCACTGCCCCTCGGACACGCCCAGGGCACCGTTGAAACGCGCCGCCGCCGCCTTGACGCCCTCCCCCTTTTTATCCGGTTCGGCGATGGTGACCGAGCGGCTCAGCTCGGAAGCGAGGTTGGACAGGAGCCGCAGCCGCTCCGCCGACGACTGGGGGGGCTTGGGGGGCTCGTCGCCCAGGGCCCGCATGCTGGTCACGATCTTCTCGGGAAAATGCCAGGCACGCGCGACGCCCATGGCAAGTTCTTCGTAGGACAGGCCCAAGACCGCTGCCGACGCTTTGTTCTCGGTCATGCCCTTTTCGATGAGCTTGTTGATTTCGACCGCTTCTTCATGAAAATAAAACAGCGCGAGCAGGCGCCCCAGGCTCTGGAACAACGCGCAGATGAACGCTTCTTCGCCGTCCTTGGCGGCCCCGCGCGAGGCCAGCTGCTTCGCCAGGACGCCGGTGAAGAACGCGGCCACCATTTCGTCCTTGAGCTCCTCGGCCTGCGCCTTGTGCTGGAGGTGCTCAAAAAGCATCAACGTCACCGCAATGTTTTTCACCGTATCGAAGCCGAGGATGACGACCGCCCTGGACACCGTGCTGATCGCGCCGCCGAACTGGTTATACAGGGCGGCATTGACGAGCCGCAGCAATTTGTTGGTGAGGGCGAAGTCCTTCAGGATGGCGTTCGAAAGGCTCGCCACATTGCCGTGTTCCGCATCGGCGGCAATGCGGTTGACAGCGCTGATCGCCTGCGAAAGGGCGGGAAAATCGCTCTTGTGGCGCATGCGTCGAAGCAGGAAATCGAGTGTGCTCTGGCTGGTCTCGGCGACGCCCTCCGGCGCGTCTTCGTGCGGTGCCAAGTAGTCCTCCAAGGCCTGCGACATGGCCTCCGCGTTCGCGAAGCGCGCCTGGGGATCCTTGTCGAGCCCCCGCATGACGAGGCTGTCGAGCTTCTCGTCCACCTGCGGGTTGTGACGCGACGGGGGATCGAAGTCACGATGGAGAATCTGGTCCAACACCTCTTTGCGATTGGCTGCCCCCCGGACAGGATGCTCGCCCGCGAGAAGCTCATAGAGCATCAGCGAGACGGAAAAGAGGTCTGACTGGGGGGTCGCCGTCTTTTGCGTAGCGCACTCCGGCGCAAGATAAAGCGGCGTGCCCAGCGTCAGGCCGCCATCGGCAGTTCGTGCCGAAAGGCTGGTCGCGATGCCGAAGTCCATGATTCGCGCCATGCCCTCGCGATCGATCATGATGTTGGACGGCTTGAGATCGCGATGAATGACTTGCTGCTCGTGCGCATAGGACACACCGGACAGAATCTGCCGCACGATGTCGACACATGCCGCGATCGACAGCGGGGCATGGCTCTTCGCCCAGCGATCGAGGGTCTCGCCTTCGACGTACTCGAAGACCAAATACGGCTCGCCCTCGCGTTCGCCGGCATCGTAGAGCGTCACAATGTTGGGATGACGGAGGCGGCTGACGATGCGCGCTTCGTCCAGCAAGCGCTTCATCGCGTGACCATCGCCTGCGCGCGAACGCTTCAGATGAATGCTCTTGATCGCCACTTCGCGGCCAAGGTAGGTATCGGTGGCGAGATAGACGAGGCCCTGTGCGCCCTCCCCCAGGCGCTTGACGATCGTGAACCGATCCGAGCCGGACCCCTTCTCTGCGGTACTCTCCGCCGACAATGCTTCCCTATTCACGTCCCCATCCCTTATTCCGGCTTATGCCACTGCGGGTGTCCACCGCGCAGCCCACATGCCCTATCTCGATTACGGCCGGCGCACAAAGAGCTTTATACGGTGAAACGAGACCATCACGCAAGATATGCGCGCCATGTGCTGAATCACACAAACACCGTGAGGGCTCTGCCCAAGACTCGAGACAGTGGTTATCCTGCGAGATGTCGACGAGAAAGCGGCCCTACTCCTCGCGCCGGGATTGGCGCGCGCTCACCCGCGCGGAGACAGAAGGGGGCCTGCAACGTGCGGCAAACGGCCATGCGTAGCGATTTCCGCAATAGTTGTTGTTGCCGAGCGCCTTCCGTTGTATAATTCCGCCCTCGCGCCCGTAGCTCAGTTGGATAGAGTACTTGGCTACGAACCAAGGGGTCGTGGGTTCGAATCCTGCCGGGCGCGCCAATCGGAAGTGAAAATGGGCACCTCTTCGGAGGTGCCCATTTTCATGGCACGTCTCCCGCTCAAGGGCCGTTTGCGCCCGACGCCTTGTCCCTTTCCGCCATGGGCGCGCGACGGGAAACGCACATATCCTAAGTCGTGAGCAGTTCCGCGAGTTCGATCGCGGCCCGTGCCGTGGCATTGTCGACATCCCGATAGGGGTTGTATTCGGCGATCTCGACGCCCACGAGGTTCGGATTCCTGAAGAGCGGTGCGAGCGCTTCCCTGAGGTCGCGCCGGAAAAGCCCGTCGGGCGCGGCGCTTCCGACACCGGGCTCTTCGAGAGGATCGAAAACGTCGAGATCGATGCTGACCCCGAAGCCTGCAGTGCCTGAACCGACGATGTTCAAGGCGTCCGCCACCACGGCGTCAAGCCCTCGCCGGTGCAATTCGTCGATGAGAAAAACACGCACGCGCAGCCGTTCCAAGAGGGCGGCCTCGCCGGGTTCGAAACTGCGGATCCCGGCAAGGCACAGATGCTGCGGCAGCAACGCCGGGCGCTCGCCGTGCAGTCGCATCAGCGCGGGGAAGCCATACCCCAGCAGGGCTGCCACGGGCATCCCGTGCAGTGCCCCGCTAGGCGTGGTGTCTGGCGTGTGCGCGTCCATGTGCGCGTCGAGCCACAGCAGGCCGAGCGCGCCCTTATCGTCCAAGGCACGCGCGATGCCGGTCCATGTACCGACAGCGATGGAATGGTCGCCCCCGACAACCACCGGAAGATGGCCCGCAGCCGTTGCCTCGTATGTCTTCTGGGCGAGGGCCGCGCAAACTTCAGCGACCGCCTCCAGGCGGCCAAGGGCAGGCGAAGGCCTGGGGATGGTTTCCCAGGACAGGCGTTGCCCCTTGTGCGCCAACCGATCCAAAAGCCCGGCCGCGGTGAGAGCCGCCGGACCTTCCTCGCAACGGGGATCCTGAGCGCCCACCCCCGAAGGCACGGCGATCACGTGAAGGCCGCGTTCGTTGCCTGCACCCATTGGACATCCTCCCGGCCGTTAATTTCAGTCACTGCCTGGATTCTGGCACATGCCGGCGCGATGGCAAACGCGACTCGAGTTCCACGCGAAGCACGGTGACTTTTGCGCCGCGCGCCCAAAGGCCCGGGATCCCCTCTTCCCAGAACATCGCCTGGGGAAGAGCAGAAAAATTTGACGTCCCACGACGCTTACAAAATAGTATCATCGGATTACGGACGGCATGGCGCGGTCCGGTCAAGCATCAAGGAGGCGTTTTTCCCAGACCGCGCCAGCATCGACCGCCGGAAATAAAGATCTCAATCAGGGAAGGGCGGGTCGCTCGAAACCGATGGGAACCATTCATGACAGTAAGCCGTCGGGCGCCGACAAGCGATTCTTCGCGCGTCACCCGATCCGGCTGACGGCGGTCTGGGGTGTGCCGGGCGAACCCGACCACCCCGCCGAGATCCAGGATTTCTGCCTGGGCGGCCTGTTTGTCGCCCTTGGGGATGCGCCAAGGGCCGCCAGCCTGCCACCAGACAAGATTGTCGAAATCCGCTGTTCCGTCGCCGCGGGCGACCAACGGCAAGAGCTGCGCTTCCGGGGACGCGTGGTCCGGCTCCACGAGGGAGGGGCCGGCATCGCGCTGATCGACCCGGAACTGGCCGCGATCCATGCGCTCCACGCATACGCGAAGGCCCACCCGGTGGACACGGCCCCGTCGGGCCTGACCAATCGTCAGGACGTACCGGACCGCACGCTCGCCGAGACATTGCTCGACGCCATGCGTCACACCACCGAGCAACACCTGCTTTCGATCGCGCACAGCTTCTTGAAACAGGCGCCGGAGCGATTTCTCATCATCGCCGGCAAAACGGAGGACAAGGCGGAGAAGCTTGAGAGCCACAACGCCGCGGAAACTTTGGCCCGGCAAGGCGATGCTTTCCTGCGCGCCTTCGGAACCGCCATCAATGATCTGTTGGCCCAAAGCCGTCCGGACTCCACATCGCCCGCCCGGGAACTGGTCGTTCCGGAATCCGGCCTGGGGTTGATGGAAGATACCGATTTTGAAGATTGGCTCGCCCTGACCGACATGGCCCAGAAGGTCGAAGACGAGGCCAAGGGCCCGTTGTTCGACTTCGAGACAAGACTTGCACGGTTGTTCCCGTCAGCGCTCGGAAAGGAAGACAACCCTTTCGGTCCCACTCGTATCGGCCGCGCCTTCCAAGAGACGATGCGCAGGCTGGAACTGCCCCGAAAACCATTCATTGCCGTCCACGCAATGTTTCGGGATGTATTCGCCGCCCAGGCAACGCAGATGTATGCCGAAATCAGCCGGCATTTGATCGACAACGCCATTGCCCCGGCGGCGGCAAAGCAGCAAAGTGCCGCGGTGCGGCAAGCCAGGCCGGAGCCCCCGCCGCCCGCACGTTTCAAGCCGGGCGAGAGCGCCGCCGACTCGGCGCGCCCCCCTGCACGGACCGTGAATCCGGGCTCGCTTGGCTGGTATGGCCTCATCGATGACCTCAGAGGGCTTCGCCAATGGATCAGGCGGCAGTCCGTCCAACCGGCATCGAACCCGCCGTCGTCTACGCGGACACGGGATGCAGGAAGCGCTCCGGAGGAGACGCCGAGCCCGCCGCCGTTCACGCCCGAAGACATCATTCACGTCCTGGGCCAGCTGGAGTCCGGCACAGGCGGTACGGCCGCGGCGGACGGCACGCATCCGGACCTCAAGTCACACGTCCTGTCGTTGCTGCAAAGCAAGGGGCCGGCCGGTAAGCAGCTCTCCGACCGGGAGGCCAGAATTCTCGAGATTTCAAGCGTCCTCTATGACGCGATGCTGGCCGACCAGCTGATACCCGGCGTCGTTAAGCCCTGGCTGCAGCAAGTGCTCGTGCCGATGATCAAGTTGGCGATACGGGACGACTCGTTATTTATCGACAAGTCTCACTTGGCGCGCCAAGTGATCAACGGCATCGCCCAATTGGAGGCCTTCGGCGGAGACGGCAAAAACACGACCATCGCGAAGCGCATCGGCCACGTGCTCGATGCGCTGGGCAGGACCGAGGAGGTCACGCCGGCAATGCTCGAAGGCGTCATGGGAGAAGTCGGCGCGATCATCCGACTGCAGACCAAGGCTTACGAACTCAACCTCCAGGAAGTCCTGGCCGCCTGTGAAGCGGAGGCGGCGCAGCAGCATGATGCCCCCCCGCAGCGATCCATTCCGAGCGCGCCGGAAACCCTGAGCGAATGGCGCAACCGCGCACGCCGCCTCAAGGTCGGCGAATGGATGCTGCTCGATCGCGGGCAAGGGCCGCAGCGGCTGCGGCTCACCTGGATCGCCGAAGACTTCGAACGATACGTCTTCACCAACAACCGCGGACAGCGTGAAGCCACTTTGTGCCTTCACGATCTCGCGGAGTGCCTGCGGCTCGGCACCGCCATGGTCTTGGAGGATGGCGGCGAGAGCGTCTTGGACCGCGCCCAATTTGCGACGCTGCAAAAAATGCATCGTCAGCTACTCCACGAGTCGACGCATGACAAGCTGACCGGGCTTGCCAACCGCCGTGCGTTTGAGCAGCACTTGGCGGAACGGTTGGCGCATGCGCGCGAGAGCCAGATCCGCCACGTCGTGTGCTACATCAATCTGGACGGATTCAGCATGGTGAACAGCGCCTTCGGATATGACGGGGGCGATCGACTCCTGCAGGAGGTGGCAAGCCTCTTTCGCGCGACGCTGGGCAACGAGGGCAACGATCTCGCGCGCATCGGCGCAGACGAGTTCGGCTTGTTGCTCGAAGACTGCGAAGTGGGCGCCGCTCTGGAGACGATCGCGACGCTGAAGCGGGCCATCAGCGATTACCGTTTTGTTGCCGGAGAGGCGAAGATTGCCGTCTCCTTCAGCGCGGGCCTCGCTGCCATCGAGCCCTTTCACGAAAACGCGACGGTCATTCTGCAAGACGCGGAGTCATGCTGCCGCACCGCACGGGCGCAGGGGGCCAATCAGGTGCGGGTTCATGCTTCTGAGGCGAGCGGCCCCTTCTCGCAGAATAGCGCGATGAAGTGGGCAGCAAGAATCGACAAGCTCTTAGCCACCGGAATGCTCGACCTGCACGTGCAGCCTATCGCCTCTTTGCGAGGCCCCATGCGCATCGATCATTCCGAGATCTTGCTGCGCGTATGCGATGAGCATGGGCAACTGGTCTCACCGCAAGAGTTCATCCTGGCAGCGGAACAGTTTCGACGCATCAATGCGGTCGATCGCTGGGTCGTCGAACAGACCTTTGCCTGGATGGCCGCCTTTCCCGAAGCCCTGCAAAAGACCGGGAACCTGTCGATCAACCTCTCTGGCGCATCGATCAATGATCCCACCATGATCGATTTCATCCTCGATAAGGCGCAAGCACTCGGGGTCCCGATGGGCAGGGTTTGCTTCGAGGTGACCGAGACGGCGGGCATCTCCAGCCTCTCCGCCGGCAGCGACTTCCTTCTTCGCCTGAAGCGGGAAACAGGATGCCGATTCTCACTGGATGATTTCGGCACGGGACTGTCATCATATGCATACCTGAGAAACCTGCCGGTTGATTTCCTTAAGATCGACGGCACGTTCATCCGGCACATGGACCGCAGCCCGTCGGACTATGCGGTGGCAAAGTCGATCACGGAGATCGGCCATTTCATGGGCAAACAGGTGATCGCCGAGTGCGTGGAAAACGAGGCCGTTCTCGCGATATTGCGCGAACTCGGCATAGACCACGGCCAAGGTTACGCCATCGGCAAGCCTATCCGGCTGAAGGACATCAGCGGCAGCACCGCTGCCCGCTCCTGAGGTGCCGGACGGGCGCCGCAGATTTTCTGCGCAATGCGCGCCGCGCATGCAAGAGGGCAGTTGGGTTGGACGTCACCCCCGGGGCCACCACACGTCGGAGATGCGATGCAAGCTGATGGGCGACCTTTGTTACACACGGCAAGTCTAGTGTAATCAATTGATTTTATTTGCCGATTCGCTTCGATTCGACCCGATGCTGGAACCAGAAATGGAATGGGCCGTGGGGCGACGGGAACAGTCTGGACGGTAGTTTCAAGGTGGCCTCCGGGGTTAGGAGGGTCACCAATGCGTGACACCCGTGCGTCAACCTGCCTTTTTAATTAAACAACTTCAGCAGGTTAATCGAAATTGGCGGAGAGAGAGGGATTCGAACCCTCGATAGAGCTTTTGACCCTATACTCCCTTAGCAGGGGAGCGCCTTCGACCACTCGGCCATCTCTCCGGTCGGACTCAACACCTTGTGCAGCCGGCAGAAACCCTATGCATACCGGCAATTATTTCTGTTGGCGCAGATTCTTGGGAGGCGGTAGGATACCCTTGACCACCCTTCCCCGTCAAACCGCCTGCGGCTCCTCCTCGAGCTTGAAGGCTTTGTGCAGAATGCGTACGGCCAGCTCAAGATATTTCTCGTCCAGCACCACCGAGATCTTGATCTCCGACGTGGAAATCATCTGAATATTGATCCCTTCGTCGGCGAGCGTTCGGAACATCGAGCTCGCGATACCCACATGGGAGCGCATGCCCACGCCGACGACCGACACCTTGCAAATCCGGGTGTCGCCACTCACCTTGCGCGCACCGATCTGTGCCTCGACCCTCGCCAAAATATCAAGAGCCCTCTGGTATTCGTTGCGGTGGACCGTAAACGTGAAATCGGTCGTCCCGTCGGCGCCCACATTCTGGATGATCATGTCGACGTCGACATTGCCCTCGGCGATGGGGCCAAGGATCTGGTAGGCGATTCCGGGACGGTCGGGTACCCCTTGCACCGTGATCTTCGCCTCGTCCCGGTTGAATGCGATGCCCGAAATAACCGCTTGTTCCATCTTGTCGTCTTCCTCGAAGGTAATCAGCGTGCCTTCGCCGCCCTCTTCGAAGCTGGAGAGCACGCGCAATTTGACTTTGTATTTGCCGGCGAATTCTACCGAGCGGATCTGCAGCACCTTCGAGCCTAGGCTTGCCATCTCGAGCATCTCCTCGAAGGTGACGGTCTTCAAGCGCCTGGCCTCAGGAACGATCCGCGGATCCGTCGTATAGACACCGTCGACGTCGGTATAGATCTGGCATTCGTCGGCGTGCAAGGCCGCGGCCAGCGCAACACCCGTGGTATCCGAGCCCCCGCGCCCGAGCGTCGTGATGTTTCCCCGCTCGTCAACCCCCTGAAAACCTGCCACTACCACGACCCGTCCCGCCTCCAGATCGGCCCGGATTCGCTCTTCGTCGATGCCTAGAATGCGCGCCTTGGTAAACGCGTCATCCGTGAGAATGCGCACCTGCGCTCCGGTATAGCTCTTCGCGCGAAGCCCGAGATCCTTGAGCGCCATCGAAAGCAAGGCAATCGTCACCTGCTCGCCCGTGGACACCAGAACGTCCAATTCGCGTGGGTCGGGGCTTTGTTGGATTTCGCGCGCAAGGGCAATCAGTCTGTTGGTCTCCCCGCTCATGGCGGAGACGACCACGACCACCTGATGCCCGAGCATCTTGAACTTCGCCACCCGCTGCGCGACGTCCTTGATCCGCTCGACGCTGCCGACCGACGTCCCGCCATACTTTTGGACAATGAGTGCCATCGACTACCCTAGCAAAAAATATGTATTTTACTGCAGCTCGCGCAGCAAGTGAAAGGCGGCGATGCCCGACCTGCCCGGACCCTCGATTCGGCCTCGCGCCACCCACCCGGCGCTCTCGGCAAGAACCTCTCCGAGCCCCTCCCCACGACGCCTTCCGCCGTCTCGGGAGACCTGCCATAAGCCACCAGCAACCTGGATTATTTGGGCCTTTATGATATGATTATTCTGTATGGATGCGAGGTGTCTGGCCGTGGTATGTCATTTCCATAAGCCGTCGCCAAGACGCCCTGCCGCGGAGCTAATGAAATGAAATTATTCGAAAAGATTATCAACCCAAGAGAGATCAGGCGCAAGCTTGGACTCAACCAGCAGGAGTTCTGGACCCAGATCGGCGTCACCCAAAGCGGGGGATCTCGCTACGAGAGCGGCCGCTCCATGCCGAAGCCGGTCCGCGAGCTGCTGCGCCTGGTGCACATCGAACAGGTCGACCTCACGAGAGTCAGGCGAGAGGACTTCGAGATCATCGACTACCTGAAGGGAAGCCACCCCGACTTGTACAAGAGTCTACGCAAGGCAGTGCGCGCAAACAAGAAAAAGGATGTTGGCGAGGATCAATAAATCCCTCGGCGCCTGCTCATGCGGGGACCTCTCACAGGCGCCACTTCACCTCCAGTCCACAGGCTGCGATCTCTGAGGCCCATTGGGCCATCCACACCTCGGATACCGGCGTCAGGCGGGGTGCTTCCGCCTGCATCGAGGGGCGCGCCAAACCATAAAGCAACACGCCTCGAACAGGCACCCGCGCGCCAACGAGCTCTCGCATCAGCGCCAAGTATGCGGTCCGCTCCTCATGCGACGGCGCCACGCCATCCACCGCAAACACGCACGTCTGGATCCAGGTGGCACATAGGTGCGCCGCCAGTTCCAGATGTTCGCGAACCCGTGCCGGGGAGAGCGTCGTTCCGTTGATCGATCGCATCCCCTGCCTGGTCGCGCTGTCCAGCTTGAACCACACTTCGCCGTCCAGCCGGGCCATGGCCCGAAGACCCGCCTGAACATGCGCTTGGCGCACAAGGCTGCCGTTGGTGATCAGCACGAGCTTGGCGTCTGCCGAGGCGGCATACTCGGACCTGATCTTCCCCAGAAGTTCCACCACCTGCTCAAATACCTTGGAGGACGTCGGCTCGCCGTTTCCCGACAGCGCGATGTCATGGATGCCCTGCACCTCCGTCGGCACCCTGTCCGCCAGGAACCGGCGGAACGCCGCCTCGTCCAGGAAGCCGCGCAATTCCGCCTCGAGCTGCGCCAAGTCGGTGGCCGGCGCCGCCCCGCGCCGCAAATCCGGAACCTGGCAATAAATGCAGCCCCAGTTGCACGCATTGTTCGGGTTGAGATTGATGCCCAGCGAGAGGCCGCCGGCGCGCCGGGACACTACGGGATAAACGTAGCGCAAGCCGGCGCTCTCGCGGCTGTGATCGCGCGCGCTCAACAGATTCGTGGCCATAAGCGATATACAATGTCCCAGCGATCAGGCGTTCACAAGTGGCAAGGACGGTCGCCGCGCCGCCGGTGGGGGAGCGAAACAGGCATGCTACATGCTATAATAGCGCGCAGCTAGGTCATCGTCATCCATCGGCCATACCGTTCCATGCTCATCACACGCAGACTGGAGTTCGATGCAGGCCATCGGATTCCCCACCACCGCAGCCAATGCAGGCATTTGCATGGCCATCGGTATGCGCTTGAAGTCACCCTATCGGGTGATATCATTCAAACCGCGGGCCTTTCCTGCGAAGGCATGGTGATGGATTTTTCGGATGTCCGCAACCTCGCCCGGCAGCATCTCGTAGCGGCGTGGGATCACGCCTTTCTGGCCTATGCGGGTGACCGGGTGGTTGTCGATTTTCTCGCCAGCCTCCCCGAGCACAAGACTGTCGTCCTGCCCTTTATTCCAACCGCCGAGAACTTGGCGGCAGAAGCGTTCCGGATTCTCGACGGCGCGTATCAGGACAGCTACGGCACGCACCTGGTGCTGGAGCAGGTGCGCCTCTACGAGACGCCCAACAACTGGGCCGACGCACGCCGGGACAGGCCTACCCAGGGAAGCCCCGACCGTTCTTGAACCCGGGCACGCGCATGGACTGGTATTGCGCCTGCGCCGCTCGCCCTTGAACCTCTTGGAGCCTTTAGCCCATGCCCGACGCGCTTCACCTCGGTCCGTTGCTCATTCCCGCCGATCGCCTGCCGATCCTCGTCGGCCTCCTCTTGCTGGTCGTCAGCGGCGAGATCCTTGCCCGGCGAGTGGACCGGCGCATCGGCCCATGGGCATGGAATGCCGCAGGCGTGGGGATCATCGCCGCCCGCATCGGGTATGTCGGCGAGCATTGGGCCGCCTACTGGCCGGCGCCCCTCAGCAGCCTTTACGTGTGGCAGGGTGGCTTCGACATCCGCTGGGGCGTTGCCGCGAGCCTGCTGATGACGGTCTTCCTGTTCCGGACCCAGCCCCAGATCTTTCGATGGCTGCTCATTCCGATCGCCATCGCCGCCTCGGCATGGCTCGCAATCGGCCGACTGACCGCGCCCCCCGTCACGGGAATCCCGCTGCCCAATCTGTCCCTTCCGCAGGTCGACGGGGGCATGCTGGCCTTGCAGCAGCTACGCGGCAAACCCGTCGTGCTCAACCTATGGGCCACCTGGTGCCCGCCGTGTCGCCGGGAAATGCCGATGCTCGCAGAAACGGCGCAGCGCGACCGCGCCGTGCGGTTCATTTTTGCCAATCAGGAGGAAAGCCGCGCGGCTGTCGCGGCATACTTGAGCCAACTCGCCGTCAAACCCCGGACCGTGGTGCTGGACGCCAACGGTCAACTGGCGGACGCTTTGCATGCGGTGGGATATCCGACGACTTTCTTCTTCAGCCGGACGGGCCATCTCGTCGCGACCCATACCGGAGAAATCTCGCAGGCAGCGCTGGACGACCGCCTGAATCAACTCGCGCCGCGGGCGGGGCGCTAGCGCACCGTCTCGAGGATCGAGGCCACGTCGCCGGGCGCGGGCGCGCCATGGATCACCTGCGCCCTCCCCTGGGCGTCCCGGAACAGCATCGCCGGCACCACCATGACACCCAATTGTTTCAGCAACGCCTCGTTGCCGCGCAGCTGCGCCTCCTGACGGGCCGAAGGCAAATCCTCCTCGATGCCACCGCTATCCGTGCGGCGGTTGAATTTAGCCTCGTTCTCATGGAAGGCCTTCACCGGATCGCCCGCGCCAAGGATCGCCGCAGCCTTGCCGAGGCTCGACGGATCCAGGATGCCGACAGGTACCCAACGGAACTGATAGGGCGACTTCGCCCCAACGAAGCGGCGAAGTTCGGCATACAAGACATCGCAATAGGGGCAATTGGGATCGAAAAAGATGTACACCACCCGAGCTCCCCGGCCCTCGGCGACAAAACCCGCACTGCGGGCGCGCGCAAAGGTGTTGAGCAGCACCTTCTGACTCGGGCTTCCCCCCGCCCAGCCGGATCCGGAAAAACCGCCGCTGTCCGCAAAGGCACCGGTCCACGTGGACAAGACCAGCGCGAACAGGCCAAGCGCTTTGAGCATTCTCAACATAGGGACTCCAGACAGGGGCGGCCCAGCCTGCAGCCGTCCCGCCATCCACTGCCGTCCGAGGCAATGCCTCGAGACATCATTTCGGAAAACGGCCATTGGCCGGGTTTATTTGAGAATAAACAACAAAATCAATATTGTACATAGGAAGAACGGACTACATGGGCGCATCCATTCATGTCCGCTTGCGCTTTCGCGACCGGGCAGTATAGTTGAGAGAGGCCCTTTGAAAAAGGCCCGCCCGGGCTCTCCATCCGGCGGAATATTGGACAAGACTGCCGCCCCGGTGGGGCATTGGGCCCCTTGCGGACGGTTGCCATGGAAGAATTGCTGCCTGGAGTTTTTCACTGGACCACCTTTCACGAAGGCATCCAACAGGATGTCCACTCGTATTACTGCAACGGGGTCGATCCCGCCTTCCTGGTCGACCCGCGCGTGCCGGACGAAGGCTTGGCGTGGTTCGAGGCGCATGGGACACCCGCCCACAGCTACCTCACCAACCGCCATCACTATCGGCACAGCGATCGCTTCGCCGCGCACTTCGGAACCACCGTGTGGTGTCATCGCGACGGCTTGCATGCATTCACTCACGGCCAGCAGGTCCATCCCTTCGATCATGGCGACACGCTGCCCGGGGGCGTTCTGGCGTTGAAGGTCGCCGCATTGTGCGCCGAAGAGACCGCCTTCTTCATCCCGCTTCACGGGGGAATTCTTGCGCTGGGCGATTCGGTCGTCCGCTCAGGGAACCGTTTGGCATTCGTTCCCGACGAACTCATGGGGGATGATCCTGCCGGCGTCAAGCGCGGCCTTCGGGAGGCCCTGGGCAGCCACGTCGCCACCCGCAGCTTTGACCATCTGCTCCTCGCCCATGGCGCACCCTGGATCGGCGGCGGTAAAATGGGCCTGCGGGCGTTCTTGGAGGCCCGATAGAGCCATTCCGGAGCGACGCACAGGCGCGCCCCCCCCCGCGGGAGGACGACCGGGCTCGGACGAGCGGGGCGCCCCAAGCCAACGATTGACGCAACACGCCAGCCTAAGGACATAGAAAAGCGAGCAACGGGAGGATGGGCCACCACGGGTCGCGGTCTTTTTGCCTTGGCCTCGGCGCCCAGGCCGCTCGCGCACAACCATGAAGATCTACTTCGCAGGACCCGACATTTTCCGGCCGGATGTGGCACAATGGGTCATCGAGACGCGCGCGCTGTGCGAGCGTTTCGGGCACACGGCGCTTCTGCCGACCGATTGTGCGGAGACTGAGCCGGGTGCGATTTTCCGCGCCAACATCGCCAGCATCCAGGCGGCAGAATTTGTCATCGCCAATCTCAACCCGTTCCGCGGCATCGAACCGGACAGTGGCACCTGTGTCGAAATCGGCTATGCGCTGGCCTTGGGCAAAGGTGTGCTGGGGTATGTGACGTCCATGGCGTCGACCGTCGAACGCGTCATCGCCTGGCAAGGCGCACCTGCCACCCATCGCGACGGCCGCATCAGGGACCGCGACGGGTTCGCCATCGAAGATTTCGGGCTTGCGCTAAACCTCATGCTGGCCGTACCCGTACCGCTCGTGACAGGCGGGATTGCCGAATGCCTGGCGCACCTGCGGGCGGCCATAGGCGCCACCGGCAGGACGGCGAGCAAGAAAACAGGAAACAGTGCATGACGAGGGTCTCACCCGCCGCAAAAACACCCTACGTATCGACTTACCTCGGCAACCGCTTCTACCCCACGGAACCGCGCATCGACCGGGTGGCCATCGAGGATATTGCTCACGGGCTCGCGTTCCAGTGCCGCTTCAACGGGCAGACGTGCCAGTTCTATTCCGTCGCACAGCACAGCCTGATCGTGGCATCCCTGGTACCGGCGGAGCTCAAGCTGGCCGCGTTGCTTCACGATGCGGCCGAAGCCTACCTGGGCGACATGGTGAAGCCCCTCAAGAATATCCTGCCGTCGTTCGCTCTGATCGAGGATCAGGTGACGCAAATCATCGCCACGGAATTTGGCCTGAATTTCGAGCCATACGCACCGATCAAAGCCGCCGATCTGACGGCCTTGGCCACCGAAAAACGCGACCTCATGCCCTATTCCGTGGAAAACTGGGCCTATCTTGAAGGCATCGCGCCTTTGCCCCATACGATCGAGCCCTTGGCTCCCTTCGAGGCGAAATCGGCCTTCCTCGCGGAATTCAAGCACCTTTCCGGGCACCCGCGGGACTAAGGCGGGCGCCGGCCCGTTCGCGGCCAGACCAAGCCGCCGGGCCTCTAGGGAAACAAGTCAGGGGGGCATCCCGGGATCGATGCCGGATCCACCTTCTCAATCTGGTCGGCGTCCAAATGGGCCTGGGCATAGCGTTCGTAAACCCGCTCGCGCAGGAAGACGTCGAACAAGTCCGGATCGATGTGCCCGTCAAGCTTCATTTGGCCCAAGATGGTCAGCGCTTCCGTCAGCGTCTTGCCGCGCTTGTAGGGCCTGTCCTTTGCGGTGAGCGCCTCGAAGATATCCGCGATGGCCACGATGCGGGCCTGCACAGACATCTGCTCGCGGGTCAGGCCCTTGGGATAGCCACGCCCGTCCATGCGCTCATGATGCCCCCCCGCGTATTCCGGCACATTGCGCAAGTGTCTCGGCCAGTCCATCGCCTCGAGCATATGGATCGTGGAAACGATGTGCCCGTTGATGATCGCCCGCTCCTCGGGCGTCAGCGTCCCGCGCGATACCGTGAGGTTCCGCACTTCTTCGTCCGACAGGAGCGGACGCCGCTCATCCCCGATTCGCCATTGATAGCGCCCGGCGATCTGTCGCACGCGTTCCTGGTCTTCCTTCGCCATGAACTCGGTGCCCGCGTTGCATCGCTCGAGAAACGCCCGGTCTGCCTCGAGCGCTTCGAGAAAAGCATGAAAACGGGCCTGCGCCGAGCCGTCGGGTTCGCTCCGGCTTGCTTCGGAAAGGCCACGCCAGAGCGTCAGTTCCGCGTCACGCTTGACGATCTCGAAACGCGCATGGACCAGATGAATCCTGTCCATGATGGTTTCCAGTTTCGTCGCCTTGTCCACGATATGCACCGGCGTGGTGATCTTGCCGCAATCATGCAGCAAGCCCGCGATTTTGAGCTCATGCCGGTCCTGGTCCGACATGTGGAAGGACGCGAGAGGGCCCGACGCGGCGTTTGAGGCCGCCTCGGCGAGCATCATCGTCAGCACGGGCACGCGCTGGCAATGCGCGCCGGTGTACGGCGACTTCTCGTCGAGGGCCGCATTCAACATGCCGACGAAGGACTCGAAAAGGTGCTCCAGCTGGTCAATGAGATTGCGGTTGGTCAGCGCAATGGCGGCCTGCGAGGCGAGCGACTCCACCAGCCGTTGCTCCAACCGGGAAAACGTGCGTACGGCGCCCGTCGCCCCGTCTGTGGCATTGATGAGCTGCAAGACGCCGATGATCTCCCCTTCGTGATTCTCCATCGGTACCGTCAGGAACGATTGCGAGCGATACCCTGTCTTGCCATCAATCTCGCGCGTGCCGGAACAATCAAAATCCGCTGCGGCGTAGACGTCGTCCATGTTGATGGTCCTGCGCTGCAGGACCGAGCAGGCGACGACGGTTCGGCTGTTGGGCCGACCCGACGGGTCGTAGAGCGGGATCGTGTCGAATGGGATGGCCACGCCGGTGGTGCCGCCCATGGCGAGGCCCAAGGAGTTCGTGCGCAGGATCTCGAATCGAAGCTGTCCATCGCAAACGCGGTAAAGCGTGCCCCCATCGGCATGCGTGAGCCGCTGAGCGGCACTGAGGATGATTTCGAACAGACGGTCGAAATTCTTCTCGCTCGAGAGCGCCTTTCCGACGCCTATCAGCTCTTCCAGCCGCTCGCCCAGCGCGATTTCATCGTCGTGCGTATTGAGGTCCATGGTCCGCTCCCGTGGCCTAAGCCTGGTGCGCGCTTCCCGGGTCGAACCAGCGTCATCACGTCGGGCGTTCACCAGCGCCATACGTGAGAGAGGGGCCGGCGATGGGTGGAGTCCAGCGCAGCGTCAGGAAAAATCCATGGGAAAAGGTAACACCGTCGGCACCGGGCAGCAACTTGAACTGCTCGGGCCACCGTGCAGCCACGATTGCGCCGCGCCCGCAAGACGCGGCTCAAATCGCCGACAACCGACGGGCCATCCGCTCAAAGGCCTGCACAACAGGCCGCGTCACCGTGCGGGCACACTCCGGGATCCAGCCGGCGAACCCGCCCGCCACCGGCGGCAGTGCGGCCTCAGCGAATCGCCTCAGGGCCCAACGGCTCGTCCAGCATGCCGATGCGCTCGTGAAGCGTGAGCACTTTGCGTACGGCCTCCAGTGGCTTGCCCACCAGATACGCGACCTCGCCCGCGGCCGGCATGAGCACACCATTGGCCTCCAGGTGGCGATGGGCACGCGAGTAGAGGCTCAATTCCAGCAAGGCATGCATCGGAATTCGCGGCATGGCCGGACCACGCACGTGCGCGAGTTCGATGTTCTGGCTGATCCACCACGCGGCATAGGTCGCAAAGCGCACACGGCGCTCGGGATCGAACTTCCGCATGGCGTCCATCAGCCCGAGATTCCCCACTTCGATCAGGTGCACCATCGAGATCCCTCGGCTGACGTAATGCTTGGCGATTTGAATCACCAAGTTGAGGCTGTGCTCCAGTAACTTCTGGCGGGCGGAAAAATCCCCCGCCCGCGCGCACCGGGCGAGTGCACGCTCGTCTTCAGCCCCCAGCCCGCCTTGGGTTCCCGCCGCCGCCGTACGCACCGGTGTCATGCCGCGCAGGAAGTGGTCAAAATAATGGCCGTCGCGCTGCCCTCCTGGCGGCTCGCGGTCCGCTGCGCACGCCTGCGCCGCCTGCGCCGCCTCGGGACAAATCTCGCTATCATTTAGCACCTTGCATTCTCCTTGATGTCCGGATCGGAAGCCTAAGACGCTCGACTCGATCAGGCCTTGCACCCTATGGTTCATGCACCAGCCCCGCACATCCGCTGCTCGCCTGCCGCACGGAACCGTCGCGCCGTATCTTTTCTTATCGATAGGATGGGAACCTTTACCCATCCAAAAGCAATTACTGGGCCACTGACCCAAGCTTGGTGACGATGCCGAAAGCCTTTTGGGGCAGCCCGTTTCTGGGCGATGCGCGCGCCGCTTGCGCGATGTGCACGGCATGCTCGCGGGGCGATTGCGCCCCCGCCGGCACCACGGGAGTGCGTGCCCGAAGGCTCATACTAAGGAACAAACATGACACGTAGGTGTCATCCGCCGCCTCACGCGGGAATCGGTGCCTCCGGGAATTCGGCCGAAAATGCGATGCCCGGGCCGGTGCACGGATCTCCCGAAAACCGCCTGGCCACCGGGACGAAGCGCCGGCGGAGCGCAGGCATCGGGCACGCAGAGGCCGTTTTTCCTTTTCCAAGGAGCAGGACGTTGACGCAAAAAAAGTGCGCGCGGAATACCCCGTCCGGGGGATTTTTGACGATGCTTTACTGGCAGTCGTTGACCCTCGTCGAGGACGTGGGCGCGCCCGTCCGCCGGCGCGCGACCACAGGCGTTGAATTCGGGCCAGAGGCGTCTGACACGCGCCTGCAGGGTTTGCGGGCGCAGGCAGAACCGGTGCCCGTTTGCCCCGATCGCCTTGGCCCACCCGGAGGGAGGGATGTGCCGCACCAGATCCGCGGGTCGCATCGTGATGTTACGCCCTGCCTGTTCCCGGCGTCGCTCAATAGCCCACTGCTCAGCGTCTGTCGGGCCGCAGCGGCCCATTTTGTTCACTTGCCGATGTCGCCGCGAACGATCGCCACAAAGCGGCGGCCAGAAGTCAATAGGCCGATACAACACCTTGTTTATATATAACATTCCATCTTCGCGCAAAATGTGGGCAAACCCAAAAACCACCATTCTTACAACGCCCTTACGAACAAATGCCGCGCTCGTCCACAATTTTATCCACAGGAATTGTGGACCATCGGGAATTCTGGCTTCGCCATAACGAGTTATGAACCATTGTTTAGCGACGCATTAGAAGTCGGCCGTAAGTGGTCTCATTGGGCAGTACCGAAGGTCAAGCCACTCGCAGCCATCGTCTGCGCCGCGTCTTCGGACTGCAGACCCCGGGTCGGCCGTGCGCGAAGCGGACAGTCGAATCTTGCGCGTCACTTCGCCATCCCTGATGAGCCTATTTTTCTGCCGCATCGGGCCGCCGTTTGACACTCCGGCAGGGCATGCTACCATTGCGGATCTGTGGAGTTATAACTCCTTCTTTGCGCCAACAAGGATGCGGACCGTGAATACAGCAAGCACAATCGAGCAGCAGGCTATCAACAGCCCTTTTCATCCGGACAATGATGCCGCCTACCAGGCGTGGCGCGATCAGAAGCTCAAGAACTATCCTAAGGACCTCGGCGACTTGCTGGTGGAAATCGGCGATCCGCGCCGACTGACCGACAGCGAATTCAAGGCGCTGCAGCAGCGATGCCTCAAAGCCAACATGGCCCTTTACGCGGGAACGACGGGAAACGATCCCGATCCTGAGATCGCGCTGGCCATCGGACGCCGGTTCGGCCTCAGGCATCTCAACAAGAACTGGCTCGCGGACGCATCCGGGCTGACATCGCTGACGGTGGTCGATCAAGGCGTCCGGCAGCAGTATATTCCGTACACCAACCGGGCGATCAACTGGCACACGGACGGCTATTACAACAGTGCCCATGAGCAGATCCAGGCGTTGAATCTGCATGTGGTCCAAAGGGCGGCTCGCGGCGGCGAAAATGCCCTGTTGGACCACGAGGTGGCCTACATTCTGTTGAGGGAAAAGAACCCGGCGTACATTCACGCCCTCATGGCATCGAACGCGATGACCATTCCGGCCCGTATCGAGAATGGAAACACGGCACGCCAGGAACGCCCGGGGCCGGTATTCAGCATCACCCCCGCAGGCAATCTGCACATGCGCTATACGGTTCGCGTGAACAATGTCTTTTGGGCCGACGATCCCCTGACGCGGGAAGCCTTGGCCTATTTGGAAGAACTTCTCGATAGCGATTCGCCGTACATTTTCCGGGGCCTGCTTCAATCGGGCATGGGCCTCGTCAGCAACAACGTGCTGCATGACCGCGCGGCCTTTGCCGACGATGCCGACCACAAGCGCCACTATTATCGCGCGCGCTATTTCGATCGCCTGGGCGGGACCAGCAGCTGGCTGGACGTTGCCCGTTAAGGCCCACTGCGCCGATGACGGGGCCCGAGCCCACGGACGTGGCGACAGGCAGCGTCACGGCGCACGCACGGGCGGAGGGGACCCGTGGCGCTTGCCTCCAGTTCCGTCGCCACGCCGACGCGGCCCTTAGCCTCTGCGCTTTCCCGTCCGGATATCTGCGGCCCGGCATCACCCCCCCCGTTTCTCGCCATTTCCGTCATGCCGCGAGCACAGGCAATCTCGCCCAGCGCACCGGCCAGCACGCCGGCGTCGTTAGACTCCGGAATGCCGGTCACATAAGCCGCGATGCCTTCCGCGCCGTCGAGAGACGGCGCGGCGCCGAACTCGCGCAGCTCATCCACCTTGATGAGGCGGTATTGGGGCAACGACCATGCCCCGCCTGCAAGGCATTTCGCAACAGCGGTTCTGTGGAGCCAAGGCCGCCACTCAAGATTCTTCGGCCCGGAACAGATCCAGAACTCCTACGCCGGCTGCCAATAGCGACAGTCCATATTGGCTTGCCGAGCATCATACTGCCTTAATTGACGGTCTACCGACATCGGTTTCTTTTGGATTAAGGCAACGGCCGAGGCTCCCGCCGTCGAACTTCTGGCGTTTTTACCAGGCGGTAGCGTTGCATGCGCGTCTGGCACGGAACTTGCGGAGATCCGCCAGCAGGAGGGTGTAGCCCGCATGTCGATCATTGGTTACAGGTCCATAAGGAACCCTTGTCGTTCAGGCGTGTCCCATTCGCTATTCCCGATAACCGCAGCGAACCTTTCTGTTTTGCAGGAGTTTATGATGGAGAACGCGAGTAACGTGTGCAGTAATGAGCGCCAGCAGTGGAATCCAATGACGCGGGCGGTTCATTGGGGACTCGCCATCTTCATTACGTTCCAACTCTTCAGCGGCCTATTCGTGTCAACCCCGGACGCCGTGCATTTCTATGTACATGAAGTGGGGGGGCTGCTGGGGGTTGTCGTGGTGCTCCTCGCTTGGCTGTGGGGATTCGCCAACGAGGACTTCCCATACTGGTTTCCCTGGGGCCAGGAAGGCCGAGCGGCAATCGCCGCGGACGCGCGAGCGATGGTCAAGGGGGCTTTGCCACGCACCGGGCGCACACGCGGATTGTCAAGCTTCGTCCACGGTCTCGGGCTTCTCGCCGCCACCGGCATGGCCCTGACGGGGCTCATCATCTTCTTCGTGATTCCCGGCGGGCGGGGAGCATCTGGGGCGTCGACGCACTATATCGCCTTCACTGACTTCAGCGTGATGCATAGAACGCTTTCCGATCTTCTCTGGGCCTATTGGTTCGGCCACGTCGGGTTTGCCCTGCTTCACCAGTATCGTGGCCATAAGGTGCTGAGTGCGATTTTTGGGTGAGAACGCGACCTGCCGGAATGCGCCCATGCGCCCCGTTCGAAATCCGTCAACGGCGGCCCAGGAATCGTCACTACAGCCAAGAGGCCCCACCGCATGAAGAGCGTTTTGCTTCGAGTCGCCCCCATCCTCGCTATCGCGCTTGCCGCCGCACCCTCATGGGCACACGCCGACACACACGATGCCGCGCCTGCAATGCTCTCGCAGATCGGCCAAGCCACATACATCGCCGAAGGGCACGGTGTGAGGATTGTTTACATTTTCTTCGACCCCAACTGTCTATACTGCCACCGCCTGTACCAAGATCTGCGTCCCTGGGTGGGAAGGAACGGCCTCCAGTTTCGCTGGATTCCCGTGGGCATGCTCACATCCAGCAGCACGCCAAAGGCCGCCGCCATCTTGCAGTCCTCCTCCCCGCTGCAAGCGCTCAAGAGGGACGAGAAAAACTACAGTCTCGCCGCCGGCCTTGACCATGCCGGCGGGATCGCGCCAGCCGCGCGTATCGCGTCGAAGGTCGGCCATGACCTGAAGGCGAATCTTGCCTTGCTGGTGGCAAATGGCGTCTATGGCGTCCCCGCGATGCTCTTTCGCGACACGCGTGGGCAGCCCCGCCTTCTTGATGGCGCGCCCGCTTCACCATCGGCGCTACGCGGGCTGCTTCGACAAGTGCGTTAGGTCCGTGCAGCGGTCTCTCTCCCAGAATACCGCGCACGCTGTTCTCCGGCCGACATCTGTTCGCGCTCAACCGTCTCCCGCTGACAAGATGGCTCGCGAGAGGATGGGCTGCCAGATCACCGGAGACAGCAGGGCAGCCACCCAGCGGCCGTACGGGCCGGGGCAAGAGGTTGCCGACAAGGCAGTTGGATACGAAAGAACGGGTGCTGATCAGCACGAAGCCTGAAATCGCGGCCGGCCCCATTGTGCTCGGGTATGTGCGGCGACCGCGCATGGTTCTGATTTGCCGGGGTTTGCTTCCGAAACGCTGGTTGAACGCAGGACCTTGGTCCCCAGCAACCCCGATCTTCTGCACGCGCTCCCATGCGAGCATGCGCAGGGGCCGCCCTGGCTTCCCGTCATTCCAATTCGTGGCAGCGCGCGTACAGGTCATCGAAGACCGACTCGAGCTTCGGATTGACGCCTCGTAGTCCCGCCACAACCTGCGCTGCCCAATCAAAGTATTCCCGCTTCCGCTCGGCAGACCAATCCGCAGGCGGCGATTCCAGGATATCGCTCAGGTTGCAAATCTTGTCGGCAAGCTTCACCAGTTTGGCTTCAGTGGAGACGTGCGGCGCGTGCTCGATTTGAAGACGCTTGCGCTCACTCTTCGGTAAGGTCTTGTCGTCGGTCACTTCTTTCACGACGCCGGCAATTTCCCTTCCAAACGTCTGATCAAGCTCGGCTTCGGTCGTCTCGGTGTCCTCGATTGTGTCGTGCAGCAACGCTGCGCAGAGCACGACGGCGTCCGACACACCGCCCTCATTAGCCAGCACGTCCGCCAACGCCAGCGGATGGTTGATGTACGGCGTTGCGGCCGCATCCTTGCGCCGCTGATGCCGGTGTTTTTCCGCGGCGAATAGCGCCGCTTTGAGGATCACGCCTGCAGGATCTGTCGACTTATCCATGAACGAGCTCCGCCTGAACTCATAACGACGCGACGTTTTCGCCTGCATCCCGAGGGCCGCGGGGATGGTTTCCCCCTCGCACCCGGTGCGGCTCCGATCGAACAATGCCTGCTGCCACCATGCGAAAAGTAGCCTGCAGTAACTATACAAGCGTGCAGGTCAACGATAAAGGACGGATTTGTGGAAGAACCCTGCTGGGACTCGAGATGAAATTTAACGTGATCGCGGACACGCTGGCGCTGACCACGCCCTCAGCGCGAAAATTGCGCATGGACGGCTCGCAGGCGTGCTCAGGCCGATCTCAGGGCTTCGATGGGCGCCAAAAGCGCCAGCTCGCGCGTGCGCGTTGGTCCACTGTCAGCGGCAAGTCGGGCGGCGCCAGCTTAATTTTCGAGGCGGTCGAGCTGTTGCCGAATGGCGCGCGGTCCCACCATCGACCCCGGCTCGCAGTGCCCGAAGGATGTTCCGGGCGAGCCAAGGATGGCCACCCACGACGCGCCAGAGGCCGCTGCGCCCCCCGACCGCCCAATCACCCGACTTGACCGCCTGACCATCCGGGATCTCCTTCATCAGGTAACGCAGCCGGATAAACAGCGCATGCGATTGCGAAAAGTGCATCAGGACTCTTCAGCGTGCGTCATTGCGGGAAGAGTGGAGGGACTGAAAAACCCGCATCCAAATCAGTTGCGCGGCTTTGAAGGCGGTTTTTGGCGGAGAAGGAGGGATTCGACACCACAATCCATCAACGCCATGTATTTATATGCTGTTTTTTTGGCATCACGCACAAATGTCGCTCAATGGAGTGACCCCAATGAGTGACACCTGAATGATACCGCGAATGTCGATCCGAAGTCATTCATAACCTGAATCAAATCGAGTTAGAATCCCACTTTGGGATTCGAACCTGGCACGAACAAGGCAGGGCTCACCCCGAAAAATTTCGCCAGTTTCCCAGCAAGCGTCGCACTGATCTTGCGCCTGCCCGACAGGATCGCCGACAGGTTGCCCTGCGGCAGGATGGCAGACAGATCCTCCTGCTTCAACCCCCGTGCGTCCATCAGAAATTTCAGCGCCTCCCGAGGATCGGATGCCTCGATTGCGTAATGCTCCTGCTCGTATTTCGACACCAGATCGCTCACGAGATCAAGAAGTCCGGAAAGCGGGTGGTCCTCGTCGTCACCGGCAGCATCCAGCAGGGAATTCATCAGCGCCACCATGCGGTCATAGTCTTCCTCGCTACGAATGGGATGAAGATGCACCATGGCATCCAGCGCCTGCCATGACGCCTCGATTTGCCTCATGTCGAATTGCGATTCCGTAGTCTGCATGTTCATCCCCTGCCTTTCTGGTAAAGCCTGCTCCAATCGTCATATTCCCGATGCGTCATCACACTGTGGACGAATACCTTGCCGAACCGGTATCGAACGACCACGACCACCCGATAGTTGTTCCCACCAACATCGAACACCGTATAAGGCGGAACGTAGTCGGCAGAATTGAATATCTCGCGCACATGGTTGAAGTTGCGGAATTCGGCTTTTTCCACCACGGAATGCCACTGGCGCAGCACCTGCTCCGCCTCCGGGTGCTTGCACCAGAACTCGCAGAGCATCTTGATCGAAATGATGTGCATGCGACAAATTATATCAATTTGATATATGCGGGCAAGCATCGCATCGAGCGGCAGATGTGGCGACGCATCAGCAGAGTGTCGAATCGTGCCGCGCACAACACCCCACAACGCAAATAAACAATGATAACCAGTTGACTTTGATCGATTTATTTTGTTCATCGTGTCGTATGACTCACGACACGAAGGATGAATTTACAACTCGAGCAATTCTATGAACATTTGAACGAAGCAGTCATCACCACCAACGATTTCAATGATGGCACCCTGTTCCGCAAAAGAGCCAAGGTCGATCAATTCGCCTACTGCGGCCTCAACCCCGTCTACCGCAGCTATCTCAGCTTCGACATCGATCACAAGGGATCAGCTTTCCAATTCGACGAACGGAATCTCCCGCCGCCAACCATCATCACGGTCAACCCGGAAAATTCACACTGCCACTACCTCTACCACCTCAAAACCCCGGTCGCCTATCACGACAACAGCCGAAGCAAGCCGCAGGAATACTTCGAAGCCGTACAGGACGCGCTGACCGAACGGCTCGATGCTGACCGCGCCTTCTCGCATACGCTCACCAAGAACCCGCTGAACAAACGGTGGCGGGTCCTGACGTTCCCGACGAGCTACGATCTGGGGGATTTTCTCGAATACATCGAGTTGCCGAAGCATGTCGTCAAGCTATCGGGCAAGGTTGAAATCCGGGGCAGGAACGACCATCTCTTCCACACTTTGCGATATTGGAGCTACACAGCCGTGCATCGCCATCACGACGTCGATGGCTGGCATGCGTCGGTTCTCGCGGAAGCGACCTCAATCAATGCGACATTCGACATTCCCCTGCCCTATTCGGAAATACGCAACACGGCAAAATCTGTCGCAGGCTGGGTCTGGAAAAACCGCGACAACCTCGGCAGTCGGGTCAAGATCCTCGAATTCACCGACGAAAGCGCCAAGGAACGCATGCGCCTAGGCGCGCAATACACGAATGCAAAGCGCACGGAAAATGCCATCGAGCAGCTTCGTGCCGCGCACCAGAGGTTGATCCAACGTGGAGAAAATCCCACCCCGCTTCGTCTGGCGGCTGAATCCGGCCTGAACATCAAGACCATCAGAAAATACCTCCCTGACATTTCAATAGACTGACTCTCCACGACGTTGCCTGGAAGTATAAGTCCACTACGGGTTACATCAGGTAATTAGCCAATAGCTGGGCATCGCATCGCGTCAACAAAAAGGGGGACAAAGCCCGCCAACCAAGAGAAACAGAATGCCCGCAAGGGCTCCAGTCTACGAAACGGGAATGCGGGATCATGAAAAACAGGAAATACGCAGGGGCGAAGCCCGAAAGAAGAAAAAAATGGCGAAACGCATATTTTTTGCACAGTTTCGCCATTCGGTTCAAATTTTGACAGGACCTATGCTGCCGTCATTTTTCTTCGGGACTTTCTCTTCTAAAGCCATTTTCTCTGCATGCGTCTCAAAATTCTTCAGAATATCCAGCAGATAATCAACATCATTGAAAGTTTTGCTGTCAGCTCCCACAACGAAATCCAGAACATCCGCAATGGTCTTTCCGACATGCTTCAAGATGTCTGCGGCAGTATCCCCATATCCATTGGCCAAATTCAAAGCATGGTAGACAAACTTTGGATGGTCCCGCAGGCGGTAGGAGGCGTATTCGAATATCTCAGGAGAGCGCTCCAGTGCCCTACACGCAAATAGATTATCATCGCGAAAATTCTCCGACAACAATTGAAAACATTTTGGGTTTACGTGCATCAGCCATTCCGCATACGCCCGGTTTTGCTGGAGGAGTTCGGATAACTTTAAATTTTCGAATACTTCGTCATCCATCCCAAAATCGATCTTCCAGTAATTTTCAACAATTTCATCAATCAAGTCCTGAAATGGATCAATTCCATTCGAAAGAGTCGATTCACCTTGCTGCTTCGCAGCATTCATCTGTTGCTGACTCATAATTTTCTCCTTGGTTATCCCCAGGCTAAATTACCCGCGGGTTATTGCTCGATTCATGCTGCCTGAGGGAGCACTTCCACTCCGGCATTACCTTGTTGCTCCGTATTACGGGGCACATATTCGTTGCCCCATCCTTCCCAACCCTCGGGCGGCGTCCCCCGGCAAAACAGCTCCATCTTGGTCAACTCGGGATACATCGCATCGATGATTCCGTACATTTCCTTCGGTTTCTCGCTGTGTTTGCCACGAGGAAAACGGAGCACCGATTCTGGAATTGCATTGAGCGGAACGTCCGGAACCGCTCCGCGTGTCGCCACCATCAGGACTTCATGCCCCTGGCGGAAATATCGCCCCTGCCCTGGGCTTCCCTTGTCCCACACGGCGCTTGTCCTGAACGTAAATCCCCATGCTTCAATCACGTCAAGCGCATCTTTGAGCAGGGAAGCAGATGTCCACATGAACAGCACCGCATCCTCTGTGGCGAGATTGTCGACTTCCATTTTGCAAATCTCATCGACGCTCATGCAGGGATACCCAACGGCAAGCTCGCTCATGTAATTCCAGGGCGGGTCGGCGTAAATCAGTTCGTATTTCACATCCGTATCGAGTGGGCGATTTTTCTTCCGTTTCTGCTCGATCTGCGTGAGTCTCTCCCTGCGGCGCTCTTCGATCTTGGCCCGGTTGATCTCCTTGCTCGTTTTGAGAATCAGCTGAATATCCTGCTGCGACAGCCTGACCTGTTCATCGCGATCCAGTTTCGAGATTCTTGCGGCATTGCTGATGTCGATTCTGCCCTCCTCGACAGCCTGAATCAGCTCCGGCGCCCCTTTCTCGAGAACCTGTTTGCCACGCTGCAGCGTATCGACCGAAATCCCCAACTCGTCTGCGGCCTGCTTCTGGCTTACCGCTCCGGCGGTATGCTGATTGGAGCCGAGTTTGAGATTAGCAATGCGCGCTGCAATCACCGCCTTCTGACCATCGGTCAGGTGGCGGCGATGCAGATTGATGCTGACCACCACCTGCTCAATCGGCTGATTGGACGCCTCGATCTCCTCGAATCTCGGAGCAATCCCGAGTTCCGCGCATGCCCGAAGGCGATGGCGTCCGTCGACCACCTGGCCTTCGTGCAGAAGAATCGGCGCCTGTTGCCCATGTGCGGCAATATCGGCTTTCAGTTGCTCGAATTCGTCCGTTGTCATGCGCGGAAACAGGTGCGCTGCGGCGTGAATCGGGTAAATCCCGTGGTTATTATTTGTGTCGTTCATCTCTCATTCCTTCCTCATTATTGGTTGTTGGTTTGGTTATCGAATGCGTAAAAGAGGGCATCCGTATTGCAAGGAATAATGTTTTGTTCCATGATTTATCCCTCCTATGTTGGTTACCGGATTCCCGGGCCGAGTCAACGTTGATTCGACATTTTCAGTATTCCACATGCCGAAAATTTCCGGACCAGATAGAAACCCGAGGTAAAAATCCATTGACCTGATCAACATCGAAGGAAAATTCAAGTGGGAACAGGAGAAGTCGCCAAAACGAAAGCAAACGGTTCAAAAAATGGCGAATCGAAGAAGAATCTTGGAGGTAGCCCGGGGCGATTATGTATCAACGAAATGCGTACCATTGCCTGGTGTCGTGATCTTGAGCGGCGCACGGGCAAAACAGCAACAGGTTTGAGAACTGCCTGCCTTGATCTCTACACAGGAGAGCCCACGAAAAAGGGGAAGAACAAAGAATTCGATTTTTGTAGCTTTGAAAAGGGCGAGACTGTTCCCACAACCGGCAAGCTCGATCAAATCGATAGACTCGAATTCGGAAGTGAGTCCCGAAAAGTTTTCGAAATCGGCCCGGAGGATCAAGGCGAATTCGTGTTTTTCTGGCTACTATTTGGGAATCGTCTGGATGATTTCTGGAAAGCCATTGACGAAGTCATTCCACAACCACCACCCGATTGCCGTGCGACTCACATGTTGGCGATTACCAAGAAACGCGTCAATTTGAACCAGATGCGCGGAACGCCCGCGGAGGGTTCGGGAGCATAGCTATTGCATGGGGCGTTTAGGGCGGAAGTGGGGCAGGC